>JAGVNG010000009.1 GCA_020053375.1 Nanobdellota archaeon | reverse complement strand
ATGAGATATAATCATTTTAGAAAACATGCAAGTTTGGGAAACCAAACTCCCGCAGAGGTTTATTTTAGAGGGTAGGACATATGTCACCTGCGTGTACACCCTTTTTATTTGAACTCAATCTTTAAAAACTGTTTTTGCTTTGGATAAAAATGGACACGCAGGGAAAAGAAGGAAGCTTTGCTCCAATAATAATCATAATGGCTTTATCTCTAATAATAGCTTCTTTCTGGAATAGCATTCCGGCAATAAAGAATTCCGTGGGGGCAATTTTAAATCCGTCTGCCGGAGCTCTTCTTAACTGGAATCTGACTTATGGGATGGTTATCATTGTCTTTATTTTTTCCCTGTTTACCACAATTATACAAAAATATGCAACTGACCAGAAAACCATGAAAGAGATGAGGGATGAGCAAAAGAGATTGAGTGAAGAAGTGAAAAAATTCGAAGGCAATCTTGAAAAAAAGATGGAATTGCAGAAGGAAAGCATGAAATTTATGATGCCTATGATGAAACTGAGCATGAGAGGAGTTATGTTTACCGGAATTCCATTTGTATTATTCTTCAGATGGTTCAGTGATTTCTTCAGTGTTATGGCAGATTTCAGGTTTTTTGGCTTTTTAAACTGGTTTTGGCTTTATCTTTTGGGCTCAATAATCTTCAGCAGCATATTTAGGAAAATTTTAAAAGTCGTATAATTAATGAATTCTATGGAAAATGATTTAATGGTCAAGTTTAGTATGTTCGAACAGCAGATAAGACAGATACAGCAGCAACTGGAGATAATCGAAAGAAATATGATAGAAATCAACTTCCTAAGCCTCGGGCTGGAGGAATTCAAGGGGGCAGAGGGAAAGGAAGTATTATCCCAAATAGGAAAAAATATATTCGCAAGGACAAAACTCGTGTCGGATGAACTTCTCGTTGATATTGGCGGGGGAAATTTTGTCAAGAAAAATATAACAGACACACAAAAGTTAATCGGCGAGCAGACTAAAAAATTGGGAAGGATAAGAGAAGAATTAAATTCCTCCCTTGAAAAAATAAACGAGGAACTTACAAAAACAGTAATGGAAGCCCAAGGCAGGAACTGAAATTCCTGAGTTCGTCACATAATAACGCCCAGAACAAGAAAAATTAATTTTATTTCACTTTCTTCACAAACGCCTCATATTTTAGTGTTCCTAAATCAGAAACTATTTTGGTAATATATCTTTTAGGAACAAATTCAAATGCAGGGTTAAGAATTTTTATTTTCTTTGGGGCCTTATCCCATACTTCATCTATTTTCCTTTTTTCTATGGGGATTTTTTCTGAAGAATATTTCCATGAATCCGCGATTATATAGACGGGAATTTTGTGAATAAATGCAAGCTCTGAAATCATTTCGCTGCCTACCTTGTTTATTATTCCATTGTTTAGCAAAGCGTCAGCACCGATAAAAACCTTGGTGGCATAAACTTTGTCCTTGCTATTTTCTTTTTCAATGGCTATTGCGGCGGCGGAATCAATAAACTGAGTTACTTTGATGCCCGCATTTGCCAATTCTTTTGAAGTCTTTCTTCCTTGCATGAGGGGCCTTGTTTCCGTATTGTATACCTCAAATTTCTTGCCTTTTCTTTTTGCATATATAAGCGCCTTGCTAACATTTGTCGAATGACAATGAGTAAAAACGCGGTCTCCATTTTTTATTAACTCCAGTGTGTTCTTATTGATAATGTCCTGCGCAGAATCAAAATGTTCAAGGATTTCCTTATATGTTTTTTTCTTCATTTCCTTTAATGCTCTCGCAAGCATTGGCTCTGTTGGCCTGGAAGAAAGCAACAATCTCTTGGATTTTTCTGTTGGAATCAAAAAATATGCATAAAGGGCTTTTCTTGCTATATTTCTGGCTCCCTGTATCTTCACTTCTTTTATGTTTTTTAATATATTATAAAAGATTCTCTCCTTATTCATAAAAGACAAACTTCACGAAAGTTTAAAAATTCTCTTTTTTTATTAAGAATATGTTAGAGTCTCTTATAAATCCGATGAGAGTTGAAAAAGGACCTTGGAAAATGTTTTTTGTAGGCCTTGTTTACGCTTCTCTTTCATTGCTTTTGGTAAAACTTTTCTTCGCAAGGGACGCAGTGTTGTCGGGATACTCTGGGATGATAGTTGTTACTTTTTGCGTTATGTTTTCACTGCCATTCATGTATTATCTGATAAAAGTTGAGGAAGAGCGGGATGAGCATATTGAAGGATTTTTCAGCGTCTGGAGAGCCCACAGTGATGCAATATATGCCTTTGTATGGCTGTTTTTGGGATTTGTTGTTGCTTTTTCTTTTTGGAACATAGTCTTGGGAGATTCCAATCTCTTTAATGCGCAGCTTGAAACTTACTGCATGATAAACAGTCCAGGGGACATAGAAAAATGCATTGAGCTGTATGGATTTACCGGCGACGCTATAAATATTCATGGCTCATCTATGGCTACCGGGAGGCTTCTTTCCATAATTGAAAATAACATGTATGTCATGATTTTCACTTTAATATTTTCCCTGATTTTTGGAGCAGGAGCCATTTTCGTGCTGGCGTGGAATGCCAGTGTAATCTCCGCAGCGATAGGAATTTTTACAAAATACCAAATTGCAGACATCCCCCTTGGGCTTTTAAGATATATGGTTCATGGATTTCCTGAAATAACGGCATATTTCATAACTGCTCTTGCAGGAGGAATGATTGGAACAGGGATTGTCAGACACGGAATAAAGGACAAATTATTCCTTAGAGTTTTGGAAAATGTTGTCATCCTCATTTTCATGGCAATCTTGATTCTGATATTTGCAGCATTGGTTGAAGTGTATATAACCCCTTTGCTGTTCAAATAGAAATAAATGAAATTAAAGTTCATTAGATTTAAAAGCTTTCCAAATTATTTATATCAATGATTGAATCAATACTCTTAGTTCCCATATTCATATCATTTTTCTGCACTTTTTTGGTATTGCCATATTGGATAAAAAAAGTCAGGCAAGTCGGGCTGGTTTGGGAGGATATGAACAAGCTGAACAGCAAAAAAGATGTGGCTGGCTCTGGCGGGGTAGTGGTTGTTTTGAGCGCAATGATAGGAATCTTCATTTACATCGCGTTGCAGACATTTTATTTTAAAACGTCGGACGGAATTTCACTTAAGATTTTTGCGATACTCAGTTCAATGTTCCTTGTGACTTTGGTGGGGCTTGTGGACGATTTGTTTGGATGGAGAAAGGGAGGGCTCTCAAAGCGTTCAAGAATTATCCTGGTATTATTCTCCGCAATTCCTTTGATGGTAATTAATTCGGGAAATTCAACAATGATGGGAATAAATTTTGGAATAATTTATCCATTAATTTTAATACCATTCGGGATTCTTGGAGCCACAACAACTTTTAATTTTCTGGCGGGATATAACGGGCTTGAGGCAGGGCAGGGAATAATAATCCTTTCAGCGCTGGCATTTGTCACATTCAAAACAGGAAACAGCTGGCTTAGCATTGTTGCCCTGTGCATGGTTGCCTCATTATTTGCATTCTATATATTCAATAAATATCCCGCAAGAGTTTTTCCGGGGGATGTCATGACTTATGCTGTGGGAATGATGATAGCAACAATTGCAATTCTCGGAAATATAGAGAAGATTGCTATCTTTTTTTTCATACCATACATGTTTGAGACTGTTTTAAAACTAAGAGGCAATCTCAAGAAACAAAGTTTTGGGAAGCCAAACAGAGATGGGAGCCTTGAGCTGCGCTATGATAAAATTTATGGGCTGGAACACCTTGCTATTTGGACTCTGAAAAGAATAAAAAGAAGCGGAAAAGCCTATGAGTGGGAAACTGTATATCTCATCAATGGTTTCCAAATAGCGGTTATTTTATTGGGATTTCTGCTTTTTTTAAATTAAAATAAAGCTTTTAAAGAAGATTTTCCTGCATTTTTAATATGAACGAAGAGGATGAGATTAAGATAAATCTGGGAAAGATTTTTCCAAATTCCCAGACTAAAGTCTTTTTCATATTATTTTTTGCTTCATTATTATTCAGCATTCTCAGTGCCCTAAAAATAAACACAGGAATCACAGCAATCAGCCAGTTCTTATCTGCCTTTCCTGCAATATTGCTCTGGGCTTTAACACTGGCTCTGGCAATTTCAACAGCATGCGCTTATTTTAAAAAATTTAAATGGATGTTCTTGCCAGTAATACTCTGGCTTCTATTTACTGCAGCGGTCATCAGGACATCCAATATTCCTGGACTGAAGGACGTAACAACAGGAGACTGGACGCTTGCCCCTGATTTGGATCCTTTTCTGTATCTTAGACATGCCAAAGAGATAGACAACGGAGTCCTTCAAAACCCAGACATGATGAGGTATGTTCCCCTGGGTGCAAAAAATTATGCCTATCAAAGCCTGATGCCGTGGGTTATTTTTTATTTCTACAAAATAAGCCAAATTTTTGGAAATAATTCTTTGACATATGCTGCAATCATTACACCGGTAATTCTTTTCATTATCTCTGCCATCGGATTTTTGCTGTTTGTTAAAGCTCTGAGCTCCCTGAAATTCCCCGAGGAAAAATCATGGATGTGTGCGATTATAGCTGCCGTATTCTACATCTTTTCACCGGCCATGCTACACAGAACCGTAGCAGGAGTGCCTGAAATCGAGAGTTTGGGGATGATTTGGTTCTGGCTTGCCTTCCTATTCATAACTCTGGCATGGAAGAAACAAACAGGAAAAAAGATGATTATATATGGGATTTTATCAGGAATTTTCACAGGATTAATGTCATGGAGCTGGGGGGGCTACAGATATATTTATATGATTTTTGGGCTTGCTACCCTCTTATTCTTCCTATTCCAAAAAGATAAGAAGAAAAATTTAATGATTTATTCTTCATGGATAATTCCAGCATTGCTAATAATATCTCTTCAGATAGGAAACATTAAATCCATTATAACAAATATCAGTGATACTGGTTTTGGCATCTTTGTATTATTCCTCCTCCTAGTTGATTATACCCTATTTAATACAAAGTTAAAAGAGAAAATAAAAATGGGAAAGATTAATCTTCCGGAGCCTCTTATAAGCTCTCTGGCTGGAATTCTCTTGCTGATTATTCTTCTGCTGGTTGTTGATAGCTCTTTCTTGATTGGAAGCATAAAGGATATCTTTGAAAGATTATTGTATCCTTTTGGAAGAACCAGAGTTGGATTAACCGTTGCCGAGAATGCTGTTCCTTATTTCACAGAAATTCTTCAGAATTTTGGTTATCTTCTATGGATGTTTATTTTGGGGATTCTTGTCATCTTTTATGATGCTGTCAAAAAATTCAGCTTCAAGAATAGATTAATTCTCAACGGATTTTTTGTCCTGTTTATCTTTGGATTCATTTTCAGCAAATATTCCACTGCAAGTATTTTGAATGGGGAGAATCTCATTTCAAGAGGCATATATCTTGGAGGATTGGTAATCTTTACTCTCGCATTGTTATATCTAATCTTGAAGACACATTTAAAAAAAGATGAAAGAACTCTCCAAGACTTTAAAGAAATAGACTTTTCACATATTCTATTGCTATCCTTTGCTTTTTTGGGAATTATATCTATGCGAGGAGCAATAAGACTTTTATTTATCATTTCTCCTATCCTTCCATTAATCTCCAGTTTCTTCTTTGTAAGAATGTTAAATTATTGGGAAGAAAACAAACAAGATGGACTAAAGAAATTAACTGCTGGTATAATCATTGGTGTCCTAATAGTGGTAATGATAATGACTCTTGCTAGTTATTCTGTTGGAACCATTTACTCGACTAAGGCAACTGTTCCTGGAATATATGAACAACAATGGCAGCAGGCAATGTCATGGGTTCGTGAAAACACTCCCATCGGTTCGGTGTTTGTTCATTGGTGGGATTATGGATATTGGGTGCAGTCAATCGGCGAGAGACCAACGGTTGTAGATGGTGGGCACTTCATCGGCTACTGGCCTCATTTAGTTGGAAGATATGTCCTGACAACTCCTTATCCTGAAGCTGCTCTCAGCTTTATGAAAACTCATGATGTTTCTTATCTTTTATTAGATTCCACAGACATTGGAAAGTATGGAGCTTATTCCAGTATAGGAAGCGATGGAATGGGAGCGGACAGACTTTCACAGATTCCAGTAATGATTTACAATTCTTCACAAAGCAGGGAAACAAATAACACTGTTATGAGGATATATCAGGGCGGAGCTTATGTTGATGAAGATATAATTTATGGAGTAAACGAAAATCAAATATTCTTGCCTTCAAATAGTGCGATAATTGCAGGAGTAATTATTGAAACATCCAGGAACGAAAGTGCTATCTCGCAGCCGCAGGGAGTTTTTGTATATAATCAGAAACAGATAGTTATTCCCCTAAGATACGCATATTTTGGCAATCAGTTAGTAGACTTTGGAGGAGGTTTGAATGCAACAGCCAATATAATTCCTTATATAAATCAAGATAGCGGCACAGTAAGCATCGACAAAAATGGGGCTGTCGTTTATATGTCTCCAAAAGTTTCTAAGGGGTTATTTGCACAACTATACTTGTTGAATGATGTATTTAAGGAATATCCAACACTAAACCTTGCCCATACTGAATTAGATCCGCTTGTGAAAAATCTTAATGCACAAGGAGCAAATCTTGGAGAATTAGTCTATTTCGGTGGATTAAGGGGGTCAATAAAAATATGGAAAGTAAACTATCCTTCAAATATAATTACTAAGGAAGAATTCTTAAGAACCTCTGGAAACTTTGCAGAGTTTGATAATCTTACATTTACCCAGTAATTCTTAATTGCATGTATAGGTTCAGGACATATGTCCTACCCCTAAAATAACTTAGAAAAATCAAAATAAACTTCTGCGGGGGATTTATTTTCCAAGCTTGAATGAGGTCT
>JAGVNG010000029.1 GCA_020053375.1 Nanobdellota archaeon | reverse complement strand
TTAGAACTCCCAATCAAGCTTTCCTAGAAAAACAAAGAAAGGAATAAAAAGATGAACAACTTAAATCCACGATATAACATTAATAGAGGATATTACAATGAAATAATATATTCAATACTTTTATAAACAAAATCCATTTAAAATTTTTATGAAAAGCACAAGGCAGCAGGAAGAAAATGAATTTGATGAATATGGTCAGCAGATAGTAACACGGGCAAAACTTCCAAGAGGAAAAGAAATCATAGGGGTAATAGAACAGCGACTTGGAGGAAACAAGATGATGGTGAATTGTCTTGATGGAAAGTCAAGAAACTGTCGTGTTCCAGGAAGGCTAAAAAGAAAATTATGGTTGAGACCAAATGATGTGGTTTTGATAGAACCCTGGGAACTTGATTTCAACAAGGGGGATGTAATATTCAAATATCCTTCAAATCAAATAGCATGGCTAAGAAAGAATGGGTATCTTTCTGACGAAAAGAAAGAGTTCTAAAATGAAAAAATTAATCTGCGAAAAGATTATTAGGATAATAAAGGGAAAGCAAAAGCTTGAAGAAGAATTAAATGTCAAATTGACGATTAGAGGCAAAGAAGTAGAAATAGAAGGTGAACCTGAGGATGAATACATTGCCGAGAAGGTGATAGATGCTTTGGACTTCGGATTTCCATTCTCTGCGGTGATGATGATAAAAGAAGAAGACACCGTGTTTGAAATTCTAAACATTAAGGATTATACAAGAAGAAAAGATATGGAAATAATAAAGGCCAGAATAATAGGAAAAGGAGGCGGGACTCTTGCAGTCTTATCGGAACTGACAAAATGTTTTTTTGAGATTAAAGATAATAGGGTGGGAATAATAGGTTTGGCAGATCATATAAAAAACGCTCAGGATGCAATGATATATCTAATAAATGGCTCAAAACAATCCAATGTCTATACATTCCTGGAAAAGCACCAACCCCGTCCAATTGTTGATTTGGGATTAAAGGAACCAAAGAAGAAAAAATAATAAGTGTCCCGTTACTTCAAAGTGTCAATTAATTTTTATAAAGAATCACAACCTTAAAATTTAATGTATATAGAAATTTTAGATAATCAAAAAGAAATTATCGATTTGGCTATAAACAAGGCGGGCACATATAGAAAATTAGTGAAGAAATTGAATATTCCTAAAGCATCCATAACTAGATATAAGAATGGCGGAGCACTTCCTAAAGATAGATTTGAAAAAATAATAGAATTTCTCGAAATAGACCAATCTTCTCTTAAAATAAAAGAGTTAAATAATAATTGGAAACAAATTCTTGGAGGAAAAGCATGTGTAAAAATCAAAAAAGAGAAGGGAACATATTCAAATCAATTGAAAAAGGCACAAAAATCTGGAGTAAAATTCTTGGTAAAATGGCACGCAAGAATGAAAAAAGAACATCCCAAAGAGTATCAACTAATACAGCATGAAAAATTCAAAAAAATGTTGGGATATAAAGGTATAACAATTAAAGGAGAGAAAGTTAGAAATAAATTTGAAAAAGCAGTAGCAGATAAACTCACAGAATTAAAAATAGATTATGAATATGAACCTTTAATAAGAAAAAAAGGAAAATGGTTTTATCCAGATTTTTTAATAAATAAAAAAGTAATTATTGAATGCACAGAATGGAAAGGAGAAATAAAAGCCTATCAATTAAGAGAAAAAATTAAGTACTATGGAAAAGAGTATAAAGTATTTGTAGTAATCCCAAAACATTTATATATGATGTACAAGATTTTAGATAAACATCTAATATTAGGTTTAGATGAAATTGCCCGGGTAGCTCAGTCCGGTTAGAGCACATGGCTGTTACTCCTTATAGAGCAGTGACCATGGGGTCGAAGGTTCAAATCCTTCCTCGGGCGTTGACTTCCCGTCAACGAAGTTCACCATAATTACAACATTCTGGAATGTTTTTTACCCAAATATTTAAAAAGAACGGGGGGTATATTATCAAATAAACGTAGCATATTTTTTGTATGGCTTAGCTTTGTTTTTTGCTGCAGTTAATGCATCAATTCTTGGAATTTTTCCAGCTTCAATTGTAGTATTGGCTTTGGCAGGTATTATGTTACTTTGGATATTTCTAGCACTCATTAGCCTAGCTTTCTCAACAAGTGGAGCAAGAAAGGGAGCAGGATTTGAGAAGATAATATTCATCATCTTACTAGCAGCAATTGGATTAGGTATTCCATCTTTTCTGTCAATAGATTCAGTGATAGGTCAAGGTCTTTTAATAGCTTTAGGAATTTTTTTTATTGCAGCTTCATTCCATAAAGAGGAATGATTTAACATTAGAATAAGAATTCTTTTTAAATTAAGTTAATTGAATATATTAATGAAAAAAACAAAAGTTCTCATGGCAATGTCCGGCGGAGTTGATTCAAGCGTGGCTGCTCTTTTGATGAAAAATAAAGGCTATGAAGTAGTTGGTGCATTCATGAAAAACTGGAGCGATACAAAAGATCCTCTAAGTGGTGAATGCACCTGGAGAGAGGACAGGCGTGTGGCTCTTAAAATCGCCGCAAGACTTGGCATTCCTCTCATCACGCTTGATTTTGAAAAAGAATATCGAAAGCAGGTTGTTGACGAAATGTTCAAAAAATACCGAAAGGGAATAACTCCCAATCCTGATATAGACTGCAATCAGAAAGTTAAATTTCCATTATTATGGAAGGCAGCCAAAAAGCTTGGAGCCGACTATGTTATAACGGGACATTATTCAAGAATTGCAAAAGATAAAAAAGGAAATTATGAATTATTAAGAGCAAAAGGCGAGGGCAAAGACCAGTCTTATTTCTTATATAGATTATCGCAAAAAGATTTATCCCATAGTTTATTCCCCATAGGAGACTTCGCAAAAAAAGAAGTAAGAAAAATAGCTGAGAAAGCAGGCTTCACTAACTTTAACAGAAAAAGCACAGTAGGTATATGTTTCATCGGAAAAGTAAATCTTAAGAAATTTCTACAAAGGAAAATCAAGCCAAAACCGGGAAGAATCCTCGACCCAGAAGGAAAACAAATCGGCGAGCACGATGGAATTTATTATTATACAATTGGACAAAGAATAGGTCCAAGATTTGGAATTGACCTCAACAGACTCTCACAAGTTCGGTCTACTTCGTCTATAAATAGCCAAAGTAAAGGAAAAGATAAAATAATGAAAAAATGGTATGTAGCAAGAAAAATTCCTCCAACAAATACAATAATCGCTGCTCCTGAAGGGCATGAATTAAACTTCAGGAAAGAAATAACAATAAAGGAACCTCATTGGATAAACGAAATTCCAAAAAAAGAAATGAGGGTTTCGTCAAGAATACGTCAGGTCGGTGAGCTCCTTCCCTCAATTTTAAAATATTCCAATGGGAAATATAAGGTAATCTTAAAAAAACAAATAACAGGAGTCAGTGAAGGACAGGCAATTGTCCTCTATAAAGGAAAGAAGGTTTTAGGTGGAGGAGTTATAAGTTTCTGAAAATTTTGGCTCATTTCACTCGCTGATTGATAAATAGCTAATATAACAATTCTTAAAGTTGGTTTTTACATTAACAATTCTTATCATCAATAACTTTTTATATTAAGCTAACGTGATTTCAACATGGAGTTAGGAAGGGCAATAAAGAACAGGCACAGCGTCAAGAAATTCAAGGACAAAAAACCTGACTGGAGGGATATTATTGAATGCATTGATGCTGCGAGATATGCTCCGATGGCAGGCAGCAATTATAGCCTAAAGTTCATTCTTGTAAGCGATAAAAATCTTATAGAGCAATTGGCAGATGCAGCTCAGCAGCCATTTATAGCGAAAGCACATTATGTTGTTGTCGCATGCTCAAACCCATCAAGAACGGTAAATGCATATGGGGCAAGAGGAGAAATTTATGTAAGACAGCAGGCAGGAGCAGCAATGCAGAATTTCCTTTTGAAGCTGGAAGAATCGGGTCTTTCAGCAAGCTGGATAGGACATTTCGTTGAGGAGCAGGTGAAAAAAACTCTTGGCATTCCAGAGCATGTTCACGTAGAGGCGTTTTTCCCGATAGGATATGAATTTGAGAAAAAGTACACCAGAAAGGAGAAGATAGATCTGGATAACATTCTTTATTTTGATGAATGGGAAAATACCAATATGAAGAAGTCAAAAGAGCTGGATGTTTGATAACAACGGTAATTCTAGATAGACAACAAAATATTTAATAAAGAGAAGGTCTTCTTTATCTTATGGATAATAAACTTACATTTATAGATTTATTTGCAGGAATAGGGGGGTTTAGAATCGCTTTGGAAAGGAACGGAGCGGAGTGTGTTTTCTCTTCTGAATGGGATAAAGAGGCTCAAAAGACATATAGTGAAAACTTTGGGGAAATTCCAAAGGGAGATATCACAAAAATAAAAGAATCCGAAGTGCCCAAGCATGATATCTTATGCGCAGGGTTTCCATGCCAGGCTTTTAGCATATCAGGAAAACAAAAAGGATTTAAAGACACGAGAGGAACCTTGTTTTTTGACATAGCAAGAATAGCAAAATATCATCAGCCAAAAGTTTTGTTTTTGGAAAATGTCAAGAATTTGGCAAAGCACTACAATGGAAACACGTTGAGAATAATACTTAAAACATTAGAGGAAATTGGATATGACCCTTATTATAAAATCCTAATTGCGAGTGATTATGGAGTTCCGCAGGCAAGAGAAAGAATTTATATTATTGCGTTTAGAAGAGATTTGGGCGTTAGATATTTCTATTTCCCAAAAGAAACATATAAAGAAATTTATGTAAAGGATATCTTGGAAGATGAAGAAAAAACAAAAGAATTTGTTTTAAAAAGAGAAGATATCCAATTTTGGACAAGAGACGAAACCCCAAGATTAAAGCCGATTCAGATAGGGCAGATAAACAAAGGGGGTCAGGGGGAAAGAATATACAGCATAAATGGCCATGCAATAACCCTATCTGCATACGGGGGCGGAGCTGCTGGAAAGACGGGAGCCTACTTTGTAAATGGAAAAGTAAGAAAATTGTCGCCGAGAGAGTGCGCAAGAGTTCAAGGATTCCCTGAAGAGTTTAAAATTCATCCTAACAGATTTGAAGCTTACAAACAGTTTGGGAATAGTGTTTCTGTTCCAATTATTGATTTGATTTGCCAGCAAATTTTAAAGGTTTTGAAATCTGAAAAAGTAAAGCAAAATGACATTTCAATCAGCAAAGAAACTCCAAATTATGATTATTCAATGCAGAAAACAATGAATGTATAAAAATGGATAAAAGAAGATTAGGCTCTAAAACAGCAAAGGGCGGATTTAAGAATGAAAATGATGTGGTTGCGAGATTTAATAATTGGATAAGTGATGAAACTGCCCAAAATTGGCTTATCGCTATGAACTATGCTCTTAGTGAAATAGAATATGTAAAAGCAATAAAAATAAAAGGCAGTTATAAAACAGATATTCGGGTCCAAGTCACAATAAAGCTTAAACAAGCGATAGATTGCGAAAATCTTTCAGTTAAGCTTGTCAGCAATCCTAACGGATTTAATCAAATTGATAAAAGAGGGGTTGATAAATATGTCAACATGTGGAATATTCCAAAAAAGGTTGGATATCTTCTAAAATTATTCACTGGAAAAATTGAGGCGGTAAATAAAAAGAGGTTAAAAGACAAAAGAAGAATGTTCATTGATGAATTCTCCAATAAAGACCAAAAAGAGATAATAAAATTCTTTTCTAAGAATAAAATATTGATAATATCAGATGTATTAAAAGGAAGAGACAAATTTGCCGCTGATTGGGTGCTTGTAATATTAAAAAAAGACAAAAAGAGCTATGAATGGGCGTTAAAAGACATTAATGCCACAATGAATATCTTTGGACAAGGAGAAGTTAAGATAACCGATAAAGGAAGCCTCAAAATAGGAGAAATTACTATGCAAAGGAAAGGCGGAGATGCTGGAAGAGAATCAGCAAAAATGCTGCAGTTTAAGATAAATCCTTGCCTGCTGTTTAAGGAAAATTAATAATGGCGGACATTTTTTCAAAAAAAGAAAGAAGCGCAATAATGTCCAAAGTAAGAAGCGGTAACACAAAGGTTGAGCTTAAAGCCAAGCAATTATTAAAAGGGCGCGGATTAAGATATCAGCCAAAAATATTTGGAAAGCCTGATTTTGGCTCAAAAAAATTAAAGATTGCTGTATTCATAGACGGCTGTTTCTGGCACAAATGCCCAAAGCACTTCAGAATGCCCGTGTCAAATTCTCGCTATTGGAGGCTAAAAATTGACAGGAATTTAAAGAGAGCAAAAGAAGTGAATAAAAAGCTTAAAGAAAAGGGATGGAAAGTCGTCAGAGTTTGGGAGCATAAAGTAAACAAAAGCTAAAAAGATATCTTAAAGAAGTTATTCAACAGTTCTTAAAAAAAGAAAAATGAATGTTTTATTAAGAATATAATTTTATTCCTTTTGTAACTTTTGCTGCGATATTATAAATAAAAGCCATTATTGCTCCTGCAACAAAACCCATTATTCCATATAATATTGGAACAATAAGCACCAAAAGATATGCTGGAACTCCAAAACTGCCGAGACCAATTAAAGTTGAAAGCGATGAAGATATCAAAGCTGCGATTGTAAGAAACAATCCGATTAAAAAGCCGACAATAACATTAACAATTCCAAAAAGATTAGCCACAGATAAAATGCCAACTTTTCTTATCCTTGTTTCCTGTATCTCCTCTTCCATATAATAATAATAATTAATCCCAAATTTATATAGTTTTTGATATAAAAATTGAAAAAAGAAAAATCGGGTGTGTTTCCACACCCGGAATCAAATATATTTTTTATCTGGTTATAAAACCAGATTATCGCCAAACCTCTATTCCCAAGTCAGACATCTCTCTTGTTGCAGGGGCTCTGCTCTCTTCTCCTGATTGCCCCAAAACGAATGGAGATTTAACTCCAGTCATTATTGTTATAACCCTAACTTTCCCTACAAAGTCCTTGTTAATTCTTGCTCCAATAATAACATTCGCGTCTGCGCTTAAGTTTTCAGAGACAGTTCTTCCAATTAAGTCGAATTCTTCCAATTTCAAGTCAGGTCCACAAGTAATGTGTATCAAAGCTCCAGTAGCTCCTTTATAATCCACATCAAGCAAAGGATGTGTAAGTGCTTGCTTAACAGCTTCCGTAACACGGTCTTGTGCATCTGATTCTCCAATTCCAATGACAGAAACTCCGCCATCTTTCATTATTGCCGATACGTCTGCGTAGTCAAGGTTAATCAAACTTGGAAGGGTAATCGTTTCGACTATTCCTTTTACCATTGTACTAACCAACTCGTTCGCAACCGCAAATGCATGCTCAATTGGCAATTGTCCTGCTATGTCTACCAATCTATTGTTATCCAAAACAACACAGGTGTTTGTTACTTCTCTCAACTCCTGCAAACCCCATTCTGCTTTGTCCAGTCTTGCTTTTTCTGATTCAAAAGGCATTGTCACAACACCAATTACAACAGCTCCTGTTTCCTTGGCAAGTTGCGCAATTACGGGAGCAGAACCTGTTCCAGTTCCACCACCAAGACCTGTCAAAACAAATACCATATCTGCACCGGCAACCGCTTTCTTTAAGTCAACGATAGCTTCCTTTGCAGCTTCTCTTCCTACTTTAGGATTTCCTCCAGCTCCAAGTCCTCTTGTAAGCTCCTTACCGATAAGGACTTTCTCATCTGCCTTTGTAACGCTCAAGTGCAAAGCATCTGTATTGGCACCGTAGACAGTCGCACCATTGATTCCTTTGTTGAAAAGCCAAGTAACCATGTTGCATCCGCATCCACCGCAACCAATAACCTTAATGTTTGCCTTTCCAGCCTTAAGTTCATCGAAGTTAATGCTGTGAGTTGATACATTCTGTATTGCTTCTTTTGCAAAATCTAACGCCATTTTATTTTTTATACCTCCTTTCAGTTGTTTCGTACCCCGCAAAGCGGGGTTGTCAGAAGTTTAAGCAAAAACCTTTCGAAGAAAGGTTTAAATACTTTTCATACTTCCGAATAATGTAAAAAGAAGTAACACCCTACAATTAATTTATTCAGATGGGGATTTGAATAAGTTAATTTAATAAAAAAATTAACCTTTTTCTCTTTAAATATTCTTCTATACTCAAAAGCAGGAATATTTTTGAGCGTTAAGCGATTAAATATTCTTCTATACTCAAAAGGAAGATTATTTTTGTTAAATTATTAATCTCTAACTCTAATTTTCACTAAAAATATTAGATTATTATAAAAAATCTTCAGTAAAAAAACATTGTTAATCTATAAAACCCCTCGTTAAAATATTATTACATTAAAAATCAAACTTTCTCCAATATCTCCGCATTAATCTTCGCTTCCCGGCAAAGCCGTGCAAATTCCTTGGCGTCTTCGTCGGTTCCCACCACAGTTCCGTAGTGCATCGGTATCACTAAGGATGGTTTTATCATCTTTGCTGCTTCAACTGCTTCTTCAACAGTCATAGTAAACCTCCCTCCTATGGGAAGAAGTGCAATAAATTCTTTTCCAGGCTGCTGATATCCTGTGAGTTTCTGCATCTCAGGTATAAAATCAGTGTCTCCAGCGTGATAGATTATTGTGCCATTGAATTTTATTATATAACCGACTCCCTGTTCGTCCTTCGGATGAAAATGTTTGTCAATATTGTAGGCAGGAATAGCTGAAATCTTCATCTCACCAAAACTAAGCTCCTGTCTAGGCTCGATAATCTCCATTTTTATAGGTGTCTCAAATCTTGTTATCTTGCTCTGGCAGTCAGGAGTTAAAATTATTCTTGTCCCTTCTTTTATTATCTTCAGCATGTCTGCAACGCTGCAATGGTCATAGTGATTGTGTGTTATAAGAATAAAATCAGCCTTGTCAAGTCCATCCTTTATATTATAAGGGTCAATATAGATAACACTATGGTTCTTAATGAGAAATCCTGAATGTCCAAGCCATTTTATCTCTGCATTTCCTATCTGCATAAAAGGGCAAAACAGGCAGCCTTTTTAAGGATTTTTATTGAAAAATTCAGCGGATAAATTTGATTTTTCCCACTTTTCCCTTCTTCTCATCTATATCCACAATCGCAAACTTGTTTTTTTCACCATCCCCTGGATTTATAACAGGAATTCCATTTAATCTCCTCACTCCCTGGTATTCATGCATATGCCCGCACAAAACCAAGATAGGCCTTTTTCTAATAATGGCTTTTCTAAAGAAATCAATGCCAGTACTTCCACCATGAAAGGGATTTTTCTTATCAATAATCTTGTCAAAGATACCTTTGGGAGGATAATGAAGAATAAAAATTGACTTTCTTCTCACTTGTTTAATAAGATAATCCATTTTCTTCTTAGCCTTATTGTTCCTTTTATCAACAGCCCTTTGCCATTTCTTGGTTCTTACACGATTATTAGCAGTAGCGTCCATATAACCTCCAAAACCTAAAAAAGAAATTTCCCCATAATTTTTAACACCATAGGTAATATCTTTAATGTTTCTTATTTTCTTGAGGAAATTAAGATTTCTTTTTTTAGCCTGCAATATCTTTTTGCTAAAAGGATAATTATACCATTCATCATCACCATTCCCAAAGACAAAAAATCCTGGTTTTTTCAAGTTGTTTAAAAAGCTTAATACTTTTTTTCCAGCTTCAAAATCTTTTTTTACCAGCCTTTTAAATTTCTCCTTTCCAAAAAATTCCTGAGGAGACTTTCTCAATTTTTTATTTTCAAGATTGGATTTTTTTAAGCTGAACATATATTTTATATAAGGATACCATTCATCAATTCCTGCATAATCTCCTACACCAATCACAAAATCAAAATCTTCATGCGATATTCTACTTATCAATTTCTTACTTAAATTTCCCTGAAAATCCCCAATTGCCAGTATTTTCATCTCATCCTCCCTACGGCTTCCATCGCGTCATTGTTCTCGGGAAGCCTATTGCGTCCTTGATTGTTTCCAAACCACAAATCCATTTGATTAATCTCTCTGTCCCCAAGCCAAAACCTCCGTGAGGAACAGCTCCATAGCTGTGTATGTCAAAATAATAACTGTAGTCTTCCAGTTTTTCTCCTTTTGCCTTCAGCGATTTCTTCAGCTCGTCGAGATTAGTATCCCTTACACTTCCCCCTATCAACTCATGGTTTTCTTCTGGTCCAAGCATGTCAAAACCCAGGGCTGTTTTCGGACTGTCGGGGTCTCTTGGCTTGTAAAAAGCCATTATTTCCTTTGGATAATTTGTTACAAAAACAGGAGTGTCATGGTCTTCCATAAATTTATCCTCTTCAATTGTTCTCAAGTCTTTTCCCCAAGGAACGCTCATCTTCTTCTTTTCTTTCAAAACCTTCAGAACAGAATCATAAGTAACTCTTGGAAATTTCTTCTTCAATGAAGGTTCCAATTTTTTCCAGTCTCTTCCAATAATTTCAAGCTCTTTCTTGTTTTTTTCAAGCACTCTTTTAATAACATGTTTTGTCATTTCCTCCGCATATTCCATCAGTTCGGGAAGGTTTGTCCATGCAACTTCCATTTCGGTATGCCAATATTCAGTAAGATGTCTTGTCGTTTTGGATTTTTCAGCCCTGAAACTTGGAGCAACACAATAAATTTTTTCCAAAGAATACATTGCAGCCTCTGCATATAACTGCCATGTTTGCGCTAAGTACATTTTCCTATCAAAATAATTAACCTCAAACATTGTCGGTCCGTCTTCGGCTCCTCCTGGAATTAAAATAGGCGACTGAAATTCATAAAATCCTTTTTCATTAAAATATTCATGAAGTGCTCCTATAACAGTGCTTCTTATCTTTAATATAGCAGTCATTTTCCTGCTTCTCAGCCAAAGATGTCTTCTGTCTCCCAACAATTCTTCATTAATATCTTTGTTAATAGGAAAGCTATCGCTCAGTCCAACTATATTTATCTTATCAACAGAAATTTCATAACCTGTTGGTGCCCTTTTGTCCTCTTTTACTGTGCCTTCCAACTCAACGCTTGCCTCAACTTGCAATTTGTCTATGTCGGCCCATTGTTTCTTGAACTGCGCTTTCTTCAGCACGCATTGAATTATATCGCTGCTGTCTCTTATTACCAGAAACTTTAGTTCATTGCTTCCTCTTTCTCTATGAACCCAGCCCCGAACAGCAACCTTTCCGCTACCCTTCTTCATTGCTTCTTCAATTGAGATAAATTCCATCTTATAACCTGTATTTGACAATATAAAAAACTAACTAAAATCTTCAATTATTGGATTTTCAACTGCAAGATAATCTTTCAAATTTAACATTATTGAGTTGGTTAAGCTTCCAGCATTAAATGATATCTCTTTGTTTTCAAGCAAACTCTTGTCAACATATGTTTTCAAACCAAGCACACTTCCAAAAGGAGGAACGCTTCCTGGAACCAATGCAAAAATTTTTAACTCTTCCAAGTTAGCAAAGCTTATTTTCTTTGAGTCAAGAACTTTTCTCAATTTTTTGGAATCAATTTTTCTTTCTGCAGAAAGCACAACCAAGACAAAACCCTTCGCAGTTTTCATGATTATTGCCTTCGCACCCTGCTTTAATTTATCTCCTCTAACCTTTGCAGCCTGTTTAGAAGTATAAACGGGTTCATGAACTTTAACAGAATATTTTAACTTTTTCTCGTCAAGAATTTTCTTAATTTTTTCAAATACGTCCATTTCCTATGGTGTGAGTCTGCCTGGGTCCCTTGGGAAAAGAACAGCCTCTCTTACATTTTCTATGTTAAGAAGCATCATTGTTATCCTCTCTATGCCGATGGCAAATCCCCCGTGAGGAGGAGCCCCATACCTGAAAAATTTCGTAAACCATTCCACAGACTTTGGGGGTATTTTCTTATCCTTGACATTTTCTATTAATTTGGCATACCTGTGTTCCCTTTGCCCTCCAGAAGACATCTCCATTCCTTTATAATACAAGTCTGTGCTCCTTGCATAATCCTCATTTTCATCACAATAAACATAAAATGGTTTTTTTGCAAACGGAAATTTATTGAGGAAGTAAAACTCCGCTCTAGGATATTTCTTCTGAACATATTCCCACAATAACTTCTCCGCTTCCGCATCCAAATCCTCTCCCTTCTTTATGTGCTTTCCAAGTTTAGCAAGAATTTCATAAACTTCTGGGAAATTAATCTCTGGGAACGGTGCTTTGGGAATCTTCAATTCAATCCCCAGGTTTTTTAGTTCATCTTTGCATTCTTTCAAAACTTTTTCAAAGGCAGAAATAATCACCTGTTCTTCTACACGCATAACATCCCTCTCAGATTCTATGAATGCCGTTTCAACGGCACACGTCCTATGTTCTGTCAGGTGTTTTATGGTATTGCTTTTTTCAGCTCTCCAGCTTGCGCCAATATCATAAATTCTCTCTATACCCCCCAAAATAGTTAATTGTCTGTGAAGCTGCGGGTCTTGTCTCAAATAGGCTTTCTCATTAAAATATTTCACTTCAAAAACTTCGCTTCCAGATTCAGAAGCCACTCCCATTAGTGAGGGAGTAAAAACCTGTAAAAATCCCTTGCTGTTAAGATATTCTTGCATTCCTTCTATTATTTTAGCCTGAACTTTGAATATTGCATGGGATTTTTGTGTCCTCAAACTTAATGACCTCCAATCCAGTCTTGCAGGCAGTTCACTGCTTACTGTCTTTTCATTTACATGTATTGGCAGCTTTTCAGCCTTGCTCAAAACTCCAATATCAGTCACTTCAACTTCAACATCTTTTCTTACAAACTCAGCCTTTACATCCGCCTTTTTTACTTTTCCATAAACTTCAACAACACTTTCCAAGGTCAGGTGTGAAAAAATCGCCGCAAGTTTAGGTTCTTTTATTATGCACTGAACCATTCCAGTGTAATCCCTAACAACAAAAAACTTTAATTTTGAAGTGTCCCTCATCTCGTAAACCCAGCCTTTCAGTAAAACTTCTTTTCCTTCTTTGATGTCCTTTACATAAGTTCTTTCCATGTTTTTAGTTAGTTAATATGTTTTTTAATTTCTTCTATTTCATAGAATGACTTCAAAAAATTCATTTTATGTATTTTTTTATGATTTCCATAACCTCTTTTCCGTTTGCCTTTCCCTTAAATTCAGACATAACAATTCCCATATACGCATGCTCTGACAAGCCAGGTTTCTCATTAAGAATCTTTTTTATCCTTTCTTCTACATTATTCATGTCAGTTTTTTCAGATGAAAGAACCTGTTGAATGCCCTCGCCTCTCGCAACCCTTCCGATTATATCCTTTATTTCATTCTCGTTTATCTTGTTTTTCTTCAGGTTAACCAAGATTTCAGATAGGACATCTATAGTCAATTTTTGTTCAATTTCTTCCATCTTCATATTGCCCTTGCTTGCGATTTCCCTAGGATACATCAGCATTATCTTAGCAACTAATGAAGGATTATCCACGACATTTAGAAGTTCCTTAAATTCTTCCATTTTATTTTGCTTGAATAGAAGTTTTATCATGTCTGGATTTAATCCCTTTCCTGAAAGTTCTTTTTCTATGTCTGCTAGAAGTTCTGGAAGATTCTTCTTTGCCTCATTTATCATCTCCCTCGAAACCTTCAGTATAGGAAGGTCTGTTTCAGGATACATTCTTGCCGCACCGGGCATTGGTCTAAGGAATTCGCTCATCGCATCAGGCAGAACATTTCTGACTTCTGATTTATTTACTTCCCCCCTGTCCAAGAAATCTTTTTGTCTTTTCACCTCATTCTCAACAGTCTTAATCATAATTTTAGGATCCTGAAATCCTTTCAACTCGACCCTTTTACAATCCTTTATCGAGATGTTTACATCCTGTCTTATTGTTCCTATTCCTCTTTTCACTTTGCAGCTCCTCAATATGTTTCCTATATGTAAGGCTACTTCTTTTGCCTGTTCTGGAGTTTTTATGTCAGGTGCTGTCGCAATCTCAACCAAGGGTATTCCAAGTCTATCCAATCTATATATTGCAACCCTCTCTTTTTTATCAATTATCCTCGCCGAATCTTCTTCCAAACAAACCGTGTCAATTCCAACCCTTCCATGTGAAGTTTCAACCCAGCCATCTCTTGCAATCAAAACAGTTCTTTGAAATCCTCCTGTATTGCTTCCATCCAACACGGTTTTTCTCATTATCTGTGTGATTGGAAATATTTTGCAGTTAAGAAGAAGAGCTATCTGTAAAGTTATCTCAAGTGCTTCTTTGTTTACTGTGTGAGGGGGCTCTTCATCAAGTTCAACAAGACAAGTAGTATCATATCCCTGATAAACAAATTCTTTTTCTCTGCTAACTTCGTATGCTGCAGCTTCGTCAACAACTCCAGACTCACCTGCAACAGCATGCAGCTTTCTTTTAACAATAAAGCCAGGCTCATCCTGCCTCAATAATGATGAACAATTGCAAAACAGTTTCTTGCTGTCAAGCTGTTGATGTATTTCAAGCCCGCACTTCAAGCCAATTTTTTCGTAGTCTAATTCCATTACTAAATTTCCTAAATTTAATTTGATGAAATCCATGATTTCAGTCTTAAAGACAAAAGAAAAAGAGTTTATTAAATTTTGTTTAAAATCTTCTCAAGGGTGTTTTTAATTTCAGCTAAGGATATTTCTTTTCTTCCGCTTCTTTTTAATTCATCGTAAACTACCAAGGATAAATTTCCCGGGGTAATGGTAGGATTTATATTTTGCAGGCTCAAAATGGTTTTATTTATCTCTTCAATCAATCCTTCCTTAGACGGATTTGCGCTTGTTCTCCATAATTTGGCAAAATTTTGGTGGTGATAATCTTTAATTACAATTCCCTCTCTTCCATAATCAGAATATTGGCTTTCTCCCATTGCAAGTTTCTTTGCTTGCTCTATATCCAAACTTCCTTTTGTTAAAGACTCCAAAAATAAAAGCCCTTTAACATCTAATTCTTTTAATCCCTCTCTTGCAACTTCGTAAGGAATGAATCTCCTCTGATTAAGATCATAAATATCTATCAAGAAAGCCCTATTTTCAAATTCTGGTTTATATTTTAAAGTATGGGGAGAAAGAAATTCAAAATAAGCAATTAAATTTTTAGGCAAATTATAAAGGCTGTAATTGGATTTTGCCCAATTATTAAAATCCTTAAACCAGTCAAATCTGAAATATTCCTCCCTATCCAAAAAATTGGAACGGCTTCCGGTTAAAATTCTTTCGTCTAGAATCCTGACTTGGCTATTTCCTCCATCTAATTTTTCATATGTTTCCAAATTATTATAATCTAAAATTTCTAAATTCTCAAATAGATGGGGGATTTCAGGATATTTTACAAATGGTGGTTTTTTGTTCATTTTTAGTTAGTACCTCGTTGAAATTGGTACGATATTTAGGTATCTTCCATCGAAACTTTTTCTCAAAAATCTTGTTCCTTGGATTATATGAGCATCTGGAGAAATAACCAAAATCTCTCCCATCTTCTTACGTTTGTCTCGGGGAGTTCTGCACTGGCTTAAAAATGCGGCCATTGATAATATTTCCTTATCAGTATCAGAAAATCCTTCTTCTTGTTTCTTAACATTTCCATTGCAGCCATTTTTTGCTGCCCAGTATGTGTCATATCTTGTTTTATCTAATTCCATGCCAGGTCTTAGTCCAGAGACAAAATCGCTGGAACTAATCATTGTTTCCAATGCAAAATCAACAATCTTTGGACTTAATTCAGTTGTATGAGAATTCAATATCATCCTTCCATGATCCTGTATTTCCTGATAGGTTTTTGGGGTTATTAGCACTGGAATACTTTCAGAAAGATGCTTCAAAAAACCTGTGGTTCTTTCATATCTTGAATCCTTATTGCCCTTTCTATTTACATAGTTGTATTGTCGGATAGCGCTCGCGATATCTATCAAACCTCCAGTATCCAAAACAACCAGAGGAAAATTTCCGTCAGAATTTATGGCTATCTCCCTCGATAGGGTTCCAATATCTTTAATGCTTGTTGTCATATTTTTATATAATTCTTTTTCCTTATAAACCTTTCTAATGTAACCCCTATGAAGTTACAGTATTATTCCTCAAGCCTGTCTGAGAACTCTCCAGCCACGTTGTCAAGCATTTTTTGCTTTACGGTTTCCCGATTTTTAGCCCAATTAGTATGACCCAAAACCCACCCAAGTTTTACAAAAGCTGTTTCTGCCATCATATCTTCAAGATAAATAACCCCCGTTTCCAGGATCTCTCTTCCGTTGCTGTAAACAAGAGGATCAAGCCTCCCATAAATCGTCTGGCTGGCTGCGCATATAATAATCCCCTTGTCCTGTATTTCTTTCAACTTGTTTGTCCACCCCTTTCTTGCCCTTTTTGTCGCGACATGCCCTAATCCAGACATTTCTATCACAATTCCTTTGTATCCTTTCTTCGCATAATAATCTAGGATGTCAGGGTCTTGACCTGGATAAAACTTTACAAGAGCAACTTTCTCTTCAAACTTTGCGTCCAGTTTTACTTTTCCTTTTCCCCTTATATTATAATTCTGCAGTTTGTGGAATGTTTTTTCATCAACTTTTGCAAGAGGTTTGGAATTTACTGGTTTGAATGCATCCCTTCTTGAGCTGTGCAATTTTCTAACTTTTGTTCCTCTCAAAACATAGCAGAAATCATCATTTTCAGAGGCATGTCCAACAAGAACGACTTCAGCCAAGTCACTGATTGTAGTTAAGGCAGCAGATTCGAGATTAAGTCTTGCGTCACTGCTTCCCCTGTCTATGCTTCTTTGGGAATATGTAAGAACGACTGGTTTTGTCAAGTTTCTAAGGAAAAAAGAAAGTGCTGCCGACGTATAATGAAGAAAGTCAGTCCCGTGGGTTATTATGACACCTTTGATGTTATCATCATTCAGCAACCTCTCGGCAACTTTGGCAATTTTCTGCCAATCCTTAAAGTCCATATCTTCTGATGCCTTCATGAATGGAACCTCTACTTTGCTGACATTAACTATTTTGAATAACTCGGGATAAAACTTAAACAATGATTCGGGGGTATCAAGCCAGTCAACTCCTCCTTTTTTGGGATTTAGCTTGGCAGCAATGGTTCCCCCTGTTATTATCATCGCTATATTCGGCTTTTCCCTGTTCTTCTTTATCTCTGTTTCCTCTTTTATTTCCCTAAACTTTCGCAGAACTCTTATTTTTAATACATCTTTCTGGTTAAATCCCATATTGTATCCCGAATCTAATTTTAACAAAATTATTCCCTTTTCTGCTACGGGCACAGTAAGAAAGGTTCCTTCATAGATCTCTCTCGTCAGATGAATCTGAACATAGTCTCCAGGCTGTGCAGTTGTCTTTTCCATTTTGTTTTTATATGGAAAGCAAGGGAACTTGTGAACTCTTTTCCATATTCATATTTGGTATAATTCCATTTAATTCCTTTTGCATGCGGCTCGGTACGAAAGTAGCACGTTTTGAACCTACCTCCACTTATTTGTGAAAGTAGGCTCGGAGGGATTCGAACCCCCATAAAACGGGCCGAAACCGTTTATGTTATCCGTTACATCACGAGCCTCTGATAAAATATTCTACTTTTAACTTAAAATACTTTCCCTTTGCCAGTTAAGTGTACACGCAGGTGACATATGTCCTACCCTCTAAAATAAACCTCTGCGGGAGTTTGGTTTCCCAAACTTGCATGTTTTCTAAAATGATTATATCTCAT
>JAGVNG010000002.1 GCA_020053375.1 Nanobdellota archaeon | reverse complement strand
TCCACTTTATTTTCTTCTTGTTAAGTTTTTTCATAAAACTCTGTTCTTCAACAGAGCTTATCTTATTTGTCGATATAACCTTATTTCGGGATATTACAACAAATTGTCAATTCCAAAACTTTTAAATACCTTCATTTTTAAATAATATTACTAATCCTTAGATTTTAAGGCTTAGACGGAGCTAAACAGAAACTTTAATAAAAAATAAAATGATATTTATAATAAAAGTAACAACAAATAAGGAAGAAAGGGCAGTTGATATAATTTCTGAAAGAATTGAAAAGAAAAATATAAACGTATATTCAGTATCAAGGCCTCATGGATTAAGAGGTTACGTTCTTCTCGAGGCTGAAGACAGGGAATCTGCAGAAGAAGCTGTTTTCAATCTTCCATATGTTAAGGGAATAATTGGCAAGACAATTGGATACGAGGAAATAAAGAATATGGTTGAACCCTCCGCAACCACTGTCTCGATAAAAGAAGGAGACATTGTTGAGATGATATCTGAGCCATTCAAAAAGGAGAAGGCAAAAGTTTTAAGAATAGACAAACAAAAGGAAGAAGTAGTAGTGAGCCTATTGGGAGCAGTTGTTCCTATGCCGCTTACAGTTAAGATAGATAATGTTAAGGTTGTGAGAAGAGATAAGGAGGAAGAAGAAAAATGATTAAACAAATATACAAATCTATGATTGGGAAGGTGGGAGATATTTACAAAAATTTCACAATCAGACTGGAAAAAAGGAATATTAATTATCGTTTACGAGATTGGCAAGCAGCTATCAATGACTATGGATCTGTGCCCCAGATTGTCTCTTTAGGACGCTGTCTTGAAAAAATTCAACTTGAGAAAAGGTTGAGTCATCTAGAAAGTCTTTTGAATAAATCAGGAGAAGAGAAAAATGCAAATTAAACTTTTGATTGAAGGAGGAAACATGGAGCCAGGTCCTGCTCTTAGCCAGAAATTAGGTCCCATCGGAATAAATATTAGTCAGGTAATAAAAAAAGTAAATGATTCGACAAAAAGCTTTGCCGGCCTGAAGGTTCCTGTTGAGCTGGATGTTGATCCTTCCACAAAAGAATTTGAAATAAAAGTCTTTTCTCCGCCAGTTTCAGAATTGCTCAAAAAAGAATTAGGCATAGCAAAGGGTTCTGGGATGCAGAAAAAAATTACAATGTATAATGCTTCAATAGAGCAGATAATTTCCGTTGCGCAAACCAAGCTTCCAAACATGCTATCCAAAAACTTGAAGGCCGCCGTGAAAACGGTTGTTGGAACATGCGGAACACTTGGAGTGTTGGTTGAAAGCAAATCGGCATTAGAAGTTGAAAGGGAAATAGAAGAGGGAAAATACGACACGGAAATAAATGGGGAAATAACAAAAACCCCTGCTGACAAAAGAAAGAGATTAGATGAATATTTCTTTGAAATAAAAGACAAGCAAGAAAAGGTATTGAAGCAGGAACAGGCTGCCAAGGAAGCCGCTGCGCAGGCTGCTGAAACCACTGCTGCTCCTGCAGCAGGAACAGCAACTCCTGCCACTGCTGAAAAAGCAACAGAAGAAACAAAGGCAAAAGCAGAGCCGGAAAAGAAGAAAACAGAGAAGAAGGCAGAAAAAAAGTAGAAAAGAAATAGCTTTAATTCTATTTAAACACTGGTCTTAATTATTTAGTTGTAATGAATTAATTTAAACAATAATTATCTTATTTGATGATGGAAAGAAAACCAAATCAAAGATTATCCCAAAAAGATAAATTAACGATAAAAGAACTTACAAATAAAGGAAAAAGCCTGAGAAATATATCAAAAATCATGAATTTAGGAATTACAACAATTTACTATCAGGTTAGAAAATTCAAACCGAAAAGAAAAAAAGATTTTATTGTTAATCTTTCAGAAGAAAAAATAGGCGAATTAATTGGAGCTTTTGCGGGGGATGGAAGTTATTATTATTCCATAAATAGTAAAGGAGATATTAAGAGAGGAGGTCAATATAAAATTAGATATCATTTATCTTTGAAAGACGATAGGCCGTATGCCGAATATTTAAAAAACTTATTAATAAAGTTAAATTTAAACCCTCATTTAATCATAGGAAAAAATAATACTATCAATGTTTCAATAAGCTCCATTTCTTATATAAATTTTATTAAACAATATTTAAAATGGGACGAAGATAAAACATTAAGTATCAGGCTAAGAAATAATCTCAATAATTATTCTAATGAATTTCTTAGGGGATTTGCTCGGGGATTGATGGATACTGATGGTTTTTTGAATACTGGTAATGCTATTTGTGCTTGTATTTCAAAAAAATTAATTGATAATTTATCTGCTATTTTTACCAAATTTGGATTATCAATAACAAGAACGATTAATATTAGGGGAGGGAATAGAAGGCCTCTCTATTATGTTAGAGTTAGAAGGGAAAGCCTGAGGAAATATCACAACTTTATAAGCTTCTCAAATGAATACAAACATAAAGCAATAATTAGGATTTTAGGAAAAGATTTAAAAGAACATTAACTTCTTTTTCTTATTGGGGCCGTGATCTAACCTGGTATGATTCGAGGTTTGGGACTTCGCCGTCTGGGTTCAAATCCCAGCGACCCCATTTCGCTAAAATGAATATATCTAAAAGTAAAAAATATGCAATTTTACCAGATGGAGAAAAAGTCAAACTTTATAAAGGAAAAATAAGATTTAAGGATAGGCAAAAGGTTATCCCAGGATTTTCAGGAGTAAAAAAGTTAAGGGAAGATATTAAAAGATTAAAACCAATAAAAATTGACTATTCAAAGTTAATTTCAAAAAAATGACATCAAAATTAAAAAAAACAAAATCAGCAGGAAGATTCGGGGCAAGATATGGAACAAGAGTAAGAAAGGGTCTTATTTCAATAGAAAAAAAACAACGAATAAAGCAAAAATGCCCTTACTGCAGCAAAAAAGGAATAAAAAGACTTTCAAAGGGGATATGGAAATGTTCTAAGTGTGATAAAAAATTTGCTTCGGATACATACTTTTTGGAATGATAATGAAATACAGATTAAATGAAAGGGAAATTGACTGTCAAGAAACCGTAGGTGTCTTACAATGACAACCTATAAATGTTTCAAGTGCGAGAAGAAGATAACCGCGGCTTCATTCAAGAAAAGGTTTGAATGTCCTTACTGCAGATCCAAAATTTTTTACAAGCCAAGGACGAAGGTAAAGACAATAAAGGCGAACTGATAAGGATAATCTTTTTGGAAGGATAAAAATGAAGAACGACAAAAAAATACAGGAAATGAGCATATTGGAGCAGAATCTCCAGAATATTCTTTTTCAGAAGCAGGCTTTTGAACTGGAGTTGGATGAAACTAATTCTGCATTGAAAGAAATAGAAATGGCGGGGGACGAAATTTTCAAAATAATCGGTCAGTTAATGATAAAAACAGAAAAATCAAAGATTAAAAAAGAACTTCTTGAAAAACAGAAAATTTTGGATGTCAGAATCAAGTCTTTTGAGAAGCAAGAAACTTATTTAAGAGAAAAAATAGACGGAATAAGAGAAGAATTGACAGCTTCATTAAAAGAATAATGTATGTGAAAAAATTGCGAAATATTTATAAATAATACAAAAGTTGATTTAATATGGTTTTCAATAAAATAAAAAAAATGCTTTCAGGATCTATGTCAGGGGATGAAAGCGGAGAGGAATACATCGAAATTGATCTCGGCAAAGAGGAAAAGGAAACAAAAGTTCTGGTTAAGCTGTTTGCATTGAGGCAATATGAGGACGTTAACGAGATTTTGAACTCATTAAGGGACGGTTACACCATCGCAATAATCGATATCAAGCAATTAAGGCAGAGGGACACAATGGAGACAAAGAGGGCCATATCAAAGATAAGAAAGACTATAGAGGCTCTTGAGGGAAATATTCAGGGATTTGGGGATAATATGGTAATAGCCACTCCTTCGTTTGCAAGCATACACAAGCATAGCGAGCCTTCAAAGAAAGAAGAGCACAAGACAAGCAGATTTGACTGATTATTCTGGTAATAATATCTCATTAACACATAATTTATGTTGTTTCTAACTTAAACTTTAAAAAATTGCATTATCAATTAGCAATTCTTTAATCAAACTCTTTTTTTCTGGTCTATTTTCCAATTCATCCTATTAATATAGCATAGTCCTGGCAGTTATGGTTTATGCGATTATAACTTGGCTATGGAGAAGACTGTCTTTAGAGCCACTATTATTGTTGAAGGCACAAAGAGGAACAAAAGAGCGGTAAGGACAGAAACCATTATCTTTCCTATTTCAATGCCGCT
Organism: Nanobdellota archaeon; assembly: GCA_020053375.1. Lineage (GTDB taxonomy): Archaea > Nanobdellota > Nanobdellia > Pacearchaeales > GW2011-AR1 > JAGVNG01. The sequence goes on along the minus strand of JAGVNG010000002.1, from coordinate 5,083 downwards.
CACTGCTATTCCCGTAAGTGCGACATTTGTGGCAAGACCCTGGATGCCTGCGAAGCTTGCAACTACAGTGGCTACAGAAGCAAAGAGAAATGTCTGAACATTATTTTCGGAGACAAAGTAACCAACAATTATTCCTAAAGTCATGATTACTATTAATATGACGGGGTCTGCAGAACCTCTTGTAACAACACCAGCTATCACAGCCAATATGATTCCTATAAGAAATGCCCATGCTCCTAAAGAATTCTCATGTGCTCTTATTGCCATTTTATCTAACAAGGGATTAAGTGTCTTCCCTTATTTAAATTCTTTGAACCTATGCTAATTTGATTTATATTTTCGATAACAGCAAACTTTATAAACCATAGTAACTCCAAAATGATTACACAAAAATGAACTCAAAATCATTCGGACTGTTTGCATTCGGTGTTTTGGCATTTGTATTCTTAATGAGCGCAGTTAGCGCTGCAACAATAACAAGTTGGAATTTTGATTCTTCAACATTAACACCTTCCGCAGGAGCAGGTACATTGACTACTAACACAGGAGCTACAGTCGCTTATGTTGCAGGAAACCCTGCTGCTGGAAAATCATTATCCTTAGATAACTGGGACGCTAGTGAATTTGTTTTGATAAATCTTAGCACAACAGGTTATGATGATATAATCTTATCTTTTGATCAAGAAGCATCTGCAACAGGTCCAACCTCTTTCAAGATACAATATAGTTCTGATGGGGTTACATTTACTGATTTGGCTGCAAGCACAACTGCAACAAATGTCGCTCCTCTTGTATTTACTGCAAATCCAATGCATACTTTCAGCTTTGCAAGTATTACTGCTCTTGATAATATTGCAAATGCAAGATTAAGAATAGTTCCTTCAGGCGCAACAAATGCCGCAGGAGTACTTCATCTTGATAATATTCTAGTTTCAGGAACAGCACTTCCAGCAATACCTTCAGAGATAACAGCATGCACTGCAGTCGGGAACCCCGGAAGCCTTGATGTAAGAAAGATAGACTTCACAAACAATGGATTATCCTTCGATGGCAAGACATTTGGAAAAGATGATGAGTGGTTTTCATTGGAAAATATAGAAGTTCAGATTGAAATAAAGAACAATGGAAATGATAATGTAGATGATGTTGAAGTTTCATGGGGGCTTTATGATACCAGAACAAATAAATGGGTAATTGACTATGACAACGAAGATGAGTTCAACCTTAAAGATGGGGATAAGGAATTGGTCACTGTTTCATTTAAGCTTGATGATGACCTTGATGTTGATTTGGAAGATTTGAGTGATGGCAATAATTACAAGTTCTATGTTACTGCTTCAGGAACAGTTGATAATGCAACAGCTCTTTCAACATGTGTGAGCGATTTCGAACAGGCATCAGTTGTTATCGAAAGCGATTTCGTGATTCTTGACAGCTTCCAGCTCCCAGAAACCGCCCAGTGCGGCGCTACTGTTGAAGTTTCAGCAGATGCATGGAACATCGGAGACAGGGATCAGGATGCGGTTTCAGTTCAAGCAACAAATAGTGAATTGAAATTAAGCGAGGAAATTCTTGTAGGAGATATGAATGCATTTGACAATCAGAAAGTTTCATTAACCTTCAAGGTTCCAAATGATGCGGCAGAAAAAACATATCCAATCAAGTTTGAAGTGTTGGATGAAGATGGAGGCGTTTATCAGAATAATTACGATGATGACTACGCAGAATTTACAGTTCCTTTGACAGTTAAGGGTTCATGCGCAGGAACAGCAGCGCCTGTCACGGTAACGGCTAATTTGGTTTCAGGCGGACAGGCAGGACAGGATATGGTTATTAAGTCAACAGTAACAAACACTGGAGCAGCTTCAGCAACATATACTCTAAGTTCCGCAGGGCACGGGTCATGGGCTTCCGCATACACTGTTAATCCCACATCATTGGCATTGGCAGCAGGACAATCAGCAGATGCAACATTCACATTCAAGCTTAATCAGGATGCAGCTGGAGAACAGACATTCTACATAGAGCTTGTCTCAGGAACGCAGGTAACAAGACAGCCTGTTTCAGTTGTGATAAAGGAAGCAAGCTTCTTCAGTTCAATCACAGGCGGAGCAATTTCTGGAAGTTCAGGATTGCTATGGGGGCTTGGAATACTTAATGTGGTTTTGATAATCGTGATAATTCTGGTTGCAATGAGAGTTATGAGGAAGTAAGATTAGAATGGCAGGAGCAAAACATTTTCCTTTGGAAAAAATATTGACAGTTAGGGCAAAGGATTATTGTGATTCTATGGATAAAAATTTAGCTGAATATAAAATGGTTGGTGTTCATGCTCAAGGATATGATATCCAAGCCATCGCAGAAATTTTTGGCAATCAAGCGAGTGGTGCAGAAGTCATTGTAGATTATCAATTTATGTGTCATAATGTCCCTGTTAAAGCTGATACCCCTACTATAGAAAGGAGAGTAGTTGAACAAGAAATAATGATTGCATCAGGAACCGCATTAATTCCTGAAAAAGAATAATTTTTCTTTTACTTCACAAACCTATTATAGATTCTCCAATACAAATTCTCCCAAACATGGTTTCCCTTCTCTATATTTATTATCAATGCTCCAATAAGGTATCCTATGGCTGCCCCTGCAATAATGTCGCTTAAGAAGTGAAATCCGAAATACAGCCTTGAGAACCCAACCAGGCTGGCAAGTGCTATCCACAAATATTTGAGTTTTGGAAATTCCTTTGAAATAATGGGGAGGGCGCAGAAAGCAAGCATTGTATGGTTTGAAGGAAATGAGAAATCCCAGACATAATAACTATTCTTGATTAAGAAAGAGGATATCTCAATAAGTCCCTGCTGGAAGGGCCTCGGTCTCTGAATAACTACCTTTAATAGAAAACTTGTGACTGCAGAGAGGAACATAGTAAACCACAAGGGAAGAACCCATTTTCTCTTGGTTTTATTCCATAGAAGAAGGATTGTAAGCAGGGAAAAGATTATTATTTCAAAACTTTTGGAGGTTATCCATAAAAGGGATTCATCAAGAAAACTATCTTTTAGGTAAGAAACCCCTTGGACAATGTAATTATCAAAATATAGTGATAATATAAACAAAACAACGATTAAGCTAAGAATCCACACTCCTTTTTTATTCCTCATAAAAGATATACCCTCAAATTATTTAAATACATTTCCCCTGTCCTGTTTTATGAAGAGGTCATCAAACGAATTTTTAAGCATTCTTTGTAGATACTTTCTTCTGATAATTCTGTCGCTTGGCGGACTGTGGATTTTTTATTCTGTCTTTACTCCACTCACAATATATCCCGTTTACTTTCTGTTCAATTATTTTTTCGGGGCAACTTTAACCGGAACAACTGTTTATGTTGGAAATGTTCCAATAGAATTGATAAAAGCATGTATAGCAGGCTCTGCCTATTATCTCCTGCTTATCTTTAATCTTTCAACTCCTAATATAAAAATTAACCAAAGACTGAGGATGCTTGTCTTCGCATTTCTTATATTCTTAGTTGTAAATATTTTAAGAATATTTGTCCTTGGAATATTATATATGGCAGGCTCACCATTTTTTGACATTGCTCACCAGCTTTCTTGGTATGCTGGAAGCGTTATCCTTGTTACGGCAGTCTGGTTTTTTCAGGTGAAGATATACAGACTAAAAGAAATACCATTTTATTCAGATATTAAATTTTTATATAAGAACTCCATTTTTGGAAAGGGAAAATAAAATGTTCGGTAGCTTTTTAATTGACCTGTTTAATTCTTTGAGCTCAATAATAAATGATGTGGGTTATCTTGGAATATTCATTGGAATGATAATAGAAAGCACCATTTTTCCGCTGCCAAGCGAGATTATGCTCATTCCGGCAGGAGCATTAGTTGCAAGAGGGGAAATGAGCTTCTTGATTGTTCTCTTGGTTGCAGTCGGAGGAACTATTCTTGGAGCGCTTATCAATTTTCTTTTTGCGATGTTTTTTGGGAGGGAAATTGTCAATATGCTTGTGAAAAAGTATGGAAGATTCCTTTTTATAACTGCGGCGCGCCTGAAGAAAGCAGATGATTTTTTTAACAATCACGGCGAGATAACCACTTTCATAGGCAGGTTGATTCCGGTGGCGCGGCATATAATATCCCTTCCTGCAGGCTTCTCAAGGATGAATATCCTGCGGTTTGTAATTTATACCGCCCTTGGCGCAGCAGTATGGAGCGCCTTCTTGATTTATCTTGGATATGTCTTTGGTAATAGGCTTGAATGGATAAACAGTCAGCTCGGCTGGCTGTATATTCCCATTATGGTGATTGTATTGGTCATCTTAGTGATATACCTTTTAATTCAGAAAAAGAAATCCAAAAAGAAAAAATAATCAATTGGTCTTATTAAGAACTACTCCATTAATTTTTACAAAGGCTTCAAGCATATACCTCTCTGTTCCCTGAAGTATCTCGCAGTTTGCCACGTTTATGTTGTAGCAGGAGTTTCCTACTTGATTAACCTCTGTGACATTTGCGATTTTTATATTTATCAAAGAATATCTCCCTGCGGGATCGCATGTTGCATTTTCATCCCTCATGACCGTCGCGTTCAGGTAACCATACAGATTCTGCACAACATTTGCGACTGCAATCACTCCGTCTCCGCCGCAGTTCAATTCATCGTTGGGGTTGAACACAACTGTCTTTTTTATCGTTAAATTGCCGTTGAACGGAACATCCTTCAGCTCATTCGGGCTTGTCCTCAGATAAAAATTATAATCCGCTATTTTATTGCCGTCCTTGTAAAAAGGAAAAGCCGTCTGATAAAATATCAACTGCCCTTCTTTTATCATCTTAAATGAGATTCCGTTGTAATTCGTTTTTTTTGCCTCATTGGATATAAAAAATACTAGTAAGAATACAATTAATGCTGCAATCAGCCACATAAAAATATTCCTTAACGTTTTGTTCTGTTCCTTTTGCTTCTTGTTCATTACATCTGTGGCAAGGATACCTCGGTTTTAAAACCGAGCGAGGAATTGCCACCCTCAAAATTTAATATTTCTGAATGATTAGAATCAGAAGGT
>JAGVNG010000003.1 GCA_020053375.1 Nanobdellota archaeon | reverse complement strand
TAGACCTCATTCAAGCTTGGAAAATAAATCCCCCGCAGAAGTTTATTTTGATTTTTCTAAGTTATTTTAGGGGTAGGACATATGTCCTGAACCTATACACTATCAAAAAACAAGCTCCGGCTAATACAATAAAAAAATAAGAATTAGAAAAAAAATAAAAAATTAAAATTCAAATGAACTGGGTGTTGCGCAAATCTGCGTGTTTCCAGAGGCATCTATAAAGTAAGCTGCTATTTCTACTTTGTCAATGGCAGGGGTTGTTATTCCCGTCTCAAATTCTGGTGTAATAGTCTTTGTAGCCAAAGGAGCCACATTGCCCGAAATTTCTTTTTGACTGCTATTTTGCCCATTGCTGAAAACAATAAGCACCCCATCAATGTCATCACCACTATCAGTTCGCGTATATGTGACAGTGCAATTACCTCCAGAGCCACATTTTGCAGCAGTTGCTTTTACATCAACCTGCAAGCACTTTGCGCTGATTTCTGTCTGTGCTGCTCCTGACGATAATATATTGCTTACCACTGCCCATACTATTCCAATAGCCACAAGCACTAGAAGAATTATTATTAAGGTAGTCACGACCTCCGACAGACCTTTCTTGTTATGTATCATATTTAAACCTCCTTTCATTTTGGATATACAATCCTATGAATAATACAATTTATTTAGGTATAAAAATGTTTTGTTATTAATCCCCTCTATTAAAGGCATTAAGCAGGTTAAAGTACTCCTTTTTATCGATGACTTTATCAGCTTCTGAGAGCCCAACCCGTTCTGCAAATTTCCAGAATGCGCTTGGTTTATAACCTTGCTTTCTCAACGAGGCTATTGTTGGCAATCTTGGATCATCCCATCCTTTGTATTCTTTTTTCTCTATAGCTTCCCTCATTTTAGTTGATGACAATTCCATATCTGTAAATTTATATCTACCAAGAAAGGCGGTCCATGGAAATTGCTTTTCTTTTCCAAGCGCCTTGAATATCATCCTTTGTCTTTCCGCATTGTCCCGATGATCTTTTGCCCTTATGATATGTGTCATCTTGTCCTCAATATCATCCACGGAAACAGCAAGATTCATCAATGGCCAGACACGATATTTATTTCCCTGTCTTGCATGCTTTGTCAAATTAATTCTGGCGAGGGGAAAATCCCTCATAGCAGGGTTTCTATTAGTCATTTCAGATAGAAACCTCAAAACAGCCTCGCCTTCATTATATCCATTTTTGTCCAACATCTTCTTCCATCTTTGTAGGTTTTCCTTTACAGCGTTTTTTCTGCAAGGACATTCTTTCATTTCATCAGAAAATTTTTTGAACTCCTCTGCGGAGCATGCGCACACATAAGCTGATTTTTTCTTTATTAGTTTTTCAGCACAGGCATAATATTTTTTCATATAGTCTGATTGTATTTGAAATTCGGCAATTCCGTCAAAGAGCCATTTGCTTTCTTCCTCAATCATTTTGTATGCCTTTGGATAAATATTCTCGGGATTAGTATCCTCTATTCTCACATAAAACTTTCCGCCGTATTTTTTAACATAAAGAAATGAAATGCATGCGGTTGCGGCATGCCCGATATGCAGAGGTCCAGATGGAGAAGGAGCAAAACGCATTATGACTCCTGTTTTTTTGACGTTTGGCAATTCTTCAAGTCCCTCGCGAACTTTCCTTTCATGAATATCATCCTTCAGTGTTTCAAACTCTGCAGATTGCTGTTCTAAGCTTAGCTTGTTTATATCATTAACAATTTTATTAATATCCTTAGCATATTTTCCAATCTCCGATTTCTTTAGTCCCTCGCTGAACATGGCAGATATAACTGCTCCCACCTGTGCTTTTCCTTCGTGTGCAATCGCATTCTTAAGGGCATGCGCGCGAACTTTGCCTTCAAAGGATTTCATTTTAATCTATTGATTTTGTCATTTAACTTCTTTTTTAACTTTGGAAGATTTCTTTTCCAGTCTTCTTTAAAAAGACCATAAAAATGTTTGTCGTGAATCTTTCCTGTTGATTTTGGAATATGGTGTTTTAATTTTGTACCTTCATATTTATAACCCATTGCTTTTTGAGTTGCATTTGAAGCTGTATTTTTTTCATAAGCTCCTGTCTCCATTTTCCTAACTTTTAGTTTATTAAACGCAAACTCATTAACCGCTAGTTTAGCCTCAGTAATATAACCTTTTCTCCAATAGTCTTTACTTATCCATGAACCAGTCTCACAAATTTTATGCTGCTTACTATAATTTAATATCTCTATTACTCCTATTACTTTTTTCTCAGATTTAAGTTCAATAAAAAATGGAAATGATGTTTGATTTTTTTCCTTCCATTTTTTTAAACAATGTTTGATGAATCCCCTAGCATCTTTTTCCCTATAAGGATGAGGAGCCGTACCCAAATATCTTGTAACTTCTATATCCTTGCATCCTTCTAAAACATCCTTCCAATCAGAAGGTTTTGGCTCTCTTAATATCAGTCTCTTTGTTTCAAGTTTCATATTACTAAAAAGAATTCTATATTAATAAACTTTAGTTATGTCCCTGCCCTAACCCCAGCTTTTCTTTCAAGAAGCTCGACTCTCTGCTGAAGATGATAAATCTGCGTTGATATTTCATCAAGCTTTGTTGTTATGACAAGCAGCCTCTTGACCAATTTTTTCCTGTTTTCTTCTACAGTGCCAGAGAACTCGCTATTATCCGAACTTCCTGATGAGTTTGAAGAAGAGCCTGATGCCAAATTTCCAAGGATGCTAAATGAATCTGAAGATTCGTCCTTGTCTGCTGATTTTTCAGACTTTTTGGCTTCGCCTTTTTTTCCGTAACCCTGACTCCAGTCAACCACCTTGTCACTTTTTCCAAACCCAAAAAATGCCATGACTAGAGTAAGAGAGGGATATTTTTAAATTTAGTTATGCTTGTGAATAAAGATTCCAAAGAAACATTTTTTAAACTATTGCTATTTATTATTACAATGGCAGCATCCATTCAACAAATTATAGGAAAGATAAACCCGGAGATTTATGCCATAAATGGGGCTGAATTGCTGAAAAAATACGGCTCGTCTGATAAAATACCTGCGGAAGAAGTAAAACCAAAGGCTCTTGCAGAACATAATCTTATGTATGATTCATCCACAGAGACTCTTGAACCCGTGTATTTCTTTATACTTGATTTGATGAATGACTTCGGATTGTCTCCCCAGAAATATGTTGACACGTTCACATCCTCTCCAGGTTCTGGACATTTTGCAGAACTGGGACAGCGGGCAACAATAATGCAGCAGCAGGGTTCAAAACTTTTGGGCGATATTAATCAAGTCATGAGAAGCATCCTAAATATAATATATGATTTGAGAGAATTTAGGATCAGGCTTTCTGCGTATAATGATTTAAAGACAAAAGACAAGAGTAGAACAGAAGCAGCCGCTCTGAGTTTGAAGCAGATATGGTTGGACAAGGTAGACATAAACAAGGGAAACTCAAGCATAAAGGCAATGGCTCTTGGACAAGCAGGTTTCCAAACCCTGATTGACGCTTTTCTTGTTGCAAAGGATGTAGATGACGCTGACAAGCTCGACCTAAATGAAAGAGTAAAGAGAATTGTAAAGGCAAGAATAATTGAATTCAATGACTGGCTTGAAAACTCTGGAAAAGAATTGCAGAAAAGATACGAGCTTGAAAAAACATACTTGAAGAGTCAGGTAAATAGTTTGAAGTTATATGCAAGATGGGCAAAGCCTTACTTGAGAGCGGCGATGAATCTTGAGATGAAGGAATCAGACAAGGAGCCTGCACTTGTAAAAGTATTTAACACAATTTTATTAGAGCTTAATCTTCTTGGAAAGTCAGAACTAAAAGTCAAGGAACTTGCTCTTGAGGGAAAGCTTCCGTCTGAATTCAAGAGACTGAAGCAAAAGCGGGAATATTTCAGTTGTGTAATTGTTGATTTCAGATTCCGTGGAATTCCCCAGAGAATAAGCCAGCAGTCTCATTATGCATTTGGAGGAAGGGCTCAATTGAGCTTTTCGGCATATGCTCTGAACAGCGAGGAACTTGACAAACTGAATGAAGAAGCTGAAAAATCGGACATCGGAGACGCTTTCAAACTTATTGAAGGAATCACAACTGAAAGCCTCGGACAATTAAAAGATGACATAGAATTTTTTCTTGAAGAAGAGAAGGGAAATGTTGCGGAAAAATCTGCCGACAGCATAAATCCTTTCAAGGCACTTTTCGGAGGATATAATCAAGAAGAAGAAGCTCCAAATAAGAAAGAAAATAAAAGCGAGAAAAAGGTAGTAACAGTTAGTCCCGATACATGGATAGAAAAAACCCATCTAAGGCCGCTTGCCTCTGAATCTGCAAGGGATATGGTTTTCAGGCTGTTTGATGTCTACAAAAAATCCCACGGCATGACGAGCTATACTTAATATAACGAAGGCTTGGTTGCAGGATTCATAAAAACCCGCAGGGGGTTTTTATATGCCAAGTTATAGCTAAACACAACTGATTGTCATCACATTTATATATTTCTTTGATTAATTTATAATATGCCAAAAGAGAAAACTAAGAATAAAAAAGGAAATAAAAAAAGTTCTTCTGAAAAAGATGATATGCTAAAGGAATTGGCCATTAAATTAAAATTAGCTGAAAAATCGTCGGAAGAAAATGCTGACAAGGATGAAGAAAAAGCGGAATCTGACTTGGAAAAAGACGTTGAATTAAATCTCGATAACTTTGAATTTCACGATTTCATGAGCTCTGATGATTCTTCCGCGCCTGCTCTGGAAAGGATAGCGGGCAGACAATCTGGTCCTGTTTTTGTCGGCGGAATCCCGCGTTCTTCTCAAACAATTACTGGAGAAGAAAAGGAATCAGACCCATTCAAGTATATGCCTGGAGGTAATGCAAACGGAGAGCCGAAATACATTGAATCTGACTCCCATATCACGGCAGTCACAGAGAGAGTTGATTTTAACAGGCTCGGAAGAAATGTTGAGCCGTGGAGCAATATAAACCAAGAGGCAATGTTCACGCAGTCTTCGGAGGCAAGAACAGAATCTTCTTCTCAGGAAAGAAGATGGAATCCAGGGAGATTTGATGAAAGAGAAAGAAAAAACCATGGTGATGAAAGAGATGATGCAAAGTATGACAAATACAAGCCAGATTTGCCAAAGTCGAGATGAGGCTGCGCTCACTTGATTATTAATCTATAAAACAGTCTGTTAAATTTTTATTGTTAATATTTTTATTAATCAAGCTAACAATAATTATATAAATTAAAAATCACTACTTTCAACATGTCTAAAGAGGGATACAAAATAGGGGGTTACAGAATATCAGATATTTATCAGGGAGGCTATTCAAGTCTTATGCCTCCTCCTGACAATTATGTGACAGCAGGAAGCCTTGGAATGACCACCGACCCTCGTTCTGCAAATATACTCAAAGAAGTCTCGGAAAAGCTTTCATCAGGAACAAAGAATATAGAAGTTGAGGCAGTCTCTCCAGAAATATTTGATTCCATTCCAAAACATTATTTTAAGGAAGTCAACAGGATGGCAAAGCTGACAGGAATAAAGGTTTCCCTGCACGGACCTGTAATGGATGTTGCAGGAATGAGCCAGCAGGGATTCAGCGAGACAAGCAGGGAAGCTGCGGAAAGAAGAGTTGCCGAGACTTTGCTAAGAAGCCATGATTTGAATCCCGACGGAAACATGACTGTTAATTTTCACTCAGCAGAAGGAATTCCAGGCTCTGAGTTTCTCCCCCCTTCCCAGAGAACAAAAGAAACAAATTATAAAAGAATGATTGCTGTAAACAGGGAAAGTGGAAGACTTATACCCTTGGAAGAGGAAAAAGAATTTAATTTAGGAGGAGACATAAAAGAAAGAACAAGATCTGCCGAACAAAGACTTGAGGGGTTGAATTCAACAGAATGGAAAAATTCATTGTTTCAGATAGAGGTGAACAGGGAAAATGCTGATAGAATCATGAAGGATATTCATCCAATCTTCATATCAAAATTTGCGCAGCTTCATGCAGGACAATTAAAACCGGAAGATGTTGACCCTAAAGAAATGGCTCAGATTAACAAAGTTGCCTCTGCCTTTGAATTTATTGGACAAGCCAAATTATCTGCTGATTCCCTTTTTGACAAAGCGTATAAATTTGCAAAAATGGACAATGATGAAGAAAATATGGATTTATTAAAAGAATTTTCAAAAAGATATGGTGAAATGGTTGGAATAGAAGGAAACAAGATAAAAAATCCTGAGAGATATCTTAATCCAGAAATACATGCAGGGGCGCTGCAGGAGTTTATTCAAATTCTGGAAAATGCTCCTCCAAAATCTTACGTGCCATTGGAGGGTTTTGCAACAGAGCAAACCTCTAAAACATTCGGAAACGCGGCATGGACAGCGTATAAAAAATTCAAAGACAAGTCTCCTGTTTTGGTTATTGAGAATCCACCTGCAGGCTTTGCTCTCAGCACTGGAGAGGGTGTAGCAGATACAGTAAGAGCATCAAGAAGACAGTTTGTTCAGAATGCAGTGAAAGAAGGAATGTCTGAAAAAGAGGCTGAGAGAAACGCAGAAAAATTCATAGGAGCAACTTGGGATGTCGGACATATAAACATGTTAAGAAAATACGGATACAGCGAAGAGGAAATTATAAAGGAAGCTGAAAAAGTCGCTCCTCTTGTAAAGCATGTTCACTTATCTGATAATTTTGGCTATGAACATACAGAGCTTCCAATGGGAATGGGAAATGTTCCTTTGAAGCAAATGATGGAAAAGCTTGGAGAAAAAGGATTTGAGGCAACCAAGATTATCGAGGCTGGAAACTGGTGGCAGCATTTCAGAACATCTCCCTTCCAGGAAAGCCTTGAGGCAATGGAATCTCCTATTTATGGAATGAAGATGGCTCCTTACTGGTCTCAGGCACCTGGACTTTATCAGGGATATTTCTCTGGATACGGGCAGATGTTACCTCAGATAAATTATGAAATATTCGGTGCAGGATTTTCAAGGCTACCGTCAGAGCTTGGCGGACAGGCGGGGGGAGGACAGGGAAACAGGATGTCAGGAAGACCGATGGAGTAAACGCAAGGAATTCACAGCCATGGCAAAAAAGAGAAAAATTAGCAAATTCATATATTGGACACCGCGAATATTGTCAATAATATTTCTATTATTCTTATCTATATTTTCTTTAGATGTTTTTGACGGAAATTATGGATTTTGGGGAACAATTTTAGCATTATTCATGCATAATATCCCCGTGTTTATTTTAGCGATACTTCTTTGGATATCTTGGAAGCGCGAGATTGTGGGGGAATAGCATTTATCCTTGCTGGATTGTTGTATATTATAAGCACAATTATAAGGATGTCTGCGGGTAATTTGCCTTGGTACCTTGTTGTTTCATGGAGTTTAATTATTGCTGGTCCTGCATTCCTCATAGGAATTCTATTCCTGATAAATTGGTTTAAAAAGAAAAAATAATATGATTAGAGGAGTTTTATCATTAACAGTTGTCCTTAATAAACAAATTTAAAAACTATATGTTACAATATATATTATAAAGAAGATGGTGAAAAAAAACAAAAACAATTCTCCTAAAATCGTGAAAAGGGGAAACAAAGCCCCTAATCCCAAAGATATTCCTACATTGCAACTCAGGTCAGAGTCTGAGATTGCAACCGACTTTGCAACAAAAGCTTATCAGAAATTTGACAAAATTATAAAGTCAATAATCCTGTTCGGCTCTTCCGCCAAGCAGACATCTGTAACAGGCTCTGATATAGACGTGATAATTGTTCTTGATGACGTTTCAATAAAATGGGATGAAGAATTGATTGCTTGGTACAGAGAAGAGCTTGATAAGATACTTAGAAGAAATCCATACAAGCAGAGCCTTCATATAAATACTGTAAAATTAAGCACATGGTGGGAGGATGTGATGCGGGGTGACCCTGTTATTCTTAATGTTCTTAGATACGGTGAAGCAATAATAGATATGGCTGGATTTTTTGAGCCATTAAAATACCTCCTTCTGACAGGAAAAATAAAACCAACCCCCGAGGCTATTTACACTTCTCTTCAAAGAGCGCCAACTCATCTTCTAAGAAGCAAGATTTCTGAATTAAATTCAATAGAAGGATTATACTGGTGTATGGTTGATGCGGCACATGCAGCTCTGATTGCCGCAAATGAATTTCCTCCATCGCCAGAGCATATTCCTGGAAGCCTGAAGCAGGCTTTTGTTGACAATGGAAAGCTCAAGATGTCCTATGTTGTGTCATACAGAGATTTGCTGATGCTTCACAAAAAGATAGTTCATGGAGAAATCAAGGATTTGAAAGGCGTCGAGATAGACGAATGGCAAGAAAAAACAGAGGATTTCTTGGATACAATGGCTAAGTTAGTGAAGGATATAGTGGATGGTTAGAAAGATTATTTCTTCTTTGGAATTAAAGCTGTTCCACTTGCATATCCTGAAAAAATTATAAAAGCCGAGTTTCCCCCTCCAGCAACAGAACAGTTATAATCTACAATAATTTCCGTATTTTCAGGTAATGGTTTAACAAATGTATGTGACATCCGCTCACCCCTAAAGGGGTGAGCGTCCATTTCGCTTTATTGAAACGCGTGGTGAAACTCCTGATTCCTGACATACTCATAAGCAACTGAATAATTACTTTCTCCAACACCGTCGCAAAAATATCCCTCAGTCCAAAAATGTCCCTTGGAATATCTTTTTCTCAGATTTGGACAGATTCGAAACAAAATATATGATGACAAACCTTTGATAATCTGCAATGCTTTTGAATCTGTCATTGTCCTCGGAATATCAACAATCATATGGACATGCTCATCCATGACTTTGACAATTTCAAGTTTTATCTGATGTCTTTTGCAAGCTTCTTCAATCGCCACTTTGCAAAAAACTTTTATCTTTTCCTGTCGCATCATTTTGTAACGATATTTCGGCGTTATTTGGATATGTTTTCTATTCCCTCCGATAGAGCTCCTGCTATGCCGATACATTTTAACCTCCGTAAAGTTTATTTAGTTTAGAAAGCTACGACTATTGTTTTTGCTTTCAAAGAGTCCAGTATCTGGACTCTTCATAATAAATTTTCAAGAAATAAATATTTAATGGTAATCAGACGCAATTCATCTCGCCACTAAACTGGCGAGGGTTCTTGCGAAGCTCTAATAAATTTTTTAACCCACTCTTTTTTACATCAGCTTCTGCATGAACACCTACTGCCTCATAATCTGCTAAGCTCTTTCCATACATTTCACAATAATCCCTTGCTGAAATTGTTAATATTTTTGTTAATGGTATTGTCATTTTAATTATTAGAATTTAAAATAGTATAGGGTCTTTCAGAGCCTGCAACCATGTCAGAATATAATCTTTGTTCTTCAGATTTGTCAAATACTGGAAATGCTGGAAGACTTTCATCTTCAATAGCAACTGAATCAGTATTATCATCTTCAGTCTTAGGCTTATCCTTATTTAAAAGAAGAGCTAATGCTGTTCCCAAACCTGTGCCTGCAATTGTTGGTAAACTCATATTTTTTAGTTTCATTACATCTGTGGCAAGGATACCTCGGTTTTAAAACCGAGCGAGGAATTGCCACCCCCAAAATTTAATATTTCTGAATGATTAGAATCAGAAGGT
>JAGVNG010000033.1 GCA_020053375.1 Nanobdellota archaeon | reverse complement strand
TTCGCGAAGCGAACCCGCCTTTGTATTTATAAAATTAACTGTTTCTCTTGGGCCTATATTGCAGAGCTTCAAGTATATGAGATGAATTAATTGTCTTGCTTCCATCTAAGTCGGCAATTGTTCGTCCAAGTTTAATTATTCTATGGTATGCGCGGGCTGATAAATCTAATTTTTTTGCTGAAGTATTCAATATTTCTTTTGCGGAATTTTCCAAGTCAGCTATTTTATTAATATCTTTTGCTCCCATCTCGCTATTTGTTTTTATTTTTCTATTTGCTTTAAAAAATCTTTCTTTTTGTAATTCTCTGGCCTTTATAACCCTTCCCTTTATTTGCGCAGTTTCTTTTTTGTCCGTATCTTTTTCGCCAAGTTTTTCATAATTGATTTGTGAAACCTCTACCCACATATCTATCCTGTCTATTATCGGACCAGAAATTTTTCTTTGATACCTGAGCAAATCAGTTGGTTTGCAAATACATTCTTTTGTTTTTGATCCAAAATTTCCGCAAGGGCATGGATTCATTGCAGCAATTAAAATAAAATTTGCCGGAAATGTAACTGTCCCTCTTGATCTTGATATGCTTATCTCATTTTCTTCAAGCGGTTCACGGAGAGTTTCAATTACTTTTCTATCAAACTCTGGAAATTCATCTAGAAAAAGCACTCCGCGATGTGCCAAAGTTATTTCTCCTGGCTTTGGAATTGTTCCTCCTCCGACAATAGAAACATAAGAAGCTGTATGGTGCGGAGATCTTACGGGTGATTTTGTAATAATATCTTTTTTCAAAACTCCAGCTACAGAATGAATGGAAGTAATTTCCAAAATTTCATCAAAAGAAAGTGTAGGTAGAATATGAGAAAAGGCTTTTGCCAGCATAGTCTTTCCTGTTCCTGGAGGACCATACATTGCAATATTGTGTCCGCCTGCCGCAGCAATTTCTAACCCTCTTTTTGCGGTTTCTTGACCTTTTATTTCGCTGAAATCTATAAGTAATTCATCATCTTCTAAAAGTATTTCAGTTTGCGGCTGTTGTTCAAGCTTTTTTGGAGCAATATTTTCTTTTTGTTTTGTATGAGTTTCTTTAATATTTAAATGTTCAATTATTTCTTTTAGATTATTTGCGCCATATATTTTTATATCAGAAACAAGTGCCGCTTCTTTTGCATTATCTTTTGGCAAGAATACTTCAAGAAAACCGCGAGTTTTTGCTTCTGCAACTATTGGAAGTACCCCATTTATTCTTCGAAGATTTCCATCAAGTGAAAGTTCGCCGAGAAAAAGTATCTTTTTTGAATCAAATTGTACCTCATCGCTAGCCAACAAATAGGCAAGAGAAATTGCTACATCAAAAATCGGTCCTTCTTTTTTAATATCTGCGGGAGCAAGCGAAACAACAACTTTTTGATTTAAGCTTTTGGGAGAAGTAAAACCGCTATTTTTAATGGAAGCCGAGACTCTATCACGAGATTCTTCAACTCCTTTATCGGGAAGTCCGACTATAGTAAACGAGTGCAAACCTTTTGAAAGATCTATTTCAACATCAATTATTTTTGCACCAAGACCGATCGTCTGTGCGCTAGAAGTTTTTGCAAAGCTCATTTACCCGAGAAAATTTTTACTAATAAAAAAGTTGTTTTGGACATATTTTTATCTAGGACTTATTTTAAATCATATTATCATTTTTAGCCAACTTTTTTACACAGAGATATCATTTTTCGTAATCAAAAATAATATCTCTGTGCGTTAGTAAAAACTTTAACGGGTGAAAAAAATATTATACATTATTTAAAATAATAATAAATAAAAAACCACTCTTTTTAATTAGTGGTTTTTTATTTTTAAAAATTACTTTGAGTGTTCTATACAAGTTTTTGCTGAAGGATTTGCTTCAAGCCTTTCTTCCGGTATATCTTCTCCGCCAATCTCGCATTTTCCATAAGTTCCTTCTTTTATTTTATCCAGCGCGCTTTTTATATCATTGTATCGCGCTTCAAGCCTATTTAGTACAGCCGCATTCTCGCCGAAACTTTCCATTTCATCTGCAACATCATTATTGTCTGCGGGATCAGAACCCATATCAGTTTCTACTGGTTCCCAGTCATTAGGATTTGAAGGATTTTTTCTTCCAACATCTTTCATTTCTCCTTCTACTAATTTGAGCTCATTTTCTAACTGAATTTTAAATTTATTTGTATCCATATGTGTAAATTGTAGCAAACTTTATTGATTAAACAAGCAGGGTAGTAGATTTTGACATTGCTTTTTAAAAATGTGTCCGAATTATCACTTCTAGACACATATTGATATATAGCAATTAATTCACAAAACGGATTAGTCAGGCAAAAACATTTTTGATGTCAAAATTCACTACCCTGCAAGCATTACTGAGTAACAACTCTTGCCTTGCTTATTCTGTTTATAATTTCTTTAAGCGTGTCTGTGCTTGTCGTAATAACAACTGTATTTTGATCTATTATTGAGTACAAAAATATTATATTTCCAGAAGAATCTTTTACTATTCTGCAATCTTTATTATCAAATGAGGTATCTTGGAATTTTTTAACTTCTATTCCATATGTACTGCTGGATGATGCGGAGTTATCTGATTGTAATTCAAATAATTCTTTAAAATCCTGCCAAAGATTTATTTCCCAAGAAAGCATTCCTGAGAAGGTCGTATCATATTCGCCGACTTTTAAGATAAGGAATCTTTGATTGCCATTATAATTATATAATCCAAACATATACTGATCTTTAAGCGTTCTTTGTATTCCAGACGGCACATTTGCTTTTATTAATGACAAAAAATTACTTGCCGTTATTAATTTTTCTGCAGTTCCATCCCCTTCTGTTAAGTATATATTTTTTATCTGACCGAGTTTTGTCGATGACTGATCAACTCTTTCTTTTAGGGTGGTGCTTACCCTGTTTAAATTTATATCCTTAATATTCATTTTTTCTTCCAAGTCTACAGTCATTAAAGGTTTTGAGGATACGGTTTCTACGGGAGCTGCTTTTTGTCCATACTGTATTTGAAGCAATAGCTGAGGAATAAAAAATGTTAAAGCACCTCCAAAAACCAATACTAAACTTATAATCAAAATATTTCTATTTATTCCTGATTTTTTTTTCTCTATTTCTGTCTGTTTTGCTTGTCCCATCATCTTTCTGTTCTCAGCCATAGCTATATTGATTGAAGATATGTGGCTAGTTTGGATAGTTTCTTCTACATCACTTTTGTAAGTTCTTATAATAGGTCTGTTTTGTTTTTCTAGTGTTGTTGCAGTATCAGCCACTTTTATCAAGGGTTCTGTTTTTGAGGCTGCTTCAGAGTAATAAGCTGCAGCATCAATAACATTATTTTTTGATTTTTCAGTTGGATTGATAAAAGAATCAAGTTGATTTGCAACTGTTTCTTTTGTTTCCAAATTAATATTATTTTTTTCTGTTTTTTTCTCTTCGTCCATCAGAAAATTATTATACTAAAAAACACCGATTTTGTCTTTTTTTTAATTTTTTACAAAATTGGTGTTTTTTTAGATTAAATCTTTGTTGCTTCAACTGGCGGAATCGGAGACGTTGGTGGATTTTTTCTTTTTATAAAGTCTGGGTTTGCTAATTTTATAGACAAAGCTATTCTATCTCTTTCATCTATTTCTTTTACAACTACAGGAACTTTATCTCCAATTTTTAGATAATCTCCGACGTTGTCTATTCTGAAAGGTGCAATCTCTGAAACATGAACTAATCCGTCAGTTTCATATCCTATATTTACGAATGCTCCGAAAGCTTCTACTCTCACAACTGTTCCTTCAAATTTTTCTCCAGGTTTATATTCGTGAGTCATGCTTTCAACTATCATTTTTGCTTTTTCAGCTGAACCGTTTTTGCCGGTAAGATAAACTGTTCCATCATCATCAATATCTATGTCTGCTCCGGTTTTTTCTTTTATAGCTTTTATTGTTTTTCCTCCTGAGCCTATTACCCCGCCGATTTGATCTGGTTTGATTTTTACTACCAATATTTTTGGAGCATTAGGTGAAATATCTTTTCTTGTTTCTGGTATAGCTTTGGTTAGCACATCCAAAATTTGAAACCTTGCTTTTTTCGCTTTCTCAAAAGCGATTTCTAAGACTGGAATTGGAATACCGCTTACTTTTACATCCATTTGTATCGCGGTCACTCCTTCTGTTGTTCCGGCAACTTTAAAATCCATATCTCCATAATGATCTTCAGGGCCTTGAATATCTGTAAGAACTTTATATGTTCCCTTGCCGTCTGACATAAGTCCTGAAGCAATTCCTGCAACAGGTCTTTTTATTGGAACTCCCCCGTCCATAAGCGCAAGAGTTGATCCGCAAACAGATCCCATGGAAGTAGAACCATTGGATGAAAGAGCTTCTGAAACAAGTCTTATTGTGTAAGGAAAATCTTCGTTTTTTGGAATCATTGGAAGCAAAGCTTTCTCGGCAAGATTTCCATGGCCAATCATTCTTCTGTTTGTCCCGCCCATTCTTCCTGTTTCTCCTACTGAGAAAGGGGGAAAATTATAATGGTGCATAAATCTTTTTGCTTCTTGTTTCTCTTCCATTCCTTCTATAACTTGGGCATCTTTTGGTCCGCCAAGTGTAAGAACTGAAAGGATGTGAGTTCCTCCTCTGTAAAATATTCCTGATCCATGAAGTATTGCAGAAACCCCACCAGCTTGAGCAAACAAAGGTCTGAGTTCATCTATTCCTCTGCCATCAGCTCTTTTATCAAATTTCAAAACTTGTTCATGTATCAAATTATCAAGTTTTTCTTCCATATATTTATCTGCGAATTCAAAATCTTCTTCAGAAAGAGTTTCTTTGGCGATTTTCATCCATTCATCAGTTATTTCGTCTATTTTTGAATGTCCAGGAATTCCACTCATGACTGTAGTTGCAAATTTGCTTTCAATTTTGTCTGCAAAAAGTTTTTTAACTGCTTCAGGCATGACTGAAGCAAAAATTTCTACTTTTTTGACTCCTATTTTTGCAATAATTTCTTTTTGCCAAGTATTTATTTTTTCAATTTCTGCAGATGCCAGTTTAAGTGCTTCTATAGCATAAGATTCTTGGGTTTCATCTCCTCCAAGTTCGATCATATTTATATTTCCATCTTTTCCGCAGGCAAGAAGGTCTAACTCATAAGATTCATTGTCTCTTTCTACATAAGTTGGATTTACTTGATAGCCATTGTTTTTATGTTTTGCTATTCTCACAGCGCTTACCGGTCCTTTGAAAGGAATATTTGATACTCCAAGTGCGAGTGAGGCTGCAATAACGCCTAAAACATCCGGATCATCTTGATCTAAAGAAATAACTGTAATAACAACTTGTATGTCATGTCTTATCCATTGATCAAAAAGAGGACGAATAGTTCTGTCTGTAATTCTTCCTGAAAGAATCGCTTCATCTGACGGTTTTCCTTCCCTTCTTGTATATCTGCTTCCTAAAATCTGTCCTGTAGCATAAAATTTTTCCTCATAGTCAACTGTTAACGGAAAAAACCCTGCTCCTTCCTTTGCTTGCTTTGACATGACGGCAGTTGCAAGAACTGCTGTTGCTCCATATCTTAATATTACTGAACCATTAGCATTTTCTACCAAATCATTAAACTCAGCGCTAAGTTTTTTACCGCCAAGCTCCATTGAAAATTCCTGTGTTTTCATTTTTTTAGATTTACCAACAAATTCCAGATTAGAAACGAATGTTCCAAGCTGTTTATTTGTTGATAAACAAATTAATAACTGATAA
>JAGVNG010000014.1 GCA_020053375.1 Nanobdellota archaeon | reverse complement strand
AATTCTTTTCTGATATCTTCTTTTTTCATTAGATTCGCAGGAAATCATCTGCGAACTAATTTTCGGTTTTGCCTAGGACATATGTCCCTTGCTTACACACCCTTTGCCAGTTAAGGAAAATTAATAAACATAAAAAACTAAATTCCCATATGGCAATAAGAAGCAGTTCTGAGGAAGGTCATCACATAGTTCTTAAGAGACATCACAAGATAATCTTAGGAAGTGTAAGTTCCCTTCTGATTATACTAATTATAATAAACAGCATCATGCTATATTTCCTTTATGGTCAGCTGGAACTCAGTTATAACGAATTAAACACCAATATAAACAAGCTGGAAGCTGATACAAACTCAAAAATAGGTAGCCTGAGCGATTCTGTCATAACAACAAGGCAGGAGCTTTCATCTTTAGGGACCAACCTCAGCCAAGAACTAAAGTTGTTGAAGGCATCTGCGGGAGAGGATTTTTCTGGCATAATAGAATACGCTGTGCAATCAGTTGTCACAATAAAGACCGATATTGCGCAGGGAACGGGTTTCATAATCTCCACTGACGGATATGTAGTCACCAATTATCACGTAGTTGAAGGAGCAAAAGCCGCCGTTATAATAACCTCTGATGGAGAAAATCATCAGCAAGTATCCCTGATTGGATATGATGTAGAGAAGGATATTGCACTGCTGAAAATAAGTGGTAGTTATAAGAAATTAATTCTCGCAAATTCCGACAGTGTTAATGTCGGGGAGAAAGTCATTGCAATTGGAAACCCCTTAGGCTTGCAGTTCTCTGTCTCTCAAGGAATAGTCTCTGCAGTGCATCGTGAGGGAACAAATGGACTACCCGCATACACACAAACAGATGCTGCACTAAATCCTGGAAATTCAGGAGGCCCGCTGATAAATACAGACGGAAAAGTCATAGGAATAAACAACTTCAAGATAGGAAGCAGTGAAAGCCTTGGATTTGCATTAGAAAGCAATTACATAAAAGAGGCAGTAAACGGCATATCGCAGCAAGCTTTAAATCAGACGCTGATTTGAAGAAGTTTAACTCTGTTCTTTATATTTCTTAATAAAATCTAAAGTATCCTGCCTTAATTTTTCCCATTCTTCAACCGAATAATTTTTAATTGGAGGGGGATAAGATCTCTTACATTTGGCGCAATAATCGTTTATTTTATTGGGAGTCATATATGGAAATTCTCTTACTGGAATAGGATCATAGCCGAGACACCTTGGACTACAATCAACAACTCCAATCAAACTTCCAGCAAGAAGATGGGGCATAACTTTTTTATCTAAAGAACTCAAATTCGGATCATCTCCAGTAAACTTGGCCTTTCCCAAAAACATTACTTTTGCGCACAGTGGCGTATAATTCTTATCTTCATCAATAATAGGAACTTGTTTTTTATGATAACCTTTAAAAAATGTCTTTATTCTTTCAAACATTTGTTTAAAACCAGCATCTAATTTTGAATAATATCCTTCCTTAAATCGGTCCTCCAACTGCATGGATTCTAATTGGTTTTTTATTTTTGAATTCATTTTTAATCAAATTAAAGGATAATAATACATTATATAAGCAATTGTAGTCTAATAACATGACAACATTTATATAGAAGAGAAATTTATTACAAAAATGGAAGAGCTACAATTAGAAAGATTAGGATTAACGAAGATAGAAGCGAGAGTTTATTTAACTCTATTAAAAATAGGAAGTACCAAAACAGGGTTATTAATCAAAAAGACAGGGTTACATCGGGCCACAATATATGATGTCTTAAAACGTTTAATAGAAAAAGGCTTGGTCTCTTATATAATAAAGGGGAAAATAAAATATTTTCAGATTACATCCCCTGAATATTTTTTAGATAAATTAAAGGAAGATGAAAATAATTTAAAAGAAAAAGAGGTATTCGTTAAAAGTTTAGTGGGAAAATTAAAAAAAATCAAAGAAGAAACTAAAATTAAAGAAGAATCTTCTATTTATGAAGGTTTTAAGGGAATGAAAGTTATTTTTAATGATATCTTAGAATCTAAAGAATATGTATGTTTAGGTTCTACAGCCAAATTAAAGGATATTTTAGGTAATTATTTTTATATATTTCAAAACAGAAAAAAACAATTAAAGATAAAAGCAAGATTATTATTTGATAAAAGTCTGAAAAATTCCGAATATTTAAAAGATATTTATGGAGAAATTAAATATCTGCCAAAAGAGTATGGCACACCAATTTCTACTTTTATTTATGATGATAAAATCGTAATTATAATAACAAAAGAAATTCCCGTGGCTTTTTTATTAGAGAATAAAGAAGTTGCTAATTCATTCAAAAACTATTTTGAACTGCTTTGGAAAATAGCCAAAAAAGTTTAATAACCTAAATCACATAATATAAACATAAAAATGACAAAAAGCAGTGAAGGACTAACAGTAAAGAAAGATAATTTTTCTGAATGGTATTCCCAGATAATTGAAAAAGCAGAAATTGTGGACCTTCGGCTTGGAATCAAGGGGTTCATAACAATACGTCCTTGGGGGGCAATGCTCATGGAGAATATGTTTCAGTTGTATGAACAGGAACTTCAAAAGAAAGGACATCTTCCTGTAATAATGCCTTCTGTTATTCCCGAAGCAAACCTAAAAAAAGAAGCAAGCCATATCCAAGGATTTACTCCAGAAGTATTTTGGCTTAAAACAGGAGAAGGGGAAGAAAAACTTGCATTGCGTCCAACATCTGAAACCGTTTTCACTCCTATGTTTGGATTATGGGTAAGAAGCCACAGGGATTTGCCAATGAAATTATATCAGAAAGGAAGCGTGTTTAGATATGACACTAAGGCAACACGTCCTTTGATAAGAGGCAGGGAATTTCAATGGATAGAAGCTCATGACGCTTTTGCAACAAAGGAAGAAGCAATAAAGCAGACTCAGGAAGATATAGACACAACTGAAAAAGTTATGCATCAAAAATTCGGAATTCCTTTCCTTCCAATGAAAAGGCCGGAGTGGGACAAATTTGCAGGGGCAGAATATACAATTGGAAGCGATGTTTTAATGCCCGATGGAAAATTAATTCAGCAACCATCAACACATTTAATGGGGCAGAAATTTTCAAGGGCTTTCGGGGCAATTTTCAAAAATGAAGATGGAAAAGAAGATTACCTATGGACAACAGCTTATGGGCCTTGCATATCAAGAATTTTGGCATCAGTAATATCAACTCACGGAGATGACAAAGGATTAGTTCTTCCATATTGTATTTCTCCATTAAAGGTAATGATTGTTCCAATATATAATTTGAAAAATAAACTTAAGGTTTTGAAGTACTGCAAGGAAATCAGCGCCAAGTTAAATGAATTAAATATCAAATCTATGCTGAATGATAGCGAAAAAAGACCTGGAGAAAAATTCCATGAATCAGAGTTAAGGGGAATTCCATTTAGGCTTGAAATAGGAGAAAAGGAAATGAAAAGCAAGTCCCTCACGCTTTTCACACGAGATACAGAAAAGAAAGAAAAACTTTCTGCGCAGTCCCTCAACAAAATAAAGGATTTGGGTAAAGCATATGATGAAAGAATAAGGAAGAAGGCAGACAAGTTTATGGAAGGAAAGATAACAAACTGCAAAACAAAAGAAGATATTAAAAAAGCATTAAATTCAGGCAAGATAGCAAGGGTAAACTTCTGCAGTGTTGACAAAGATGGAGAAAAATGCGCAGGGCATGTTGAAAAAGAATTAGGGGCAGAAGTCAGAGGAACTCTTGCAGATAAGAAAGAAAAATCATCAGGCAAGTGTACCATTTGCAACAAGCCTGCAAAAGAAGTTGTTTATGTAGGAAAAAGTTACTGATTATTATTCTCAACTCCCCATTAATAAAAACAACCGTTAGTCTATAAATCAACCTGCCAAATT
This sequence comes from Nanobdellota archaeon, assembly GCA_020053375.1. Classification (GTDB taxonomy): domain Archaea; phylum Nanobdellota; class Nanobdellia; order Pacearchaeales; family GW2011-AR1; genus JAGVNG01. The sequence goes on along the minus strand of JAGVNG010000014.1, from coordinate 8,543 downwards.
TATTTATATTAAAACCTTATATCAATAAACATACAGAATTCTAGCTTTCATTTGGTTTCTCTTTCAATCTTTTGGTGTTATCTCGAGCCTGCTTCTTTCAAGGTAAGTTCCAGCTCATATTCCATTCTAAAGGTAACTTCCAACAGTTCATTGAGCTCTCTTTCGAGAAGCACTTTCTCGTCTGTTTCTAGTACGCTTTCCATTTTTTTAGTCTTTTTCTTGCCCCTTTAGGGGTTGAAAGATTTTTTGAAAAGCTCAACAAAATCCAGTTATCCTCTTTAGTCTAAATTAATTTGGTAGAATTGTTCTCAACTTAACTCAGACCTGAAAGAAAGCTGAATTAAATTGAGGGATTTTTAATCTTTATAGTGTAGACTATAGAGTTCATATTCCAATCGAGGCACAAACTCATTTCGTTTACACTATGCATATTCTGCCAAAGAAAAAGGCATTTAAATATTTTTCGTTAAATCAATTTTTCCAACCTCTCCCTAAACTTATCCAAATCCTCTGATTTCATTTTTCCCCCAACAGCATCCTCATGCCCCCCGCTTCTTGAGTCGGGAATGTTTTCAAAGGCTTTTGCTATGATTTCCCTTACTCCCTTTCCTCTCGCTGAAAAAGTTGCGGTTGGACCAGTAACACGCGCAATAAGCATTATTTTTTCTGGGAATGTATAACATAATTCATTTGACAATTCGCTGCTTATGCTCATATCACCTGAATACTGGAAGAACAAAAGCTTTCCAGACTTTTTCTCAACAGCCTTTGCCTTGTCAAGAAGTTTTGTGTATCTCTTGTCCATCTGTGAAAACCTTTTGTGTATTGCTTTGTTCTCCGACTTCTCTTCAAGGATATCATAGGGGCCTTTTGTCTTTATCATAAATTTAAGCATATTCACAACATTACTGGTTGTATCCTTCAACGCAAATCCAAGCATCCTTACAACCTTGCCTATCTGTGACTTGTAAAGAATATCAAAAGGCTCTTCGGTATCTATGACTAACTCAGGAAATAATTTTTTGAATTCAGAATAATTTTCAGAGAAAAACTTATCAGATGTACATCCAACAATATCCAGCCATAAATCTTCCTTTCTTCCAGAAATTTGGTAGCAAAGGTGTGTCACAGGCTCGTGAGTCTTTGTCTTGTTAAGAACGGGATTATAATAATGAACAAAGCTAGGAATCTCAATTTGGATTTCATGATGGTCAATCCAAACAACAGGAATATTGGTTTTTTCGGCTTCATCAAAAAAATCCTTCTCAACCAAGGGCTTGTCAACAATGAATATATAATCTGCCTTCAATTCCTCAACTTTTCTGAAATAATCTTTGTTCATTGAGGGGTATGATTTTACCTGGACTCCCTTTCCTTTCTCACAAAACTTTCTCAAGATAAGAAATGAACAAAGCCCGTCAGCATCATTGTCAAAGAAAAAAACAGGGTTCTGGGCTTTATCCAGATGCTCTTTAATTTGGCTAACCTGAATTTTAGTTAACATTTTAGGCGAATTAATGGAAATCTTTGATTTACTTTAATTTCTTCAACTTGTTTTTTGGTAAGCATGCCTATGAAAAAATGAGAATGTATAAAAGTCTTTCTTATTTCAAATAATTGTAAAGTCCTTTGATATCTTTCATAAGGTTATCAATAAATAATGTGCATTTCTCTCTGAAATTATATTTTAATACCGCATCAAGTTGTCTTTCCACTTCTTCATGGCTTATTATTTCACATCCAATTGCATAAAGCGATGAACAGGAACCATCACAACAATCATCCAGACTCATAAAGAAATTATAATTAGGGAATTTAAATAAATTTATGTTTTATTTAGCAAACGTCTTCGCAACAATCAATGGAAATAATATAGTGGCATCGCCAAAGACTTTTACTGCTTCTCCCTTAACCTTTCCCCAAGAAACAGCTTCGTCAGGACGCGCATTTGAGTCCGCGCCGTCCCATTCCTCTCCCGTATTAATATAAACTGCATAATCAGCCCCATTTCTCATCATGTTTGCATTAAGAATATGATGTTTCATCATTCCTTTTCCAAGAAGAACAATTCCGGTTTTCTTTTGTGTGATAGTGAATTCATTCAGCTGATGAATGTCCGAAGCAATGTCAATCCTGAAATCAGGGTGTTTGTACATGAAGAAGTGTATCATGTCTCCTATGCTCCCGTCTGTTATGGCAGGACAATATGCCTGAATTTTGTTTTTCCAGCACCAGTACAAAATGCTTTCCTTGTTGTTTATTTTTTCTCCAAGAAGAGATATGAACTCTGAAACAGAGATTACTTTCCCCGTGCTTTTCTGCTCTTTGTGTATTTTCTCTAATATAGGTGTTAAAAACTTCTCAAAATCAACATACCGGAGGTTCGGAACAAAAATATTTCCCGTTCTGTTTATTCCTTCCGCTCTTAACAACTCTCCCGAAGAGGAAAACTTGCCTATCTTAAAATCCCCAAGGCATTTTATCAAATCTTCCTCAATTCCCCCTGCAGTTGCCACAAACACATCAATTTTCTTCTTTTCCGCAAGATACCTGATTGTCTCTCTTATGCCGGATGTAATCAGGTTTGAGCTGCAGCCAAGAAAGACAGTAACCTTCTCTTTAATCATCTTATTTATTAGTTCAATGGCTTTTGCAAGATGAGTCGCCTGAAAACCAGTGGATAAATAACTGTCAAGAATCTCATTATAATCAACTCCTTTGCCGAAATCATATCCTCTTACAGAGATTCCTTCTGCTTCTCCTGACTCTCTCAAAACATTTTTTCTTGAGGCTTCCTCGTTCTGTTTCATGAAATATCCACTTAGAGGTGATTTTTAAGTTTTCCGAAAGGCTATTTTGCAGGATAAAAATCTTTTTAAACGAAACTTACCCTTTTTTAGCATGAATAGATGGCTTGAATTATTTATTGGACTAGTGCTTGTTGTAGGAATGATCTTAATCGCATGGGCTTCTTCTGCATATTCATGGACAATGTTCGGAAAAGATTTGGATTTCCTTCATGCGGCATGGCTTTTCCTAAAGGGAGGAATCTTCTGGCTTATAACCTCTGTAGGAGCTTTGCTTATTCTTCTTGGAATTAGTGACTTAAAGGATTAGAGAAATTATAGAAAGTACGACGCTACTTAAGCAAAAACATCAAGCTTCCTTCTATTATTGCAGCAATTGCTAAAAGAGGGAGAACCACTAAAATAAATACCCTAATAAATTCGCCAAAGTAATCTTTAAATGACTTTATCTTAGCGCTCTGGAAGATAAGCATTCCCATTCTAAGCCCCAAGCCGAGAGATATGAAAACCGCAGGAAGCTCAAATATTCCATGAGGCAATATTCTCCATAGCACTCCGGCTCCGCCGGCTTCAACAGACAAAAGAGCAACAAAACCAAGGACATATCCATTAAATGCCGCAAAAAACAGGGGAAATATTCCAAGGAATACTCCCAAGACCACCCCTAGAAAACTGCTCTGTACATTGTTGAATAAGATGAATTTTATCATTTCAAATTGAGATAGTCCCTCTGTTTTCTTCATTATCTCCTTAAGAATCTTAATTATTTCCTGTCTTAAATAATCAGGAATAGGAACAAAAAAAGCAATTAATGCGAATATAAAAAATGCGGCAGTCGCGATGTAGATATAATCCCTAGACTCTGTGATAAACTTCCAGCTTTTGAGATAGTTTTCTTTCAAAGAGAAAGTTTTGTTTTTTGCCATTTTATTTTTAACTGAAATGTTTGCTGATTATTCTTGTTTTATTTTTATACTTGTTTTTTAAATAAATGCCGTAAATTAATCCTGCTATCAGGCCTCCAAGATGAGCAGTGTTTCCTATAGAAACATTTCCTGCTGCAGAAATCAGCCACAACAGAACAAGCATTCCAGGAGCAGCATATTTCATTTTTATCGGAATAGGGATAAACATCAAGTAAACAGGAAGATTAGGAGTCAAAAGCATCAATGATCCGATTAATCCAAAAATGGCGCCGGATGATCCAACGGCAAATGCATTAAAATCTGTAGAAAAAAATGACAGAGGAATTGCGCTAATTAATACGAAGAACAAGCCAGCAAACAAGCCAGCCATCATGTAAAACCAAAAGTATCTTTTTCTTCCAAGTATTTTCTCAACTAATGAACCAATGAACAAGAGAGAAAACATATTTGCAAAGAGATGAAAAAATCCCCCATGCATAAACATGCTTGTCAAGAATGTCCAGAAATAATTTCCAGCTAGGATATTTGCTGGTTTTATCGCGATAGCGTCTATGGAAAATAAATTATAAGAAATCATAATGGTAAAAACAAAAAATAAAACAACATTCATCAAAATCAAAATGGTATTAACGCTTAACCTCCCAAAAAAAGAGTCTCTTTGTCCAGAGGAGACATTATAAATCCTTGCCATGCTTCTTATCTCTTTTTCCCTTTTTTACGGGATTTTTTATTTAGCTTGCCAACACCTGAATGAACTTTCTTTGACTTTTGTTTTTTCTTATTCTGGACAGATTTATGTTTTGCCTTTTTTTCCTTTTTAACTGGCTTAACTTCAATCTTTTTTGCTCTCTTTCTTCTGTCTTTTTTATCCTTTTCAAATTTGTTCTTTTCCTTAACCCTCTTCTTCTCGCTGACCTCTTTTTCTTTGCCAATTTCTTCTGCAATTATAGCAAACTCCCTCTTTAATTTTTCACTTTCTTTTGTTAATTCTTTCAGCACCTTAGCATTGTCAGACTTTACAAAAACTTCCCCGCATTCTGGGCAAGTGAAATCATGAAGAAGGGCATTTTCTTCATTGTATTCTATATTGCAGTTCTTGCATATGTAAAACACTTTTGTTTCCCTGCTCTTTATCTGATTATTTACGTTCTCTATTTTTTTTGTAAGGATATCCTTTAGGAACTCAAGAGACTTGAGGTTTTCTATTTTCCAGAAATAAGTATACCATCCTTTTCTCTTGTCTTTTTTTCTTATTGATGAAACCAACCCATGATCTGCTATTTTGTATAATATGTTTCTAGTCTGATTAATCGTTAGCCCAAGTTTTTTGGCAATTAAGAATTCATTTACATACTTCTTATTGTCAAGAAGATCGGTAATGGGTTCTGCCTGCTTTCCAACGAGAATAACAACCACTTCTTTAAGAAATTTAGACATCATCAAGATATGAAAAAAAATCCACATAAATACCTTTCGGTTTAGTTTTTCCAGCTTCGGTTCAGTTTTCTGAAGTTAAATGTTTTAAAAAACAAGGTTTTTAAACTTGTATTCTATTTTATATATATCCCAAGACTACTAATTGGAGTATACTAAAAATGGGGTTTTTTGATAAGAATAAAAAAGAGGAAAAGGATGATAGTCCTAGGCTCCCTGACTTACCAAAATTGCCTGACTTACCAAAATTAGATGATATGGAAAATCTCCCTCAACTGCCAAGTTTTCCAAGAAGTTCTTTCGGTGAAAAATTTTCTCAGAATACAATAAAAGATGCAGTCGCCGGGGGAAAAGAGAGTGATGAAGATATGGATGCAAATGAATTTGCAGAGGGGGATGGAACACGGGATATGCGACAACCTGTAAAAAACAATACGAAGGAATTGGAAGACGAAGGCGAATATAAAAAATTCCAAAGGTTTGAAAGAAGGGCATTGGAAACGCCGGCTTTTTCTCAAGGAAGCTCGTATAAAAGAGAAGAGCCGATTTTTGTAAGGCTAGATAAGTTTGAGGAAAGCCTTAAGATATTTGAAAAGACGAGAAGCCAGATTTCTGAAATAGAAAATGTCCTTAAGGAAATAAAAAGAATAAAGGAGCAGGAAGAGAGGGAATTGCTATTCTGGGAACAAGAAATACAGAATATAAAGAAGCAGATAGAAAAGGTGGATAAGGATATCTTCTCAAGGGTTGAATAAACCAAAAAACCAAAACTAAAAATGGCAGAAAATGAAGTGAGATATGTAAGATTGAAAAGCGTGGAAGGCATTCTGGCAGAAAGATATTTTCTGTCAACAGAGATGAATCTCCTAAGAATTCTGCGGGCAATAAAGGGATATCATGCGTTAAGGCTAAATGAGCTGAAAATAAAAGCAGGCTTGCTGAACAGCATCAGGGAAATCAGCCAGAATGTAAAGAAGATAGAAATGAATATTCCAAAATTGACGACTTCACATTCATTTGTCAAAAATAAGGAAACAGGAAAGACAGAGCCACGGGAAACCAGGGAGGCTATAAGGCCTGGCGGAGACAGGGATTTGGAAATCCAGCTAAGGGACATTCAGGAGAAATTAAGGGCTTTGCAGGGATAGTTTTATTCACATCCGTTTAATTTGAAAGGGTATAATGTTAACATAAAAAACCGGGGGGATATTCAGTTAATTTTAAATTTATTAAATCTTCTTTAACAACATATTTTATAAATATTCATAGCATCTGACAATTATGATAACTAGAAAAGAACTGATAAAAAAATATCTGGAATTCTTTCAGTCAAAAAACCACCAGGTAATTCCTTCTGCATCTCTCGTTCCTGCAAACGATCCAACAGTTCTGTTCACAACAGCCGGAATGCACCCTCTTGTGCCTTTTCTTATCGGCCAGAAGCATCCACTTGGAAAAAGGCTATGTGGCATTCAAAAATGTATAAGGACAACGGACATTGACGAAGTTGGTGATGAAACACATCATACTTTTTTTGAAATGCTTGGAAACTGGAGTCTTGGTGATTACTGGAAAAAAGAAGCGGTTGAATTCAGCTTTGAGTTTCTAACAGAAGTTCTAAAAATTCCAAAGGAAAAAATAAGTGTAACATGCTTTAAAGGAGATAAGGATGCTCCAAAAGATGAAGAATCAGAAAAAACCTGGAAGTCTCTAGGGATAAAAAAAATAAAATTCCTTGGAAAAGAAGATAACTGGTGGGGGCCAGCTGGTGAAACAGGACCTTGCGGTCCTGATACAGAAATGTTCATTAAAGACAAATCCGGAAAAGAAGTAGAAATATGGAATGATGTCTTTATGCAATATCATAAGACAAAAGATGGAAAATTCGAACCATTAAAACAGAAAAATGTGGATACAGGAATGGGAGTTGAAAGAACACTTGCCATTCTCAACAACCTTGATGATAACTATCAGACAGAAGTCTGGAAGCCCATAATTGAAGAAATAGAACTATACTGTGGAAAGAAATATAAGGGAAATGAAAAACCAATGAGGATTATCGCTGATCACGTTAAAGCTGCTGTATTCTTAATTGCTGATGGCGTCGAGCCAAGTAACACAGGAAGAGGTTATGTCCTTAGAAGACTAATGAGAAGAGCAATTATAAAATTAGGAAATCTAAAAGGCAAAAAAAATGTATATGGGTTTGGAAGCGATTTGTTAATTCCAATCGTAGATAGCATATATTCTATTTATCAAGATTACAAGGAATTAAAAGAAAATAAACAAAGAATTCTTGGAGTAATAAGGGCCGAAGGAGAAAAATTTGATAAAACAGTTAATAATGGACTAAACTTCTTTGACAAATTAACAAAGAATAAAAAAAACATCTCTGGAAAAGATGCCTTCTTACTTTACCAATCATATGGTTTCCCAATTGAATTGACACAAGAGTTAGCCGAGGAAAATAAAGTTAAGATAGATATCAAAGAATATGAACAAGAATTAAAAAAACATCAAGAACTTTCTCGTTCAGCCTCCGCAGGCATTTTCAAATCCGGTTTGGCAGACCATTCAGATAAGACAATCAGGCTTCACACGGCAACTCATCTGTTAAACGAAGCCCTAAGAAAAGTTCTTGGAGAAGAAGTAAAACAGCGTGGCTCGAATATAACACCTGAAAGGCTGAGGTTTGATTTCAATTTCCCAAGGAAGCTGACAGACAAAGAGATTAAGGAAGTTGAAACATTAGTCAATAAAAAAATTAAGGAAGGATTGGAAATTAAAAGAAATGAAATGGAATTAAAAGATGCGATGACGTCAGGAGCCCAGGCAGAGTTTGGGATGAAATATCCTGACAGGGTTTCAGTTTACAGCATTGGAAACTTCTCCAAGGAAATATGCACAGGACCTCATGTCAAAAACACGAAAGAGATTGGAAAATTCAAAATAATAAAAGAAGAGTCTTCCGCAGCAGGAATAAGAAGAATTAAGGCTGTGGTTGAATAAGACATTAAATAACTCCAATAATTTCTTTCAAAATATTCAGCCTCAAATTAAAAACCTTGTTATTTTAGCTTAGAAATCGGATTTTTCTCTAATCCAGATAGTCCAAGGTCTTTTAATGCTTTCGAAATTTGCTTTTCAGAATACAATATTTTTTGCGAACCAGCTTCGCTGGTTTACTTCAACACCCCAAAAGAGCGCCTATTATCGTTGTCCTCCGAGTGGTCAGCGCCAACATCAAGCCTATCATCGAAGTTGTCCGAGAGCAAGTCAGCAACTCTTGTCTGTGGTGAATCAACATTAGTCAAAACCCAAAAATAAGGTTTTACTTTATAATGCCCAGAAGCTCTTGCTATTTTATCTGCATTTT
>JAGVNG010000004.1 GCA_020053375.1 Nanobdellota archaeon | reverse complement strand
CTCAAGAAAGAAACAGATGTGCTACTTAATTGCCCAGATTATGATGAAAAAAGATTAGATTGTAGTAGTTGTCGTTTTATTGCGAACTTACGTAAGAGGACAGTTGATCTGATTATAAAAGCAAAAAAACTGGTATAATAAGAAGGAGGATAAAACTATGGCTCAAGACAAAATGGTTCATGCAATTGAGGCTACTAATCTTGCGGATATCTTAGAGAGGGTATTGGATAAGGGAATTGTGATTGCCGGAGATATAAAAATCCAACTTGCAGATGTCGACCTTCTTAATATTAAAATAAGGCTCTTGGTTGCCTCAGTTGATAAGGCGATGGAGATGGGTATAAATTGGTGGCAGCAGGATTCTTATCTGTCTTCGAAAGCAAAAGAAACTGAGATAGAAAAAGAGAATGCGACATTGAAAAAACGATTAGACCGGCTAGAGGAAAAGATAAAAGCAAAATAAGAGACTTAAACCCTAATTATGAGAACTTTGATTTATGTCCCCATTATACACACGAGCGCGGACCTCGGCTCTTTGGCAAAAGATGTAGTCAAAAGAGGCAGAGAGAATTTGGGTGAGAAATTCTGGAGGGAACACGAAAAAACGGTTCTTGGCTTCTGGGATGCAATTATAGAATATTTTGATTCTGTTGAAGTATCTGGCGTTAAGATATATCAAGACGGTATGATAGGAGAGGCAGAGGTAGGCGAAAAGATAGTTGAGGAGGGCGTAAAATCAGGCAGTAAGAATTACGAATTAGTTTCAAAACTTCTTAAAAGAGGCGCTGTCTTAGTTAAAACAGAAGATTTTAATCTTGTTAAAAAAGAACTTGATAAACTCTGCAAGATAACCCAGGCTAAGAACCTAAGGGAAAAAATAATTGGTTTTATTAAATATAAATTAACCAAGGATATTCTTTTAAATAAAAGAGATAGATTCATTGCAAAAAGGATAGCCGAAACCTTATATTCTGATGAAAAAGGCATTCTTTTTATCGGAGCCTATCATAATGTCAAAAATAAACTTCCCAAGGATATTTTAATTAAGGAGATAAAAAGCATTGAGAGGGTTCGGGGATATCATAAACTGCTCCCCTTTTACAATAAAAATAAAGAACGCCTTGAAAGGTTAAGCAAATATCTCATTTCAAAAGTAGAAAATGTGACAGCGGCGATATTGTAGCAAAAGAGTTAAGGAAAGTTATTGAGATGTATAAATGTATGGGTAAGAAGATGCAGGGTGAGAAGATTACCCCTCACGCAATACCCAAGGTAAAACAAGGCGATTTTTATATCCCCGATTGCCCGGATTATGAGCCACGGATTAATATTCCTACAAAGGTTGGGATGGATGAAGTTCTTATTGGCTGGCATTGCCGAAATTGCAAGAATCTAGAGGTTTCTTAAAAATGGAATTTGAATATCAAGGTATAAAATGTAGCATTTTTGGGGATGCTGAAAATGTCATTAAAAAAGCTGAGGTTAAATTTAGAGAAGCTAGAAACCTTATGGAAAAGCAGTATTACTCCCAGGATATTTTACTTGAGCTGGAAAGTTTATTGTCCTGTTCAGATTATAATTCTGGAAATCCTGATTGCATAAGTTGTCATTCTATATCCCGTAGACGTATCAAGGACTATGAACATTTAGTCAATAATGAAACGGAAGAATATTCTGATCGGTAAGAAAAAGGATAAGCCAAAAATAAAAACGAAGAGGTAAACATGCTTTTTTTCTTTTTAATAATAGCAATAGCAAGTGGTTTCTTTGGTGTTTTACTTATTGTTTCTCCAAAACTTTTTTCTTCAATTTCAAAGAGCTTGTCTAAGACAATAGCCACAATTGATGATGCAACCTTTAAATATAAAATTCCAATGGGTATAGTACTTATTATTATCAGCATTATGTCATTTTATGCAATATATCTTCACAACCTGATTGGTATAGATGAATAATTACAATATAAAAGATTTGAATCCCGCCTTTGGCGGGACGACGAGAGGTTAATTCTCCGATAGCCAAGCTGTGTTCTGTTTTTTAAGAAAGTTGATACCTCGTAGCTTGCTGCGAGGTAGCTCATTAAATTATAAAACCTATCCAATGCCCCGAAGGGCAGGGTTTCACAAGCAAGCCCGTGGGGTTCCCATCAGTCCAGCAACTCACCACCCAGCGCACCCAAACAGACTTAGACCTCTTCCTCAAAATCTCCGCCACAAAGATTGGGGGACAGGCTCGCCTATCCCGAATGAGACAACAAACTTTAGTTATACTTTGGGATCCCGCAGTAATGCTTCGCAGAAAGACTTCATTCGGGATGTCTCCAAAGCCATAACCTGTGGCATCTTCCCTGCCTGCCGGGAGAGTATCGAAAAACTGATAATTCTCCGCATGGCAGGTTTCCTAATGACCTGATGACTCATTAATAAATGTTACCGTAAGGAAATAGTTGACTCATCGGTTCTTAGAGTAAGCAACAGCAAAAATTGCTTTAAGTTTTCTTTCAAT
>JAGVNG010000011.1 GCA_020053375.1 Nanobdellota archaeon | reverse complement strand
GACCTTCTGATTCTAATCATTCAGAAATATTAAATTTTGAGGGTGGCAATTCCTCGCTCGGTTTTAAAACCGAGGTATCCTTGCCACAGATGTAATGAATGTGAATTCATTAAGAATAGGAGAAAATTTTATTAAAGAACATTATGATTTTGAATTAACCTGGGGGTGAAAAATTAGCTTTATCTCATTATATGGAAAGATTTGAACAAACTGCAAAGAAGGGGGGGTTTTAGTGATAAAGCAGGCATTCATGAAGCTATTTTCAGATTTCTAAATGATTATTTTAATTTACCTGTAAAAGATTTGGAAAGGACAGGAGTTAGGCTTTTCAAAGATGGGAGATGGATTTGGGAAAATTATGGACTTGACTTAGATAGTCATCCAAATTTCAAAAAATATTGCAGATTAAAGGTAAATGAATGGAGAGAAGAAAGAAATCTTTTATAATTCAACAAATTTAACACAAATATTTAAAAACATAATTTAATTATTATTTTTACCAATTCAAAAAAAGGTGATTTATGCCAAAGAAATGTATTTATTGCTCAAAAGAGATTATCGATGAAAGCGTAATAGATTTCTGTGAAAGATGCGGCATTGGAGTATGGGGAGAGAAGATGTTCAGAGCTATATTAAAGAATATGGAAGATGCGCAGGAAAAGGGAAATATCAATCCAAAAGGCCTTTTCGTAGGCGGAGACGAGGTAAAAAGCTATAGAGGGCTTATTTAATTTATTTAAAGGATAGTTTTTTAAATCAGCTATTTCTGAATAATTTATGGTAGGAAGAAAGAAAATTAAGACGCGTGGAAAACTCCAGCTTAGCAGGTATTTTCAGGAACTAAATACCGGGGAGAGGGTAGCAATAGCGCGAGAACCAGCTGTGCAATCATCTTTTCCCGAGAGAATGCAGGGAAGAACAGGGGTAGTGGAAGGAAAAAGGGGAAGAATATACATGGTTAAGATAAAAGACCAAAACAAAGAAAAAAGATACTTAATAGCGCCTGTGCATTTGAAAAGAATGGGAGAAAGCCAATAAAATGATAAAAGATAACACCATAATAAGCATGTCTGAATCTGTAAGGTATCTTGGAAAGGAAGAGAGGGATGCTGACCTGAAAGGATTTATGAAGAAATTCATAAAATTAAGCCCCGAAGACGCTGTTAAGTTAAGAAAAGAGATAGACGGATTAAAGCTGATGAAGGTAAAGCAAGAACACATTGCAAAGATAATGGATTTCTTGCCAGAAAAAGCGGAAGACTTGAGCAAAATATTCAATGATATAAATCTAGACGAAGATGAAACTAAAAAAATACTCGCTGCAGTTAAAGAATACATATAAAGAAAATGGAAAAGGAAGAATATGCGATTATACTAGACTACTTACAGAACGGATACCCCTTGGAAGGGAAAATGATGCCCATAGCGCAAGCTATCGGAAAAATAAATTTGACTCTTCTGGAATTAGTGCCTAGAAGAGGAATTAATTTGGAAGCAGGGGAAGAAGTCTATATAGGCGAGGGAAAGCGGGACAAAATATATTACATCCTCGGAAGGTTGAAGAGAGAAAAAATAACAGAAACCGCAAAAAATCAGCTGCTTGAATTTATAGAAAAATTAGTCAATGAAAATGAAAAAAGATTTGTGGATTTCTTCAACAAGGCTGATGCCCTAAACAAAAGAATGCACCAGATAGAATTGCTGTCCGGGATGGGAAAAAAACATATGAAAGAAATATTAGACAAGAGAAGCGAAAAGGAATTTGAATCATTTAAAGATATGAAAGAAAGGATTCCAAATCTTCCTGATCCAGAGAAAGCAGTGCAAAAAAGAATATTTCAGGAATTAACAAATATGGAAAGATATAATCTATTCACACAATAGGAAAAAAACCAATGGAACAAAAAACATCTGAAAACAAAGAGCAAAAATATGAAGATAAGCTGGTAAGAGTCTTGGCAAAAGACATAGAGGGAAAAAATATAATTTATCACGGATTAACCAAAGTAAGAGGCATCTCATGGAGCATGGCAAATGCCATATGCAACGCACTGCATCTTGACAAGAGAAGAAAGATAGGTTCGCTCACAAATGAGGAGATTAAGAAAATATCTGAGTTCATGAGCAATCCAAAAATTCCTGGCTATTTGCTTAACAGAAAAAAAGATTTTGAAACTGGAGAAGACAAGCATTTGTTCGGGACAAGCCTTGAATTGCAGCAGGAATTTGACATAAAGAGACTCAGGAAAATAAGAAGCTACAGAGGATACAGGCATGCGATGGGCCTTCCGGTAAGGGGACAGAGAACAAGAAGCCACTTTAGGAAAAACAAGAGCAAAGGAACAGGAATTAAAAAGAAAGTGAAGAAAGAAATGCCGGGGGTTATGAAGAGCAAGAATGAAAAGAAAACATAAAACGTATTCAAAACCTAAAAGGCCATTTGACAAGGCAAGAATAGAGGAAGAAGCAAAGATAATGGAAGAATTTGGGCTAAAAAATAAGAGAGAGATCTGGAAGGCCGATGCAAGAATAAAAGAGATGAGAGAGAAAGCCAAGAAACTTATATCTGCCGACGCGGAAAGCCAAAAAAAATTATTCGAAAGGTTGAAGAAAATGGGCTTTAATGTAAATTCAATAGGAAATGTCTTATCGCTGGATAAGAAAGATTATCTGAGGAGAAGACTGCAAACGGTTCTCTTGGATAAAAGACTTGCCAAAAGCGCAAAGGGCGCAAGGCAGCTGATTGTGCATAGAAAGGCTCTGGTTGATGGAAAAGCAATTGATAGCCCCTCCTATATTGTTCCCATTGAATTAGAAGATAAAATAATAATAAAAATGAAAAAAGGAAAACCTAAAGAAAAACCGGCAAAGACTGGCGAGGAGGAAAAAGAAAATGAAGGAAGCAGCTGAAAACCCGGCAAAGACTGGCGAGGAGGAAAAAGAAAGAATTGAAGATTCTGCTGGTGAAGATGAACCAGAAGAGGAAAAGAAAGATAAGAAAAAGAAAGAAATAGAAGCTGTGGTAAACATATACACTTCCTTCAATAACACTCTCGTTCATGTGACAGATATGGCCGGAAAAACAATTGCAAAGGTTACTGGAGGAATGGTTACAAAGCACGGGAGACTTAAAGCCAATCCCACCATCGCCATGTTCATTGCGAAGAGAATATCTGAAATAATAAAAGATCTTGGAATAAAATATCTTTATGTGAGAATAAGAGCCAAGACAAGAAATCCTGCGCCTGGACCAGGAGCAAATTCAATCATAAAGAGTCTTTCAAGGGAAGGATATAAAATATTGAATATTTTAGACACAACAAGACTGCCAAGGGGCGGACCAAAGAAGAAAGGAGGAAGAAGAGGCAGGAGGCCATAAATCGCCCAAGCGTGGTCAATTTGGGGGAAGAAGACATAAGCCAGCAGATTTAAAAGACTAAAAATTATCTTTTTAAAATGGAAATAATAAAGAGAGAAAACAACAAGATTGCATTTAAGACAGAAATGGAAGAAAGCGTGGCAAATGCCATAAGGAGGTATTTAGGGCATATTCAGGTATTGGCTGTTGATGAAGTGGAAATATCAAAAAATGATTCTCCTCTTTATGATGAAACTATCGCGCATAGAATAGGACTTATTCCGCTTAAGACAGACAAGACAGTAAATGAAAAAACCGTTGCCAGCCTTAAACTCTCAACGGATAAGGAAGGAATAATATATTCAGGGGAATTAAAAGGGGGGGTTAAAGTCGCATATGACAAAATACCAATAACTCTTATTAACAAAGGGCAGGAATTTGAGCTGACGGCAAAGGTGAGAGCAGGAAGAGGGATAGAACATGCCAAATTCTCTTCGGGATTAATGTTCTACAGAAATCTTGCCAATGCAAAAATAGAGAAAGATTGCCCTAGAGAGATACTGGAAAGTTGCAAGAAGAGCATGGTAAAAACCGAGGGCGGAAAGATAATAATTCAGGACATATATGGCAACGATGTCTGCGAGGCTGCAATAGAAAAATACATGAAAGAGGGAAAAACACAGATAGAAATAATTCCAAGCGATGAATTGATAATAACCGTTGAATCATTCGGTCAGATGGACCCGGAGGATATGTTCAAAAAGTCAATTGAAGCGTTGAAAAAAGACTTGGCAACAGTTGAAAAGAAAGTGGAGAAATAGATTTATAAATCAGTAAAAATTACCATTTTTACCTGCGAGTTAATCGCGTTAGCGGGACTAGATTTCTGCTAATAATATGAAGTTAAGATGATAAAGTCAAAAACAAAAATAAGCAAGCAAGCAGAGAAGAAAACAAGCGGGAGTTTAGTGGATACCATCATTGCTTCCAAGAAGAACGATGCATGGAATGAAGTGGCTTCCATACTATCGGGACCAAGAAAAGGAAGAATAAATATGAATCTTGGGGAGATAAATAGGTTAAGCAAAGCTGGAGAAACAATAGTCATTCCTGGAAAAGTATTGTCCCAAGGGGAAATAGACAAAAAGATAAAGTTGGTTGCCTTTGGTTTTTCAGAGATGGCAAGGGAAAAGATTCTTCAATCCAAGAGCGAGATTGAAAGCATATCAGAAGAAATAAAGAAAAATCCAAGCGCAAAGGGAGTAAGAATAATCAACGGAAAATGACAAAAATAATAGATGGGAAAAATGCTGTTATGGGAAGACTGGCAAGCTATGCAGCCAAGGAAGCGCTAAAAGGAGAAGAAATTGTAATCTTAAACTGCCAAGACGTGATAATAACAGGAAATCGAGAAAACATACTTAAGAACTTTCAGGAACAAAGAAGCAAGGTAGGTTGGGGACAGACAGGACCAAAACACATTAAGGCTAGCGACAGAATGGTAAAGAGAGTAATAAGAGGGATGGTTCCAAATTATAGAGAAGGAAGGGGAAGAGAAGCATATAGGAGAATAAAATGTTATACCGGAGTTCCAAAGGAATACGAGACTGTAAAGAAAATTGTTTCTGGAAAGGAAAAGAAAATTAAATTCAGCAAAGTAGGGGAGTTTGTGAAATAAAATGAACAATATGAACAATATGATAGTCACCTCTGGAAAAAGAAAGCAGGCGATTGCAAGAGCTATGATTAAAGAAGGAACTGGGAAAATAACGATTAGAAAAAAAGATTACAAATTCTTGCATTTTTTTGACAGGCTAAGAATGGAAGAGCCAATAAAAATATACACTGCAGTAATTGGGAAGTTAAATTTGGATGCGGAGATATCTATTATGGGTGGCGGAGAAAAAAGCCAGATAGAAGCTGCCAGACTTGCACTTGCCAAGGGGATGGTCAAATTTTCAAATTCAAAAGAGCTGACAAAGGCCTTTCAAAATTATGATAGGAATCTTCTTGTTGCAGATGTAAGAAGAAAAGAAGCCTATAAGCCAGGAGACAGCAAAGCAAGAAGACATAGACAATCATCATATCGATAAATAATCTTAAAAAACTAAAGAAAATGAAAAAGGTAATAATAATAGGTTTGATATTAATATTTATGATCTTTATAATATATTCTTATTATAAAATTTCTTATGATAATACCTTAAAGAAAGAGGGAGTAAAATCCACAATAACTTCATCAAAACTAATAAATCTATACAATAATCAATCTAAATCTCAAGGTATGATTGCATGGGATTCTGAGTGTTCAGATAACCCAAATTGTATTTATGTCTTAAATCCACCAGGTCGCAATACACCCTCTTGTATAAATATAAATCATGTTTCCGATAATGAAAATTTAATTATAGATGAGGATTATAACTGTAAATGTAGACCACTTATTTCTATCTATAACCTTCCGGAACAAAACACTAATGTTTGGTTTGAAGATGAAGGATCGTTAGTTTGCCAACCAGTAGGAATAGAGATATTAAATCTGACTTTAAGCCCTTCGATAATACATATTTCTGAGCCTTTTACACTTAGGGAAACAATAAAGAATCTTGGGAACATAACTTGTGAGAGTATGATTACATTTGTTGATTATGGAAATGGGCAAGGTCTTACTGTTTTTGTTGACTTTGCAAAACCATATTTTGAACCAAATACAGAAAGTTATCTGGATTTACCTATGAGATATGACCAATCAGGAATATATAACCTTCATATTACTAATGTTTGTAATAGTATTTTTTCTGGAGCAACGAAACAAACTTTTATTAATGTTATTTAAATTATTTTAATTTATAAAAAACTTTTGTTGAAATTTTCGATATTATAAATCAGGTAAATGACTATTTTATCCCGAGTTTTTCAAGCTTATTCTGAACATGGTTGAAGAGGGTTGTCGAGACTATAGGCTTGTGGCTTCCCAAATGAATCTGATTGCTGAATTTTAATTTTCCTATGTAAGTGAAATTTCGGAGTATCTTTTTGAGACCATTTCCATTTACAAAGATAAAGAAGAGCATTAGCAAATTTGGAAAGTGATTATTCTTCAGATAAATAGTTTTTGAAAATAGGTTCAATAAAAGAATCTGCTTCTTTATAATCAAGTGGGCTGAATGAATAATCCTGTTCTATTGCAACAGGTAAATTATGCTTCTGTGCAATTTTGAGAGTATCTCTAAATGCTCTAGAAGGAATAAGAGCCTTTCCTTCTCCGTTCCATCGTCTTGCCATCTCTGTTCCTGGAGGCAGTTTGAACCCTATTCCTCCTATCTGAGATATATGGATTGCATGAGACTGTTTTAAATAATCCTCTGACATGCAAATTTTTCCCAAGTATTCATACCAAGAAGAAATCTGCATTGTGGCAAACAAAACATCCGGACTGATTATATCTTTATTTTTTTCAAACTGAGCAGGAAGGTTAATCATTGCCCAAAAATGTGCCATATCAAAAACCATATTTCCTTTAGAGATGTCTTTTAAACTATTAAAATCATTGAGAGTCTGATGATGCATCTGATATTTATTTAAATTATTTGAGGGTGGAGATTTCATCCACCAACAAGTTAGATCCTCAACTGCAGCAAGATATGCATTTTCAACAGCAAAGGTAAGCCCCTTCTCTTTCGCCATATTTTGGAGTTGTGAAAACCTATTTGTTGCAACGTTGATTATTTCATCTCGGTGTTCTACGAAATACTCTGGAGAATAAAAACACGGAATGGAAAAATCTGCTTTAGGAATACCAGTTACAATAATTCCTACATGAGGTGCAATAACTAAGGATTCTGAGGGATTTGGATCCAAATCTCTTAATTTTGCAGTTTGTTCAATTGTTTTTTCTAAGTCAGAGGATATATCTGGATTATAGGTGGGGTCTCCTGGAACATAAGCCAGACTGTTATTTCTATGTATCCCCGTTTCCACAAGCCTTATCGGCAGCTTATATTTTTTCTGGTTTTCTATTTGCTTTTCAAAACTCTCTTTAGTACGGGATTTGTCTGGCATAAATGGCAAAAAAGCTCCAATCTCAAGAGGAATACCATATTTTTCACCCAAGGATTCAATTCTCTTTTTTGATTCTAAAAATATTCTTGGCTCTTTATCAGAATGTAGCATCACCGGAAGTGTTATCTGCAATGGATTTAACATAAAAAATTATCAATATAACGATATTTAAACCTTTAGATACCAAAGAATAGAATTTATTTTATCTTTAGTTCTTCTAGCTTATTCTGAACATGATTAAACAAAGTTGTTGATATTATCGGCTGATGATTTCCATTATGAACCTGGTTATTGAACTTTACCTTTCCTATATATGTGAAGTTAGTGAGAATTTTCTTCAGTCCATTGACAGAAAGATTATGCTTTTGGGCCAATTGCCTTAAACTTATTTTTTCATTTAGAAATTCCTGAAAAATATCCTCAATTTCATTTGAGTTTTGGGCGGGAATCAATTTTTTATTTTCCATAACATACCCAAATGGAGCCCTCGACATCACACCTCCCTTGGAAGCCTTCTCAATCATTCCTTTCTTTTGGTTTTCCGCCTTCTCCTTTATTTTTGCTTTAAGCTCTTCAATTTCTTTTTTTAATGCTGTAATGTCATTTGAATCTGCCATTTTAAAGGTTAAATTTTTTTAGATCCCTAAACAATTGATTATTATTCTTGAAAAGAATTGTTTTCATGCCAAGTTTTTTTGCGGGTTGGATATTCAATATAAAATCATCAATAAAAATAGTTTCTCTTGGAGATAATTTTAATTTTTTAATAATCATTTTGTATATTTTTGGATTTGGCTTTCTCATTCCAACATCGCATGAAATAACTACTACATTAAACTTTTTCATATATCTTGGGAATATAATTGCTTTTTTTGAAAAATACCATTGATTTGAAAGAACAGCTATTTTGTATCCTTGTTTTTTAAGATTAAATGCAAAAGAATATAATCTTTTATTCTGAATGAAATTTTTTTTATAAGCCTGAATTATTATATTTTTTAACTTATTCTTATTTATATTAAGATTTTTAGAAATTTTATCAAGCGTCTTTTTTTCAGATATTTTGCCTTCTATGGCTTTCGGATAAAAATAATCTATTGAATCAAACCATTGATCAACTGAGATACCAATTTTTTGGGATATATATTCATGAACAGCCCTTCTCTTTTTTCCTTTTATTTTGACAAATTTTCCCAACGCAAGCACACCCCCCACGTCAAAAATCACTGCTTTTATCTTATTGTCCATTATCTTAATTTGCAGAAGAACTTTTTAAGGTTTATTTTTCCACGATTAATTTCAATTCCTTCTTTTTTCAGCATTTTAACTTTGCTCTTTATTCCTGACGCAAAGCCTCCTACTTTTCCATCACTGTTTATCACTCTGTGACATGGAACTTCAGGGGTGTAGGGGTTCCTGTTCATTGCATTTCCTACTGCGCGATATGCTCTTGAATGGAGAGACTTTGCGATTTCCTTATATGTTGTGACTTTCCCTTTCGGGACTTTTTTCAGCGCTGCATAACAGCGTTCATTAAAAGATTTTTTATCATTTTTCATAATACAAACAATAAGATTAAGTTTTTATATTCCTCTTTTCATTAACAATAGATTAAAAGATGAACGCGGTGATAATTCTACTGGCTGCAGTGCTCTGGCTATTTTTGGGATACAGGTTTTATGGAAAGTTTATAGAAAAAAGGCTAAAGATATCTGACAGAAATAAAACTCCTGCAGTAAGAAGCAAAGACAAAACGGATTTTTCTCCTTCAAAAAAGCCTTTGTTAATAGGACATCATTTTGAAGCAATTGCGGGGGCAGGACCAATAATAGGACCAATTCTTGCAATAAGTTATTTTGGATGGCTTCCGGTTGTCCTTTGGGTTTCTCTCGGTTCTGTCCTGATAGGGGCTATGCATGATTATACGAGCCTGATTGCTTCTGTAAGAAACAAGGCACAGGGAGTTTCAAATATTGCGAAGAAAACCTTAAGTTCAAAAGCAGGAACCTTGTTCGGAATAATGATTGTTATTACTCTTATTTTAATAATAACTGTTTTTAGTGTCTCTACTGCAGAAAGCATTACAAACAAAACAGAATTAATTATCCCTTTGATTACTATAAATCTTGTAGCAATTCTTTTTGGATACTGTGTTGAAAAACTTAAATGGGACTACAAGCTTCTGACAGTGGTATCATTAGTTGCAATATCTTTTTCGGTATGGGTTGGAATATCTTATCCTCTTAATCTGTCTTTTCTTAATTCTATCTTATTAAGAAATATTCTTATTACTCTAATTATGATTTATGCAGGTATTGCCTCGATTGTTCCAGTATGGATTTTATTGAGACCCAGAGATTTTCTCAGTTCCATTCATCTCTTCTTGCTTTTGCTTCTTGGAATAGTCGGCATTTTGATTGTGCGGCCAGAAATTAATGCTCCTGCTTATATCTCTAATACAATTTTTCCATTCTGGCCGATATTATTTATTACGGTTGCATGTGGTGCAATCTCAGGGTTTCATGGTCTGGTAGCTTCTGGAACAACTAGCAAACAACTGGCGAAAGAGTCCCATGGCAGAGTTGTCGGATATGGGGGGATGCTACTTGAGGCAATGCTGGCGATTTTTGTGACTATTGTGGTAATTGCAGGTCTTGGATGGGGCACTGGCGCGCTAACTTTCCAGACAGAACTTGAAAAAGGGTGGATTGCACTATTCTCTTCTGGGTATGGAAATATACTTAGCAAGATTGGGATACCTTTTCTGACTTTTGGAGTCGCAAGCATTATAGGGGCTGCGATGGTCAATCAATTTATCCTGACAACAGTTGATTCTTCAGCAAGACTTGGAAGATTCATAATCACGGAAAATCTTATTCAGCGACTTAAAAAAAGAAAAATTTTTGTTACATTGTTAATTTTAATTCCTGCTTGGCTTCTTGCAATTACCAACACTTATGAGGGATTATGGAAACTTTTTGGAAGCTCAAATCAGCTGATTGCAGCAATCACGATGATAGCAGTCTCTGCTTTTTTCATTTCAAAAAAAATTAATGTGAAGTTTATTGTTATTCCTGCATTTTTTATTCTCATAACAACACTCTTTGCCCTTCTTTATTTGACATTCCGAGCAGGGGGATACTGGAATGAGGGAAACTTTATTCTTGCGGGCGTTGCAATGCTAATGTTTATTCTTGGAATATTCGTTGCATTTGAGGGATTTAAAGCTTTAAAAAACAAAAGTTAGTCAGAGTACTATGAAAGCCTTGATATTATCCAGCGGACTTGGAAAGAGACTCTATCCTTTAACAAAGTTAACTCCAAAAACATTGATAGAGGTGAAAAGTAAACCTCTATTGTTGCATATTCTTGAAAAGCTCGAAAAATCAAAATACATAGAAGAAATTTACGTGACTTACAACATTAAGTTTGAGGCTGAATTCAAACATTTCTTAAATAATTTTAAATTTAAGAAAAAAATTGAATTAGTTACAAATAAAAAAATAAGCAGTTCTTCCAGTTCAATAGGGACAGTAGATTATTTTGTCAAATCAAGAGAAATTAATGAAGATTTGCTGGTACTTGCAGGGGATAGTCTTTTTGATTTTTGCATAGATGATTTTATTGAATTTTATGGGGAACATGGGCAAACATCTGTTGCAGTTTATGATTTAAAAGATAGAGAAAAAATTGCAGGGAAATATGGGGTTGTTGAACTGGATAAAACCTGCAAGATTATTGGTTTTGAAGAGAAACCCACCAGCCCAAAAACCAGCCTTGTGGCCACTCTGTGTTATCTGCTTTCCAATTATGATTTACATCATCTAAATAAAAAAAACTTCAAGGAAAATGCGGGAGAATTAATTGCGCATCTAGTTGATCATGAAGATGTTTACGCCTTTCTGTTTGAAGGAAAATGGTTTGATATAGGAACACATGAGGATTTGAAAAAAGCAAGGAAAGAGTTTTAACAATTCTTCAGTAGATATAAATATTTAAAATGGCAAATCAATAAAAATTAACATGATAGAAACTTCAGAGATTCTTTTAAGGTTTGGAATTACATTTTTCTTGTCGCTGATTTTCGCACTTGAAAGGCAAAGAGCTCACAATCCGGTAGGATTCGGTACTTTCAATTTCGTCGCTGTTGGAGCATGCTCACTGGGAATTACTGCTATGCTCATAAGCACCGAAAGCCCTTTTGGACTCCTTTCGGCGATTGTTACAGGTATAGGTTTTCTTGGAGCAGGTGCATTAATAAAAAGCAATGACAGGGTGTTCGGCTTCACAACAGCTGCGAGCATATGGATTCTGGCTATTTTTGGACTTACTGTGGGAATAGGGGATTATCTCATTGGGGGTGTTCTTTATCTTTCTATTTGGTTAATTATGGGAGTTGATAGAATATTGGAAGTAAGGGGAATAGGCACTTATCAGAAGAGGATAATAATTGTAACAAACAGGATGGTTGATGAAAAAGAAATCAGAAAGAATTTTGATGTAAGGAAATGCCAGATGGATAATCTTATGATAAATAAAAAAGAAAACAAACTGATGGTTAGTTATATTCTCAGGGGAAGCAAGGAAGAGCTGCTTCCAATACCCTCAAATCTTTACAACAAACCATGGTTTGAATCTATGAAGATTACGTAAGGCAAAATATTAAATATCGGATTTTCCTCAATACTGAGACTGAAAAATCAAAATGGATAGTGAAGAAAAAAAGATTTCTGACTCAATAAAAAACATATTAAATCGAAATCACTTGCTTACTCTTGCAACTTCAAAAAAGGGGGAGCCCCACTCCAATGCCGCCTTCTATACTTTTGACAAGAACATGAGCCTGTACATATGGAGCGAGGAGAAAACAACCCATTCGGAAAATTTGAAGAAGAACAGGAAAGTTTCCGTCAATATCTTTGATTCATCCCAGAAATGGGGCTCTTTGCTTCAGGGATTGCAGGCAACAGGAATTGCGATGCCTGTGAACCATAAAGAGATTATCAAGGCAGGAATATTATACATTAAAAGGTTCCCCTCGTCTCTAAAATTAGTAGGGAACCCTAAGAGATTTCATGATAAACTATTTGAATCCAAGATTTACAAGATTCAACTAAATGAGATAAAGGTTTTTGATGAAAAGGCATTTGGCAAGGGCGGTTCAAGAAAAATTTCCTTGAAAAGAAGAATTTAAATAATCTCCCGCCCATTATATAATATGGTTAATGGAAAGGTTGTTGCCGCATTGATAATCTCTATTTTAATCATTGCAGGCGCATATTTTTTTGTGAGTATTGGGAATATCCAGCAATCCGGAAACAGCATTAAGGTTGTTGGAACAGGGGGCTCTGTGCTAAACAACGAGAAAGTAATTGAAATGACTGATGCTGGATTTTCTCCCTCAATCCTTACAATTTCTGTCGGAGACACAGTAACCTTTGTAAATAAGGGTAGCGAAGAGCATTGGCCTGCATCCGCCGTGCATCCTACTCATACAGTATATCCCGATTCAAATATAGAAAAATGCGGAACTTCTGAAGAAAGCAAGATATTTGACGCATGTAGGGGAGTGGCTCCTGACGCAAGCTATAAATTTACATTCTATGAAAAAGGCTCATGGGGATATCATGATCATTTGAATGCGGGATTATTTGGAAAAATCATTGTAGAATAAGAGTAAAATGAATATGAATCTTGATTCTTCTTTTTTTCTTAGATTAGGATTGGCTTTTATATTTATTTATGCGGGAGTTTCTGCTTTCTTTAACCCTGAAGCATGGATTGGATTTGTTCCGGGATTTATAGGAAACACAATAATGAGAGGATATTTTCTTTTTGTTCATGATATAATTAATCTTGGATTAGGATTGTGGCTGCTCTCAGGCAAAAGGCAGTTTTATGCTGCAATTATCTCTTGTTTGATGCTTGCTGGAATAATCCTTACAAATCTTGGTTCATTCTTGGTAACTTTCAGAGATGTCGGACTTCTTTTTGCGGCTGTTGCGCTCGCCGTGATAAATTATAGAAGATAACAATTCTTAAAAAGCGTGGGTTTTATTGTGGGATTATGAAAATAGCCAGGGAATATGTGGGGGAAAAGTATGTGGTAATAATCCGCAATGAAGCAAAACATACCTTTATAGTAAGAGGGAGCTCTGACTTGCTAAACAAAGAAATTCCACTTTATAAAAGAGGAGAAGATTCCAGAACCATTGCAAGATATGAAGGAGTCAATGATGAGGCATTAGGATTAATAAAAAAGGCGATGATTGATTTAAATGAGGGGAAAAAGATTGATTTGGAATGTTTATTAACAAAAGTTAATTAAAAAAATATATAAACCGAAACAAATTATTCGTTTGTATAAAAAAGATGGCGAAAATGGATAAATCTGTTCAAAAAACATTAATAATTGTAGGAGGAATTTTGCTTGCCATTGTAATTATATTCATGTTCTCGAAATATTTCCTTTATCCTTCAACCATATCTTCAACAGGCACGGCAACTATAAAGGTTCTTCCAGACATGGTTTCTGTTTATTTCAGCGTTGACACCAAAGGAACAACTGCAAAGGAAGCAAGCGACAAGAATGCGGAAATAGTTGACAAGATGAAGAGTTCCCTTTTGGCAGCTGGAATAAAAGACAGTGAAATAAAAACACAGGGTTTCAATGTTTATCCAAATTATGATTATTATAATGGTGGACAAAGAGTTACAGGATACAGCGCTACTCATTCACTGAAGGTTGAGATTTCTGTTGATGAAAAGGACAAAATAGGGAGCACTATAGACGCGGGAGTTGGAGCAGGTGCAGGAGTTTCTTATATTAACTACGAGCTTAATGAGGAAAACCAGAAGAAATACAAAGTGGACGCAATAAAATCGGCAACAGAGGATGCAAGAACAAAGGCAGAAGCACTGGCAGAAGGCGCGGGAAGCAGTCTTGGAAGCCTTGTATCTATTTCAACAAGCGAGTTTGGATATGTTCCATGGCTTGCCGCATCAGCTGATTCGATGAAAGGAAGCTCGGGAGCAGAAGTTGCGACATCTATCAATCCAAGCGAACAGGAAGTCAGCGCAAGCGTTACAGCGGTATTCAGAATAAGGTAAAATGGCATATTATTGGGAATTATGCAGTTTAGATGACTCGAAAGAGGGACCCATATTAATGCATATGATGTATCATAGTTTAATTATAGATGGAATGAGCTGTGCAGAATATGACAGGCGTTTTCATCCCAGTGATGCAGATAAAAGAGAGCAGGAATTTATCCACTGCACAATCCAAAATATAGAGAGGAAAGTAAGTTCTAAATAAAGAATAAAAATTATCCCTTAATCACTACCCTTTCTAGCTTGGATGGTTCTTTTGAACCCATACCTGTCTCATCTTTAAATTCATTTTTACTCAACGATTTAATATCTCTTTGGAGAATATCTTTAAATTTCAAAGCTTCTTGATAACCTAATTTAACAGCTTCTTCTTTTGTGTCCCCAATTTCAACAGGTCCAACATATTCAGGAGGGTCATTTTTTATTACAATATATTTGTTTTTAGCTCCGATAGGACCTTGGATTTCAATGTTTAAATCATTAACAAAATTTTTTACATTAGGAAATTTTGAAGCAGAAGTATAAAAACAAAACTGAGATAAAACTTCGGAGTAACGCAAAATGAGAATGTCTCTTTCTGATTCAGCCCACAATTCTTCTATTTTTTCATGTGGCATAGTTTCTATGATATCTATGGATTTAAAAGCATTATTGCAATAAAAACCATTATATACATTAAAAAATTTAATTCTTTATGGCAAATCCAATAGGAAAGGCAAAGCCTGGAAGGGGTAAAAGCGAGAGAACAAACAAGCACGCATATTCCGTTCCTGCCTTGGTAAACAAAATAATATACGAGGCGGACATCATTCTTGAAATCCTGGATGCGAGATTCATTGAAAAAACAAGAATTCAAGAGATAGAGAAAAAAGTCAAAGCACTCGGGAAGACTTTGATTTATGTCCTTAACAAATCTGACCTTGTTGACATTGCCAAAGTAAAGGCAAATGTTGAACTTGAAAACCTGAAGCCACATCTTTTCTTTTCTTATAAAGACAGGAGGAGTTCCTCATATCTTAAAAAAATGATAAAAATAGAATCTTCCAGACTGAATAAAGATATCGTGAACATAGGTGTTGTGGGTTATCCGAATTCCGGAAAAAGCTCTCTCATAAATCTCCTTGTTGGGAGAAAGTCCGCGAGAACTTCTCCAGAGGCAGGATACACAAAAGGAATACAGAAGGTAAAAATTTCATCAGGGATATATCTCATTGATACCCCTGGAATAATTCCCCAATCTGAAAAGACATCAATAAACCGGGAAGTTTTGTCTAAACAAGCACAGATAGGTGCAATCACATGGGACAGGACAAAAAATCCAGATATGGTTGTTTTCAAGATAATGAGCGAATATCCAACATTATTGGAAAAGTTTTACACGATTGATGCACAAGGAGATTCTGAAATATTAATTGAACAACTTGGGAGAAGACTGCATTACCTAAAAAAAGGAAATGAAGTTGACGAAGTCAGAACAGCAAAGCATGTTTTGAAAGACTGGCAAGAAGGAAAGATAAGAATTTAATAATTATGTAGCTATTTCTTCCAATTGGGATTTTTTAGACTCTCTAGGATATCTCGTGATTATATCCCTTATCTTACCATCCAGTTCAGAAGTGGAATTGTGAGCAGTTATTATAATATGATGCGGAGCTTCCCACATACTAATCTTTTGTGATAAACTCTTGCCAAGAACGGGAGAACGTCTGCTTTCAGAGGCGGAACCATTCCAAAACCCAAAATATTCAAG
Source organism: Nanobdellota archaeon (assembly GCA_020053375.1). Taxonomy (GTDB): domain Archaea; phylum Nanobdellota; class Nanobdellia; order Pacearchaeales; family GW2011-AR1; genus JAGVNG01. The sequence goes on along the minus strand of JAGVNG010000011.1, from coordinate 11,758 downwards.
CATCAAAAAAGATTCTTTAATTTGAAATAATTGCCATCCATAATTTCCCACTCTTTCGCATGACATTGAATTAATGCTTACTAAATTTATTGGAGATGACTGAATAGGTTCACCTGTCGCAATTTCTTTCCTGAAATCATTGTATATCTTTAATAGCTTCTCGTGGTTGTTATAACCTTCAAAAACATCATCAATATTATAAGTGACTGGCATGCTCTATTTTTAATTTGGATGTATTTAAACATTATTGTGAGGCAATATTATAATATCATAAAAATATTAAAAGCCACTTTTGGATAAGATAATATCATGAAAATGAACAAACGTAAATCAAACTATGACATAAGCCCGATGATATTGAACAGGCATTGCTAATAATAAAACAGTTCTCAAGTTAAATTATTAAATATAAATATTAATAAGTAACCCCTCTCACTATTCAATATATATCAACATGAAAAGCAAAACCATAATCTTTTTAACTGCCATTATTATTCTGACAATAATACTGGGAACAGTTTTTATCATGACAAACAATAGCAAAAAAGCAGTGTTAGAAACAACAATGGGAAACATAACCATTGAACTGCATAAGGACATGCCTTTAACAACGGGAAATTTTGAGAAACTAGTAAATAAGGGATTTTATGATGGAGTGGTTTTCCACAGGGTAATTGACGGCTTCATGATTCAGGGAGGAGACCCTACAGGAACGGGAAGCGGAAGACCTGGATACAAAATAAAAGATGAATTCTCAAGCAACAAGCAAAGCAATATGAACAACAAGGGAACAATTGCAATGGCAAATGCGGGGCCAAATACAGGCGGAAGCCAGTTTTTCATAAATCTGGTTAACAATAATTTTCTGGATAACAAGCATCCTGTATTTGGAAAAGTCATTGAGGGACTAAAGGTTGTTGAAGCCATCGGAAAGGTTGAGACAGATTCCAATGACCGTCCAGTTCAGACTATACGGATAATCAAGGCGAGAATGCTGTAATTGAAAACAATACCATAATTCTTTTAAAGGATTAATCTATAAAATTTCATGAAAAAATTTACGGGAGGGGGATCTGAAGATGACGATGATGATGGAACAGGAGAAGATTTTGTAGTTGATTTTATGGGATTAAGCGATGCGGGACAAAACTATGAAAGAGCAGATGTCGCAACAAAGAGGGTGGAATATTCTGGTCAGACAGGAGACATAGTTATGGCAAAGAATAATCCTCCCATTCCAAATGTCGCAGATTATATTGGAAGATTAAGCATAGATAATCAGCATATTCCCAGAAGATTATTTCTTTCTCCTTACACTGGTCTTTATCATGGAGAGACAGTGCAGGAAGCTACCAAAAGAGTTTTAGAGGCAGAAAAGATGACTGTTGCTCAATTGGCAAAAAATGAGACTAAACCCCTTAGCAAACATGTGCTTACATGGATGAGGGTAGAATTAGACGAAAGTAAATTTAATCTGAAGAAATTATTGTAAAATGAGCATAGATAAGCGTACCGAAGAAGAACTGGTTAAAAAAACTTCTGATGCAGAAAAAGACTGGAAAAAAAGAAGGACTGAATGTACCAGACGGGGGTATCATGTTGTAGAAGTGGAACCTGAAAATGCAAAAAAAGTAATGGAGTGCTATGAATGCAGAATCCATTTCACAAAAGAGTCTGCGAGTTTATATGAAACATCTTATAGAGTGGAATCAAAAAATGGCCGCAAAAACAATTGAAGAAACTCTTCTTGGCAGGGGATTTGAGGAAGTTGACGGCGTTCCGTTTCTGCAGATGGAAAATCCAGTGGAAGCCAAATTTCTGCCCCTCATTATTGAAAGAATCACCGACAGCATAGCAAGGGGAAAAATCAAAAGATTTGCAATGATTCCCTATAAGGATGCACTAGAAATGGAAAATGTAATTGGGAAATATTATAACATCTATGTGATGGTAAAATGACTCCTAAGATTTCTAACCTTTCCTCTTCTTTCTTCCCCTCTTATTCCTCGAGAAAATTTCAACTAATCTGTCATCTGATTTCATCTGACTTGCGCTTATTCCTGATTTTGTCCTCACGGCGCTTTGCCTAACAATGTCTTCAACCTGCTCTCTTAATGTGGACATGTTTTTCTTTGCGCGCTTTTCAATTACTTTTTTTATATCTTCATCAATTGAGATTGTTATTAATGACATCTCATGGAAAAGACATTCTGTTTAATAAAAGTTTCTAAAACGGCTGGTTTGTAAGGATATTAGAAAGGGATAGTCCAACTGCCTTATTCTCAGTTTCTAAGATTAGTATTTTCTCGTCTAATTGAGTTATGAATATCTTTTCTTTTTTCCGAACATTTATTGTTTCAGCATTGTTTTTATGCACATAAACCAATCTGGAAGGCTTAAAGATTCCACCCTCTTCCAAATTACATAATTGATAACTTTGTTCAAAAAGCAGACTATTTACTCTATCTCTTGTTAAAAAAAATTCTTGAATTATATTCCATATGTTTTTAGAATTATATACCCTTTTAAGGATTATTATTGCAGGATTATTTCTTTCTGTTTACAGCCATCCAAAAAATTATAATTAAAACTATCCAAACACCCAATGCCCACAAACCACCTTTAATCCATGTTTTCATTTTTATTTCTTCCTCACATAAACCTTCTGAACATTAAAGCTCTTGTAGATTCCTTCAAGAATATCTGTGCCTGCATAACCTGCAAGAAGGCTCAATCTAGGGTCAAAGTCAAATATAATTCCTGTAAAGACGCCGATCACAACAGCGATTGCAACAGTGATCGCGTAATAGTTCCATAGGATTCTTCTCTTCATGGAAAGAGCCTTGAGCAGCCCGATAAATCCTCTTGTTAAGCCACCAACGCCGCCAAGCAAGGCGGCGAGATATAGTGGGTCCATTGTGAAGTTAATAGGAGAACAGATTATTTAAGGATTACGGAGCCAATGGTTAATGTATAAATCTTCGCACTTCTTTTATAAAAGATTAAGCAACAGCTTCTATTTCTTTACCCAAAATAAAACTCTTAGTAAGTGCCCAATCAAGTTTTATAAGATTTTTAACAAAAAGATTCTCAAGATTAAGTTGGTAATAGTCAGATTTTCTTATTCTTCTTGTTTTTATCAGAAATCCTGTAGCAATAAACTTGTCAATAAATCCTTTCAAAGAATTATAGCTGACATTACTTTCTCTTGCTATTTCTGTTAGAGGGAAATCAAAAAAATGATTCTCTATCATAAAGTCAATTACTCTAAGTTGGGGTGTGTCTCCGAACTGTTCAAGGAATAGCGACTTTTCTTTCTTGGTTCTCATGTTTTATTATTCCCTCTGTTTTATCAGTTAAGGGATATCTATAGACACACACACACATTTATATATGTTTTGTTTACTGAAAGAATATTTCAATTTTAGAAACATTTAAATATTTTTATTGTTTTATTTGTAGATGTTATTAGAGGTAGAAAAAGCAGAAATCATGACGAAGCTTGGAAGGGGTAAGGGAAATTGGGGTGCAAAATATGATAGATTGGAACATTTCAAGAGGTTTTCTAATCTTGACAAATCGATTAAGGAATTGGGAAATGCTGGCTGGGTACTAATACATAAAAAGCAAGGTTACACAGGAATATCTCTAAATCCGAAATATAAATTAGAGATTATAGAATTCATTGAGAAACATCTTCCTTATCTGAAAGGTATGGTTAAATAATATCTTTAGAAAATCCTTCCTGCATCTGCAGTTTCTTAACCTGCTGCAAAACTCTTATGTCTGGTGAGAGAATTTTGACATGGTCGTAAGGAGAACGTAGAGCACGATAAATCCTTTGCAAAAATCCACGCCATGCTTTGTCTTTGTAAAATTCCCAATAGAACGTAGGATGTGTTTTTTGAAGAACCTTCCAGAATGTGTCCGACATGTTTGGATTTGGATACTTTGTGAAAACCACAGAATTGCACATCGCACCTGGGAAGTCGATGCCACGAGTGCACCTAGTTGTGAATAGTGTTTTTGTCAAGCCTTGCTTGAATTTTGAAATTGCCAAGCCTTCCTTGTCTTCCCTTTGGTCTGCCTTTACTTTCTCTGAACTTTCCAACATTTTTAATCCTAAACTAGCTATTTCTTCTTCTGAGGGTAAATCCTTAAATGCGTTCACATGTACCAATGTGGGTTGTATGGCCTTCTCAATGCACTTTGATAAGGCATTAAGATAATCTTCCCTTGAATGCTTACTGGAAGTGAAATTGCTATATTTACAGTCAAATTCTTTTCCTGTTGCTATTATTTCAGTTGAACCAAAGTTAAGCTCTTCTGCACGGACAACCTTGAAGTCGGGAATTTCAAATATATTTTTTATTATGTTATCAGAGTGGAGTGTTCCTGACATTAAAACTAGAGTCTTTGTCTTGGCAAGCAAATCTTTGAATTTTCCTGAGATGTCTGTGCTTACCAGCCTTGCTATGAGATTACCTTCATCATTTTTCCTATATGTCAGATATAACTTGTCAAGCGCATTTTCAAAAGCATGTGCTGTTTCAACAGCTTTGTTAAGATAATTTAGTTCATCCAAGGTTATTTCAGATTCTAAGTCCAAGCTAAGATTTAATTCAAGCAATATTTCTCCTATTTTTGTCTCTGAAATATGAAAGACAACATCTTCCTTAACTCCTGTTGCACGTTTGTTTTGTTCCTCTAGTTCTATCCAATTCTTTATTTTATTTAGAGAATTTTTAGCGAGATTCGAGTCGGGGGAGAAGCCCCGTGCCGAGGCAAGGAGCCTTGTGAGATTTAATTCATCCTGCTGGAAGAATTCATCAAGGAATTCATCTGCCTCATCAATTATATCAACTTCTGTTAGAGGCTTTCTTCCCAAGGACATCTCTGCCTTGTATTTGGCTGCGTTAAAGATAGTTACGTCTGCATTAACGTATGCAAGATACTGGTCGTAATATGAACATCCATTTTTTCTGTGATAAAAGATATGCTCTTTCCTGTCCACACCCATATATCTTATTCTTTTTGCGTCTGTAAGTGCCTTAAACTCAAATTCAGCTGGAAGAATCGGGCTCCAATAAGGATTTGCTGCTGCAACTGTAAAACGCCGAACGTTTTCAAGGTCAAGAACCAAATTGCTTACATGGCTTAGAAATGGATTCTGGCGAACATAATCCATAATCTTTCCATAGTTCTTCTCTGTGATTTTTATGTTTTCAGGAAGCGAAGGATCTGCGCACGAAAGTCCTGGGCTGATTATTGAATCATGATTATCCCTTCCTGTAATCATTGCTATCTTCATCTTCTTTCCATCTGCTTTCCTAAGCCACTTGTTTGTTATGTAATCTTCTTCATATTGTCTTTGAAGGGTTTTTATCGGCACAACAATTGAAGCCTGTCCCATGACTCTCGCGATGTTAAGCGCGATGGCACTCTTCCCACTTCCGCATGTTCCATGGATAAATATAACTTTGTGTTTTTTAGCCAAATCAACAACTTCACGCACAACGTCTTCTTGTGTTTTCCCGTTTGTGAATTTTAACGGCTCCAACCTTGTTTCAATGTTGTTGGTATTTGAGTATAGGGACCAAAAGGCAGGGTTAATGTTTAATCCAGCTTGCTTTACATTATCGCTACTATCATTACTTAACCGATTATTATCAACATTGACCGTGGACGTTTCTACATTAACAATCGTTTCTTCTCTGAGAAATTGTAGAGATGCAGTTGTTTTGAGGGGTTGCCTGTCAATGCCTTCCTCGTTTTCAGCGACTTCGTCATCTGTTCCTATGCTCACGCCTTTCTTATTCTTCTTTCCTAAAGAATAATCTTCAAATGTCAAACTTCGCATTTTATCCTGACTTATTGGTCTTCCGCTCGCATCAAAACTCATTTTGCCCATGTTGTAGGTTTAGGACTGCGGGTTTAAAGAGATTATGGGGAAGGAGAAAGTATTAAATAATTATGAAGCTTTTTAATAAAATGATATATAATCCTGACAAAAAAGAGATAATTTTGAACAGAGAATTAGGCAGTCTTGATAGATTTGTTATCCGTTTTTGCAATCTTCTGAATGAATATGTTCTTGTCTCTGGTTATGTCTCTATATTATTCGGAAGGAGTAGGGGAACAGAGGATATTGATTTGTTGATACCTACCATGAATTATGATAAATTTAAAAAATTATGGTACAGGATACATGAAAACGGGTTTGAATGCATAAACACCGCTAATCCTAAGGAAGCTTTTGACATCTTAAAAGAACATAATGTAAGGTTTTCAAAAAAAGACGAACCAAAGCCAAACATGGAGTTCAAAATCATAAAGACTGATTTGGACAGATATTCTTATGAAAACAAAATTAAGGTTATTTTAAAAAAGGGTGTCCTTTTCATTTCCCCGATTGAAATGCAGATAGCCTACAAGATGTTTTTGGCTGCTGACGGGACAGATAAAGAACTAATGTCTGACAAAGATATAGAGGATGCAAGATACCTCTATAAGATTTTTGAGGAAAAAATTAATAAAGAAGAGTTTCTTGTCTTGATAAACAAATTAAATGTTAAAAAGAGATTAAAATGGTTAAAATGAAGGCAGAAGATATTAAAGTTGACTTGGAAGAACTAAGGAAATTCAAGATTGAAAATGCGGAGGAAAGATTGAAATTCATCGATTTTCTGGCAAAATATGTGAAATCTCACGATGATGAAGAATGGAGCGAGCAACAGAACATGCTAATCGATTCCCAGATGCCAAAGGGGCTGTAATTCGCATTTTATCCTGCTGCACCGGTCTGCCGTTAGCATCAAATCTCATTTTGCCTATGTTGTAGGTTTAGGAGTGGAGGTTTAAAGAGGTTATGGGAGAGCTATCGCTAGTAAGAATTCTAAATGTGAATCATCCCCTATTAGAAAAAGGAATTATTTCCTAAAATTTCCTTGCCAATACTGATAGTATCCAAATTACAACTGCTATCGCTAAAAATGTGGGCCAAGAGCTTACTCCTAAAGCAGCTAATAAAACAGCTCCAGCAGCAAGTATCGCAGCTACCCCATATCCGAAAGCTCCTATTTTTATCACTTTCTTTTTTGTTCCTCCATTATGTGAATCAGTCTATTTGTTTGATTTTTAAAACTTATGAAAGATAATGAAAAAACGAAAAGGGAAGATTTTTAATATTGGGAATGGCTGATTATTCTATGGGAGATATTAAACAGGAAGTGCTAAAGTCAATGAGAAATCCTGAACTTTACACAAAAGGGATTTTGAAATATGTAGAAGAAAATGTCGAAGATGCTTTCAATATTGCTTGTAGAAAGAACTTATCAATAAACCAATGGAAACCTGATGTAACCTTTGGTAATCAAATTAACCAGAAAACAGTTCTTTTAACAGTAAGAATGTTTGATTTGTGGGAAACCTCTCTTGTTGATGTTCTTAAAAAGTATCTTGGCGAAAAATTCAAAGGGGTAATAGTTGAACATGCACACGATTCTAAAGGAGATTTAGTCGTTAAATTTCCAGATGGTTCAGAGAAGGTATGGGAAATAAAAACCACGCAGGGAAAAGACTCTTTTACAGGGGCAACGCATTCGGCATCGAAATATCAAGATTATATTCTAATTAGTTATGCAATTGATAAGAATAAAGTTTTGAGATTGAAAGAAGAAGGTGGAAATAAAGGATTCATAACTGAATTAGCCGTTTTTGTATGGGACAAAATGGAAGCTAAATGGATAGGAAAGGCTTCTGAAAATAGTAGTTGGACAACTTTAAAAATTTCTGTAAAAATTAAAAGTAAAAGACCTGAAATAGTAGTTGTTGGCTCTTTAACCCCCAAGAAAAAATGGTGTGAGATTATAAGAAAGAAATTATAAAACTTTTTTTATTCTATCCTCAGTCATCTTAATATATTCTGGATTAATTTCAAATCCGATATATTTTCTTTTTAGTTTTAGTGCTGCCTCAGCTGTTGTTCCTCCTCCCATAAAAGGGTCTAGAACAATATCACCCTCATCGGTTAACCACTTAATAAACCACTCCGGCAATTGAGGATGGTAGGGTGCAGGATGTTTTAAACCCCTTAAAGCAGAACCTGTATCAAATCTAAAAACTGTTATTGGTTTTTTTCCCAATGGGTGGGGTTTACTACTTCCTCTTTGAGATAGTTCTGTTGTACCATCATTTTTTACTATGTCATTGCCATGCACTTTACTCTTAAATCTCTTCAGGGATATTTCTTCATAAGGCTCCCTTACTGCATCAGTATTCGTTTTAAACTTCTTTGTGTCTTTAACAAAGTGGAATATATATTCTATCCTATCATTTAGTCTTTTTTCACCCGTCATAGGTAATGCGGATTTTTTAAACCAGATATATCTATCAAATAATTTTAAACCCGTTTCTTTTACAATTCTCGTTATTAATTCATAAACATAGATGTGTCTTTCTCCATTATTAGCCCTATCATTTATATTTAATATAAAAGAACCGCTTCCTTTCAGGAATCTTTTTGCTTCATGAAATAAAGGTAAAAACCAATCTACATAATTGTCGGGATTCATAACCTCTACCCCATTACCATAAGAAACAGTATCAGCATATGGGGGAGAAGTAACTATTAAATCAATGGAATTATCTGAAAGCTTTTTTGCTAACTCCATACAGTTGCCCAGATATGTCTTATTTAATTCTAGTCCTACTTTTTTTCCCATCTTTTCCTCAAATAAGAGAGGTTGAACAATTTTAAATTCTTTTACATTCCCACTTTCTCCTATAATTTGACTTGTTTCATTTTCCATTATCTTTTATCTCCTTTTGTAATTTTTTTGACTTTAAAATTCCATTCAAATTTTTTATGAAATCATTTGAGGCTTCAAGAGGTATAAAGATGCTACCTTTAGTTATCCATTTATCATTTTCTTTCATTTTCTGCTGAAGCAATAAAGATTTACCAAAATCATTTTCTATTAAGTCAAAGTAAAATCTTTTCTTTCCATAATCAAAATAATTAAAATCTAAGTGATGGAATCTGTGATTGGGATAATAAATCCTGGCACTTCCAACTTGTTTCATATAAATTTCATTTGCGAAGAGAAGCATTTGGAGATGTTTTTCAACCGCTTTTCTAGATATTCCCGTCTGGGCTTCAATATCTTGGGTTGTCAATCCTCTCGGATGAGCCTTTAAATGAGAATGAATCTTCTCATGTGTCTCACTTTCCCTCGTAAACGGAGAACCACTTACCTCTTTTTCCATATTATATATTACAAAAAAGTGTTTATAAAAGCTAGTTACTACTGCTTGGTACCAAGCGAAAGGCTTATAAATATAGGGTGATTATTAGAAAACATGATAAACGAAAGAAAAACTGAAAGATTTGAAGACGATAGGAAAAAATGGGAGATATACTTTGATGTAAGTCCTGATCATTTAAAGGGAGATTTTACGATTCATATTAGTTTGATAAAAAATCTTAGAGAGTATCCTTTAACAAAACAAGATTTGGAAGAACCCAAACAGGATTTGAAAGATTTAGGGAAATTTAGAATAATTAAACAAGGCAGGGAATTTTTGGAAAAATGAACACTGGACAAATGATAACCTTGATTGCGGGAGGATTTATTGTATTGTTATTATTAGTTTATGGAGTTTTTTCAGATATTATTAATGCTTTTGGAAGTGCTATGGGATTTTATGGGGTAATTGCAGGAGTTTTGTTTTGTTTAATAATAATTTTAACTTTATTGGGAGTTAATAAAAGAAGATGAAGCAATTAGTTATTCTTGCAATCGCTCTTGTAATTATTCTCTTTGGATTTGGTTTAGCTAATAATATAAATGAGGGGATTAAAAATTTAATAGAGGGCCCAGAATATTGTTTAAATGATGTTTCTCAATCCGATATTTCAATTGCTGCTCAAGGAGTTTCTGTGAGCTTTACAAAAACCGAAGGAAATCAAATTTGTTTTAGGACAAAGGACCCTTCAATTGTAGAAAGATTAAATAAACAAATACAGGATAAAAAATTAGAAGTCCAATTGGCACAAATAGAAGCCAATAGACAATTCTGGAATCAAACTGCTCCTCTTTTAATTCTTATGATTTTAGCAACTATATTCTTAATAGTAGTTATAATTAAGATTAGTGAGGGAAGAAATTATTCTATGTAAGGAGGTAAAAATATGGTAAAAACAGGACAAAAACCAGGAAAGGGAACATATACTTGTAGATATTGTGGACAAAAAGTCACACTTGACGATAGAACTGATACAATGCCACCTTGTCCAAAATGTGAGAAGACAGATTTTTATTAATTCAGAGTAATTAGTTCAAACATCAAATTATTTAATATTTCTCGGCTATTTTTATTATCTCCAAAACCATTAAATATTCTCCTTTCCTCAAATGAATAATGAGTTATATTCTTACAAAGAAAGAATTGAGCACGTCTATAGAATGGAAGATTTATCAGAAAATAAAAGAAAAGGTATTAGAAGAAGAAATCAAACCATTAAAAAAGAAGGTGACATCTTTAGAAGAAGAAATTAAAGTTCTAAAAAGAAATTATCGGAAGATGATAAACCCATCAATTAAAATCCTAAGGAAATTAAAAATATGAAATTCCCTTTTTTCTTGCTGAGGGGAATGGAAAGGCGTGTGAAAGTCTACCACAATAAATGTTAAAAGGAAAACAGAGGTAATAATTTATGGAAGAACAAATAGGAATAACTGGAGAGAAAACTTCAAAAAAAGATTGTTTAATTATTAAATATGAAGGGTCTTCTTTTCAGAATAAGATGGAACTGCATGCTTTTTCTAAACAAGTTCATTCGGTAGAAAAAATGTTAAAAGAAGGTATATTACAACTCAAAAAGAATAATAAAATAATAGATAAACCAGAAGACGTAGAGTATTATATTGAAGTCAAACCCGGTTCTTTTGTAACAGACTTTCTAATTTTGTTTGCAAGTCCTATAATAGTTAATATAGTTTCTGATTTAATTATTGATTACTTTAAATTTTTATTTGCGGGTAATAAAAAAAGTGAAAAATATAATAAAGAGATAATTAGTTTAAGCGAAAGTAAAGCTGTGAGAAAGGCTACAAGTGAGATAATTAACCCTTCCGTAAATAATTCTGATAAAACAATTATAATCCAAGGGGGAAATAATTCCATTAATAACATTTTGATTATAAGAGAAAAGGAACAGAATGAAATAAAGAAAAGCCTTAAAGAAATAGAAGAAAGACTTCCAACAAAAGAGATTGAAAAAGAGATTATAGGAAGAATATTAAAAATTGATGCATCAAAAACAGAAGGACATTTGGACCAAAGTAAGTTGGGTTTTGTTGTTGAAGGAGAAAACGACCCCACGGAAGCTGTTTTTAACAAAAAACTTAAAGAAGAGGAAGTTAAGGATGTTTTGTTTGAAAGAATTAAAATAGAAGGTATCTTTTACTATAAGGGGGAAGATCTCACTAAAATAATGATTAATAATTATTCCTTAAGTCCAATTAGAACCCTTTCTTCTTCTCAATAAATTTTATTATTAATTCTCTTCCCCTCCCCTCCCCTTTCTTCCACTTCCCTATACAACAACCCGAGAACATAAACTTCTGATGCACACAAAAACACTTTTCCTCTACAATGTGTAAGCAAGGGACATATGTCCTAGGCAAAACCGAAAATTAGTTCGCAGATGATTTCCTGCGAATCTAATGAAAAAAGAAGATATCAGAAAAGAATT
>JAGVNG010000017.1 GCA_020053375.1 Nanobdellota archaeon | reverse complement strand
TTGCTCACTACATCAGTTCTTCTCAACCTTGGGTTTGTTAGTTTTGACATTTTATTTGTTGATACCTCGCCCTTTAGGGCGGGGTGATTCATTTTTATTATCCCACCTCAAAATCTATTATTGTTTTATCTGATGAGTCTTTTCCCTTGTTCGATATAAACAGACGGTAGGGAGTTGAAGCTTTGCTTATAATTTTGGCTTCGTCGCTTCCTTGGTATGTGATGTTGTAATTTGAATAATTCTGTGTCATATTTACCATATATGTGTCTCCTTTTTTCTTTGTAAAAATGAGTATGTTTCCATCAAAGATTCCTGTTCCAGGCTCACTGTACAGATAAGAACTGTCTATCTCAAATGTCAGCCCGTCCTGTGCCCCGTCAATTTTCAAGTTTCCCTTTTTTATTCCAAGTTCAATAATTCTTTTGTTGCCCACTCCTCCTTGCGCTAGTGAGAGAAAAATATCATTTATGTCTTTCATTACTCCCAAGGATTGTTCGATAAATGCCTTGTCTTGGATTTCCTGAATTCTTGGCTGCGCCACTGCCAGAACAGCGGCTATCATGACAAACGCAATGAGCGTGTATATCACAGTCTCCACCCATATCTGACCGGATTTATTATGTGAAACCACCATCTTCTCTTTATTCAGACTAAATGGAATTTGATTTAAATAGTTATTGAAAGAGTTAACTATTTAAGGGTTTTTGAAGGAAGTTAGATGAGAATTATGAATCATTCATTCCTTCTTTTCAATGATAACATTAATTTTTGCAGATTCCTGTCCCAAATTTATAACACACAATCCAGAATCAGAGGGAACATTACATTCAATACTTGTGAATTTGTAAACATTTTCAATTTGTGAAGAACAATCTGAATAATGCATAAATTCTAAACCATTTAAAGCTAAATCGCAATCCGCTTCAGTTTTCGCCCAATAAATATTAATGGGTTTATCACTCTGCACCTCATACTTTGTTGGAATTATTTCTCCGTATGTTGTTCCAAAAACCTTATATGCGTGATTTGATTCTAATGAAATCGCTGTATCTGTAACCACTTGCCATTCTGTCCCATTTATTCCACTAATACTTGATAGGAAGACCCATAATGCTATACCTGAAATAATTAAAGCCCATATAGCCTCCCCTCGTCCATCTTTTTTATAGATGTTAAGATGAATTATAGCTAAGATAAACAAAGGTAAAGCTAGAATAATCCAAATAATACCTATGATGGATGATATTCCTTCATTTTTTACATAAATCCAATCATACAAAAGAAGAATTATAATTATCCAATAAAGAGTTCTTACAGAATACCAAACAAAACCTTTCTTAATTTTTGCTAATCTCTCTTCTTCTTTTTTACGTTTATCTTGGTCTTTCTTCCAATCTTCTTTAAGTCTACTCCAGTAAGATTCAGCCATATTCTCTTTAAGAAGCCCAAACTTAAAAACTTAACTAAGAAAGCAAACTTGTACAGTCATCTATTTCATGAAGAGTGTCTGTCGAGCCACATTGTTCCCCGCCTATTATTGGAATTATACTAATTGACAACGGCTTGGAGGTTATTCCACTGAAGAGATATGTCAACCCTGCATTTTTATCAGGTATTTTTACTCCGTCGCTTCCGCTAGGATAATTTTTGATATTTGCGAGATTTTGAATGCTGTCATTAAGAGTTGCGCTCTGCGATCTTCCTCCGAACGCCACGGAAACCAATATTCCGTTTATGTCTATATCTCCCACAATTAATGAAAACTGAAGCTTGTCTGATGTTTGATTATAGCATGTGTAATCCTTGTTTAATTTTACCTGATCAAGAATGCCAAAGCATGCCTGGCTCTCCTCAAGATTTTTTTCGACTAAATTGCTAACAACCCCCCAAATTATGGCTCCCATTGCAACAGTTATTCCAACAATTATTACCGTTGCTAGGACGGTTGATAATGCTTTGCGTTGGCTAAGCATAGACCGAATTGATGAGAGTCTTTTGTTTTTTCTTATTTTCATCTCTTGCTCCTTATTCTATTATAGAAGTAAATAACCGCGCAGGATAATAAATATGAAATAATTAAATTTAATATTAAACCTAAATAATTAACAAAACAGTTTGGCTGACTAACATCTAAGCGATTAGTCAAACAAGTTATAATCGAAATCTCAAAAATTGCCAAGCCTAAAATGAATAAGATTATTGTTAGGATTATCTTAAGCAAATTTGTTTTAAAAAATTCCGTAAGATTCATTTTTATTTGCTGTCTCCTTTTACTCCATCGCAACTTCCTGCCCAAAATCATCAGCGCAGGTATGGAGCTTTTGCTCCCCATTTTCAGAAACGCCTATCAGAACAGGTATCATAATTATCTTATTTGCTCCGCTTATCAAATCGCCGAGGGTTGTTGAGGAAAACGCCAGGCCGGGATTCAATCCCTTCTCAGGCCAGTTGGAATAAGAAATGTCCTGCAAATCTGTGGTGTTATAGCTTCCTCCTCTGAACACCCTCATTTTCATGCTGTATAGCGGAACATCCCCGCTGTTAAGCGCATACAGGTTTCCCGCGGAATAACTGGAATCAAATTTGATGTCCCCGCATATCACTTCCACATTGGTGCCGTCGAATTTTGTTATTGCTTCCTTGTTTATGTTTGTGAGCCACACGAATATTATGAGAGCCATTACTACCACCATCGTTACAAGAAGAACAGTTGCAATTACGGGAGAAACCCCTTTTTTGTCTTTTATATTTGTTAACATCTTATTTATACCAGTAATATTTAGTTTTTAAATTATTATCTATATGCTTGTTAACCCTTTTTTATAAAGTGCAGCTTGACAAAGCATCCTTCAATATTGAATTTGTGCATATCATCAATTTCTCTCTGTTTCCCTCTTTCTGAAGCCTCACCGGCGTTATTTCTATCAAATTAATTCCATCCATGCTTATAATATCATCGAAGACGCTTGTCCTTTCATCACCCGCCTTAAGAAAATTTTCTCCTCCCAGATATGCAATAATCCCATTTGCTATAATTTCTCCGCTGCTTAAGTTCCTCAAACCAGCGGTAAGGTCCCTGGTTGCAACCGCCTCCGTTGTGTTTCCGACTCTTATCAAGTACCCTTCAATGTCAAATCTTCCGTTGTTTTTTAATGTAAGATTAAGCTGGTCATTCGAGCACTTGTATTCCTTTATGAAAACAGAAACCCCCTCTGGGCATTCCGCCGCATCCCTGGGGAGATATGTCTTCATCCAGTTATAGGCAACTATTCCCATCACAATTGCAAGAGTTATCAATAGAACATAGCCAACCATCAGGCTGACTCCCTTACGTTGGCTCGCAAGAGACAATGTAGACCGCCTGTCGTTTGAAACTTGTGAGAGTCTTTTTCTTTTATTATTAATTCTTGGCAACATATTTTTGTCCTCCGCTTTCTTCAAATAAAATGAAATAAAAATTTTCTCCTGACTTAAGTTCAAATTCATAATCAGTCTCGTCTATAATTAGGATTATTTTGGCAGATGCCGGATTAATGTCATGGAAGGTTATTTTTCCGCCTTTCATGCTAAGAAGCACCTGTCCAGCTCCTGCATCAGCCTTGATTATTTTGTCTGATTGGGAATACCCTGCAATGGTAATCTGGCTGCTGTCTCCGTAAAGAAAATAAGAATCCTTGTCATTTCGCACATAATTTGTGTAGTTCTCCGAGAAATTTCCCATTAAATCCTTCATCTGGTTTTGGCTATATGCATTGTATGTTCCGAAATCAAGCACTTTCTCGCTTTCTATCTTGAGCTCTTCCCCCATATCCTGCACGCTTATTGATTCCCACTTCGTAGAATAATTTGACATGGTTATGAATCCCATTAATATGGCCGCAATGATTATTGCTGCGATAAGATAAAATTGTCCTCTCTTATTCAACCTCTTTATCATGGTATCCAGAGGAAAAAATAGTTTATTAAAGTTTTGACATAAGAAAACTTAATGAATAAATTTACTTGGATGAAATTATTTCAATGCGCCCTATTTTATAATATAAATAATTTCCTGTGTAATCAGCTTGTTCCAGTCGGATGTTTCTGCTATTTCCGCAGCCTTTTTTATCAACATGCATCACTAAAGAAGGTCCTCCCCCGCATCTTGGAAAAAAACTTGGAGTTTTCCAGTCAAGAGCCTCTAACACTTTTCCCTCTCTTATTTCAAGTTTTTTTGCGCCCTCAGAAAATTCAGCAGGGCTTCGGGGCCAGGAATTATTAATATAAATTCTAACCCTATTACCCTCTCTTCCTTCTAAGAATTCTGATTCAAATTTATACATGTCTGCAAATGGCCTTTTCTTTGTCATTTATTTTTTAATTATTTTTAATTATATAAATATTGATATGTTTAGAAGTATATTTTAAAGTGTAGACTCGGAGTTTTGCTCCAAATTGACAACGCTTTGGCGATTTCCTCCAGAATGACGATGCTTCGGCATTCTTTGTAGACTCGGAGTTTTGCTCATAGATTGTCGAAGAAGCTTCCTCTGTTCTCTCTCGGCTTTGCTACCCGTTAAGCATCCACGCAAATGTTTAGGGCTGCTCCGATCAAGGCCTGACCCGTTTCGCATATGCAAGATCAAAGCGGACAAAACGTCAACGTCGGAATAGAGACTTATCGACGCGCTAATCACGCCACTCCTTGCAGTCTGCCATAAAGCCCGTTTGCAAGCGGCAGAGGGCTAACCTGCCAACCTAGTCTACGACATTAAGGATAAAACGTGAGTTTTTAAGGGTTTCTGCATACGGAGTTTAATTAAAAAATACTCCTAACTTTGCTTCTTTTTGGTTAAAATCATATGTTACCAAAGCAAATTTATATTTAAGACCTATTTTCTTGCTGTATCTAAAATTTTTGTTATCTTCTAAGTAATGAAATAAAATGTAGCCTAAATTGAGATTGGCTGTTATGCTTTTCTTATCTATGGAAAAATTAAAATCATCTGTGAAAAACATGTCTTCCAAGTAGCTTCTTGATGTTTCCAGACCAGAGTCATAAAATCTCGGGGCTAATCTGAGCTTATTTTCCAATGTTCTTTCAAAATCTTTTTGGGCTAATTTGGAATAATCAGATGTTGAGATATTTAACTTAAAATTTTTATCATAGGTTAAATTAAAATCAACCTTATCAAATGCATTAAAATTGAAAAATCCGGCGATCTCTTCCCCGTAATAGACATTCAGGCCGGAATAACCGACTCCTGCAAGATAATTATTAAATTTATTTTCATCCTGCCTGTTTTGTATAAACTTAAAAAATCCATATTCAAAACCAAGTCCATAAATTTGGCTTGAATTATTGAAATTAAATTGATATTTTATTAAATCTTTTTCATCATTAATTTCTACTAATGTCTCCCCATCAACTTTATTCCTATTCTTTGCATCTTCATAACTAACAAAGTAATTGTTATAATTAAATTTAATCCCAAAATCATTTGTATAATTTTCATTCAATAAAGTTGTTTTAGTATTTATTTGTCCTATCTGAGAATCTTGGGAACTTGAATTTTCAGTTTTAATATTTTGTTGAGAATTATTATAATAACCTTCTGCAAGGTCTAAACCAATATTAATGCCGTAAGAATGATTAAGTAATCCATTTCTATTTAAGTAAACAGAATTATTAGCATACTTTAATTTTATTATTCCTTTTAGGTTATATCCATCTTTTAATCCAAAAGTGTCTCTTGCTGTAACATCAACATATTTGCTTTTTACATCTAGTTCTTGTAAATTGGATTCCGCTTTAAATTGTGCCCGAATATCTTGAGTATTAAACAAAAATAAAAAAGGCAATAGATATTTAAGCTTCATTTTAAAAACAAATTGCCTCTGAATATTTATTCCGTGGTTTATTCCGTGGTTTTGGCATACAACCCTCTTCGTTATATACACTCAAGGTAAATTTTTGGTCAGTATAAGTAATATTAGTATCATCATTATCAAAATATGGATAATATGCTCTTACAATAACATCATAGTAGCCAAATTTAACAGGGCTCCAGGTTAATGTTCCCCCCTTGTTATCTATGCTCATTCTATTCGGCGCTTTTTCCAGTTTATAATATACAAAATTATTAGGATATTTTGGCGTTATATTATAGAGCCATTGTTTATCTGCAAATATATTTTTTATTGGATGTGAGCTAATTTCAGGTTTCCATTCTACATTGTCTATAAAGAAGTCCTGCGTTAACAAATCCAAATTCTTTTCGTTGCCATCTATCTTATATGCAACTCCTAATTTGAATTTATAATTGTTCTTTAATATCCAATCTGGAATGATGTTACTTCCTTTATCATCCTTGCATATAAATTCGCTGCCAGAAACATCAAAAGCTTGTCCTTTATATGTTCCGATTGCATTGCCGGCACAAACTTCCAGAGCATCATTCTGAATTGTTGCTTTCAGCCATCCGTCTTTTTTTAAGGTTAAATCTACTAAAACATTTTGTGGTCTTAAGTCTCCCCACCATCTCAATCTTTTTAATGTTAGACTATCTACTGTTTCAATGGAAGTTTTTTCTTTGACCAAATCTATATTCTTCCCAGCAACATTCTTTATATCAAGCACCTCATTGACAGAATCCCCTGAATAATAATTTGTATCCGAATCAAGACTTTTAAATTTTAACTCAATTTCCCCATTATTCTCGTAATAAAAATACCATTTATCTTTTGGAACTTTGTTTAATGTTATCTGGATATTTTTGTCTGAATTTGTGAAGAAATTCCCTGTCTTTTCTTCATAGGCTAATTTGTATATTGCATATGCAAAAATTTCATTTTTATTTAAGGCAATAGAGGTTTTGCCATTAATGTCGGTTAGTAAATTTTGGTTGAAATCAGTATTTGAAATTCCCTGAATTATTATAAGAGTATTTTTCAAGGGATTTCCACTAGAATCTTTAATTTCAAAATTAACATTTGCAGTTTCAAGCAAATTTGCTTTGTTTAAAGTTTGTTTGTATGGAAGAGAGATATGCTTAGAACTAACCGTAGAAATGAGCAGCAAAAAAATTATAAGATAAACGAGGGCTTTCATAGTTCATCAACTTTATCACCCCTATCATTTAATTTTTTGTCCTTCCCTTTTTTATTTGTTTTTCTTCCAACCCTAAGAATAATCATTGCCCCAACAATGCCAACAATAAATACAACCACAAATATTGTTCCTCCTGTTCCCAATGCTCCGATTATTGCTCCTGTTATTGTTGCAAAAAATCCTGGTGGTGCTGCTTCTGGAGGAGTGCCCCCAAGATTAATTGGATTAGAAGCAGTATTATTAGTTTGATTATTATTAACATTTTTTCCAAATTCATAAATTGTGCTTGAACTCCCGCCTCCTCCCCCGCTACTTGGCTGAAGAACACCTATCAAGAAATTGCTGAAATGAGGTATTACTGCTTTATACTCATACTCTGTTGGTGTTTCATTGATTAAGGTAGTTGGAAGTTGGGTCCATGAATTTCCTTCCTGAACATACAGCCTGACATCGTTCTTATCGCTTGAAGGAATTGAAGTCTTTAATATTTTGAAATATAAATCAAATGCCCCGCTGCTTGTTGCGCTTGGATTACTTGAATCTATCTGGATATAATTCAATGCGTCGACATTTGAGGGAATGCTAATGAAAGTGGAAGGCTTGCTGTTTCCAAATGATGTGGTCGTTAGAGCGATGCCTGCAGGCAGATTTTCAACTCTTTGCAATGTTGTTTGGCTGCTCACAACATTTGCAAATGTTACTGTCCCATTAACTTCCAGTTCAGAGGAGATTGTATTGGTAATGTCCAGTATAACTGTAAATGGCATTTCTCCCTCATTCCCGTATTTGTCTTCATATAAAACTTTCAAGGCATAAGTGCCGTCTTCCATTGTTAAATTGTCAAAATCAACACTGATGTCAAAATCAACAAATTGCTTAAATTCTGAGAAATCTTTTATTGGAAGCAGGACGTCAATAACCTCATCCGGGTCAATGAATTTAATTTTCTCATTGATTATCTCCTGCGCATTTTCCAAGTTAGTTCCATTTAAATCAGAGTAGCCTTCATCTGTATAGAATGAAAAATCATTCCCCTGTTTTATCGCGGTTGCATTTGCCATATACTCCGCATTTGCATCATATTTGTCTATGACTTCATTCAATTTTTCAGGATTAGCATTTATATCATTGGAATTGCAGATAAAACCGTTGCAGTCAATATCATTAAATGTTAATACCGCATTTATCACTGTTCCAGCGCTGGAACCTCCATCAATGGATAGTGAATTATAGGCGGGATACCTTGAGCCATTGGTAAAATCCAGATTAAAATCTAAACCTTTCAGGATATTGCTCAAGTCTAAATTGCCGCTGATGCTTTTTAATTCGGAAATTTTACTTAGATTTATTACTCTTATTATTCTGTGACTCAAATTTAAATTATTTATCTTGACAGATGAAGAATGATCAGTAATCTCAATAGCAACGCTTCCAATAGAATCAGCAAGTTCATCAGCTTCGCTTAAAACATTCACATTAAAACTATTAATTCCATCATTAAAAGTTCTTATTCCGGCAACATTTCCCGGAGCAAACGTGTACTGAGCTATGCTCCCATCGTTACTAATTAATGTTAATTGAGAACTAGTTATATTCTGCAAACCAGTTCCCCCCACAAACAAATCATACGTTCTATTGATGACAGCATAATCATAATTTTGGTGATTATATTGAATTATAACTGTATCAACTGCTGCATTTATACTGGCTAATAAAAAGAATAACATAAATACGCCTAATATCAGCCTGCCATGTTTCATTGTAACTTGATATTTAATTTAATGTTTATAAATCTATTTAAAGTTGCTACTTAAAGATTAATACCTCTTTTCTTCAACCTCTAAATCACCTAATATTTCTTCCAAAGCGCCAGTTTCCCCCATATCCCACTTATGAAAAATCAGATTTTTTGAGCAAGCTTAAGAACGAAAGTTATTTAAAGTCTATAATATAGGACTATATAGTCTATAAAATAGGACTTATAAGTATATAGACTTTAAGATGGAAATACTAAAAGAACAATACCATATTGATTCGGCTTTTTTAAAAGAACCTTGGAAGAAATTAACATATTCTGAAATCCAAAAAATAACTAAAAATCGCTCAAAGGGATATATTTATAGCGCCTTGAAAAGGCTGGAAAAAGAAAAGATTATTGTTACCGAAAAAGTAGGCAAGTCTATTCTTTACATTCTTAATCTGTCTTCAGTTTCTGCACAAAGCTATATGGGATTTTTGCATGAGTATATTTCTTGGAATCAAAAGCAGATTCCCCTGCAGATTATAGAAAATATAAGAAACAAAATTCCAACCAAATTTTTTATTCTCCTGCTTACAGGAAGTTATGCTAAGAAAACCCAAAATAAAGAATCTGATTTGGATATTGCTGTTATTTGTGATGATAAAGTTAATCCCAAGAGCATCTATGCCCAAATAAGCCATGAAAGCGAGACAAGCATCCCCCCAGTTCATCCTTATGTTTTTACAAGCAAGCAATTTTTAGATATGCTCTTGGATGAAGAAGAAAATTACAGTAAGGAATCTGTAAGGCATAATCTTATATTCTATGGTGGCTCACAATATTATGCAATAATAAATGAGGCAATTAAACATGGATTCAGAGGTTAAATTTTTATTGGAGAGGGCAGATAATGAACTTCTTGCAGCCAAGGCCCTAAAACGAATAAGCGAAGAAGACGTTTTAAAGAATAATCTGGCTGTTCCCGCAAAAACAACATTTTACAGTTCAGTCATAAACCATTCTTATTATTCCCTCTTTTATTCTGCAAGGGCTGCTTTATTGAACGCAGGAATAAAAATCTCTGCTCCATTCATTCATAATAAAGCATATGATGAATTCAAGAGGATATTTGTAGGCAGCGGAAAATTAGACAAGCATATTCTGGAAGCTTATGAAAAAATGCTAATAAGGGCAGAAGATTTACTGCAAATAATGAAGGATGAAAAATCAAAAAGGGGGAAATTCACATACAAGACTTTTCCGCAAGCAAATAAGGATCCCGCTGAGGATTCAATGCATAATGCTACCCTTTTTGTCTCACATATAAAGAATATGCTGAAATAAAACTGCTGAATTTTCTGCTCTCAATATTTCTTCCAAAGCGCCAGTTTTCCCTCCCTGTCCCGCAAAAAGATTGTGTCTCCTGTTCCTATCAGCTCAAGCTTAAATAAAACTTCTTCTCCGCTGTTCAGGATTTCACTTTGAAAAATCGTGTTGTTTCTCCCTTCTGCTTTTATTTTCCATCCAGTTATGTTGCACGAAAAACCGCAGATATTTTTTAAAGCGCCGGAATCCTTAATAATTATGCAGGATGAACATTGATTTGCTGAAGGTTCGCATAGATTTATTTTATTATTAACGCAAATTGTCCATGCATTCTCCAAATCACTTGAATATTTGTCTCTTCCGCCATAAAAATAATAATTAGCGAAACCATTTTTCACTATCTCAATATTTATGTTTTTCCCGTCAAGAAAAAGATAAGCAAGTGTTCTGTTATATTTGTCCCGCTTGTCTTTTCCGAATTCAAGTTCAACTGTTTTATTAAAAATCCTTGATTCAAGAAACTTCTTTGCCCCCTCATAATAAATTTCTCCTCTCTCGGGAGTGTTAATTCCTAAAAGCCTTATGTTTCCTATGTCTGATTCAACAGTGTCTCCATCTATTACCCTTTCAACAAGAACTTCCTGCCTTGACGAAAAAGCCTGCTCAAGAAAAGAATCAATAGGAGAATAATTCAAAGAGAGAACTGCAAGAACAAGAAAGACCAGAATCAAGATGTCTATCTTCTTTATGTTCATTGAATATAAAAGAATTAAAGTTATAATAATCTATCTAAATCCTGTCTTAGTTTTTTGGAATTTTCATATAATATCCCATTTATGCCCGCTTTCTGTGCCAAAACGATATTCTTTTCATGGTCATCTATGAATAATATTTCTTCTGGTTTAAGGCCAATTTCATTTATTATATACTCATAAGTTTGCATATCGTTCTTTCCCCTTTTTATCTGATGTGACAGGAATATTTTTGTGGCAATTTCAAAAATATCTTTTGTTTTTTCTTTTATCAAATCTTCTCTTAATGGATTTGTGTCTGAAAAAATATAATTTTTCACTTTAACATTTTTATATATCTCAATTGTATTCTCTATCCTTTCAGAAACAGAATAAATTTTTTTATAAGAAGAGATGAATTCTTCTTCTGATTTATTTAATAGTTTTGATGCCTTAGAAATAAATTTTTTTGCACTTAATTGCCCTGACCCAAATTTATCTCTTATCTCTTTGGACTTCGTGCTATTTCCCCATAATCCTTCTATGTCTGGATTTTCTATTAAAACTCCTCCAATGTCCCAAACATTGCTTTAATCATTTTTGTTTTTTTGTAAACATGCGGCATATATGCGCACGTCTCTAACGAACCATGCGGATGGAAGGGTTCGAACCTTCGCAGGCACTAAGCCACAGCCTCACTTAGCTCTCTAGCTCTTAAGGGCTGTCCGTTTGACCACTCCGGCACACCCGCATATATTGATATAAAAAACAAAGTTAAACTACTTAAAAAGCTTACTGAATAAATGATATGCACGCATCGTTGAAGGACGATTAAAATAATTGCTGATTGCATTAGGTTCGCTTCGATAAATTCCGTCATACATGCTTTTCACTCCGTTCAAAGCCCCGCTGGAAAACAGGAAATTTTCCGCGAAGTCTCTTTAACAATTTAAAGAGCCTGTGGAGGGAATTGAACCCCCAACCTATTGCTTACGAAGCAATTGCTCAACCATTAAGCTACACAGGCACATATAATAGCTTAACAATCAATATTTAAAGATTTTAGTGAAGCCTCTTTTCCATTAAATTTATTAACGCTATTAGCTTTTTTCCATTATGAAAAAAGAGGTTGTAAATCTGCTAAAGAAACCATTAAAGGATTTGAAGATTGTTCTGACAGGTGAGCAGATTGAAAAGACCATTGAATCTCCACCTTCTCCGGAAATGGGAGACTACGCTTTTCCATGTTTTTCTCTTGCGGAAAAGCTAAAGATGAATCCTCATGAAATAGCACTTCAGGTAAGGGAGAAAATAGGGGATTTTCTAGAAACAGAATTCTATGATATTCAGGTGGAAGGGTCATATGTGAATTTTTTTGTCAACAGAAAGAGCCTGGCAAGGCAGACAGTCTGGGATATAATAACACAAAAAAAGAATTATGGACGAGCAACTATTGGAAATAAAAAGAAAGCCATAGTCGAGTTTTCCTCGCCGAATATAGCAAAGCCTTTTGGAATAGGGCACCTTAGATCCACTATCATTGGGAATTCAATTGCAAATATACTGGAGTTTTCAGGATACAAGACAGTGAGAATAAATTATCTTGGCGATTGGGGAGCGCAATTCGGAAGGCTTCTTGCTGGTTACCGCAAATTTGGGAGAGAAAAAGAACTCTTGAAAGACCCAATTAATTACCTGCTGAAGATTTATGTGAAGACAAATAAGAAGCAATATGAAAAAATTGCGAGGGAAGAGTTCAAGAAGATGGAAGAGGAAGACAAGAAAACTCTTATGTTGTGGAAATTATTCAAGGGATTTACAATGGAGGATTTCAAAAAAATGTACAAATTGCTTAAAATAAAATTTGATGCTTATGAAGGAGAATCAAATTATAACAAAAAGGCAAAAGCATTGCTTGAGGAGCTAAAGGAAAAAAAGATTGTTAAGAAAAGCCAGGGGGCTTATGTGATTAATCTTGAGGAATACGGGCTTGGAAACGCGCTGGTGGAAAAGAGCGACGGAACAACCCTTTATGCAACGAGGGATTTGTCCGCGGCAATCGACAGGTACAAGAGATACAAATTTGACCGAATGATTTACGAAGTCGGACAGGAGCAAAAGCTTTATTTTAGGCAGCTTTTCAAAACACTGGAAATTCTTGGTTATAAATGGTCAAAAGATTGCGTCCATGCTGACCACGGGCTTTATCTTGACAAGGACGGCAAAAAATTCTCGACAAGGAAAGGAAAAATGGTTTTCTTAAAAGATATTATCGATGAAACCCTCGGCCTTGCAAAAAAAGAAATAAAAAAGAGAGAGCCCAGCGTCTCAAAGAGAGGGCTTGATGAAAAGGCATTGAAGATAGCAATCGCGGCGATTTTCTACGGAGACTTAAAAAATAATCGCCAAAATAATATTGTCTTTGACTTGAAAAAGTTTGTTTCTTTCGAAGGAGACACAGGTCCCTATATACTTTACAGCTATGCAAGAGCAAGCTCCATAATAAAAAAGATAGATGTGAAGGAAAAGTTTCAGGTTTATGATTTGGAGGACAAGGAGCTTGAGCTTGTAAAAAAACTTTCCCAGTTTCCTGAGGTGGTTCTGGCTGCTCAGCAAAGTTTGAATCCTTCATTGGTGGCAAATTATTCTTATCATCTTGCTCAGACATTCAATGAGTTTTACCATGGATGCAGGGTTCTCGGCTCGCAGCAGGAAACTTTCAGGCTCGCTCTCGTCCAGTCTTTCAGGCAGGTACTGAAGAATTCAATGAGTCTGCTTGGAATTGATGTTTTGGATAAAATGTAGGAATAATTTATATGCAATCTGTAATATTTGCCAATAAAAATATCTTTAATAAAAAGATTAAAAAATTTACTGCAATAATTATATTATATTAAAACTAAAAATCCCAACAGGTTTTGCTTAGTCAAAACCTATTTAAATATCATATTGTTTGTTAAACAATCAAAAGGAGGTTAAAAAAAGATGGTTAGAGTAAAAATGATGAATGAGGAATTCTTCGCAAAGACTTTGAAAGAGTTTAATGTTGCTGGAGAGCTTTTGAGGGCAAGAGAAGAAGAAAAGCAAGGACTTCTTGATGAATTCGATAAGGAATGCAAAAGATTTTTCTTTGGAAAAATATCAGAGAGATCTTTGGCATCTTCTGTTAAGAAGACAAATAATGAATTGCATAGACTTGACAACGAGATAAGAGAGAATATGTCAAAATCTAGGCAGGCTGCAGATAGGGCAATGAAGACAGTATCGGCTCAGGCACCTACGCATTACAAGGCAACACTTTCAGGGATTGTTGGCGGCGGCAGTTCAGGAAAGAAGAAATCCAAGAAGCATCATAAGAAAAAATAATTAAATTTTTTATTTTTTTATTTTCGTTTTTGGTTTGTTCGATGAATAAAATGAGAATTCAAGGATATAATCAAACAAAAAGGAGGTTTCAAAATGGCTAAAGAAACATCATCTGTCTTGAATCTTGTCGCATGGCTTACAGGAGTTATTGTGTCTCTTGCCGTAGGTTTTGGAATGGTCGGTGGAACATTGACTCTTCCAACATGGCTGGGCGGCGATGTGGTTGCAATGATTGCAGGATGGATAGTAATCATAACAACATTGCTGAGCGTCATATTGGTATTGCTCAAGAAATAAGTTATCTTATTTTTTTATTATTTTTTATTATCTTTGATTATCCAAATCTTTAAAAGAAAGAGGGTCGGGCTTTACTCATGAGTGGCTCTCTTTACAAGATTGAGGGATTTCAGCCCCCAAGATATTCCTATGGATTGTTTCTTCAAGGAAGCTTTGTTAAAAAAGCACTGGCACAGGAATTGCCTGATTCTCTTCAAAGGGAACTTCAGGAAGGAGGAAGATGCCTCGCTGAAAAAACTTTTCACGATATACCTCTTTCTTATCAGCCTTATATTTTTTACGAAAGCTCAGATGAAAAATCAAAGTGCCTTGTAACTCATGTAAAAGTTCTGGGTGTTCAGAGAGATGCACACGCTATTGATATTGACCCTAACTTTGATGATGCATTGTTGACGGATAATAATTATATACGCTACATCCCTCATAACAGCGATGGTTTCAAGCAGGCTTCAACATCTCTTATTCTTTGGCTAAACTGGCTTAATGTTGTTAATAAGAGGTTACAAGAGAAATAAAATTTTTATTTGGGGGCTTTCTTGTCCATTACCTTTGGGACATACATTATATTTGCCCCATGTGAATGTATATAATCTTGTCCAGGATAAGAACCCCCTGTTAATACCACATAATCTTTTTGCGATAATAAAATTTCTCTTCCAATATCACTTCTTACATCTTTAACAATACGAACTCCAAGTTTATTTCGTCTTAATACTTTAAATGCCTCTTCCAAAGTTGTAGTCCCATTTAGCATTTTTACCAAATCAATTTTTTCTTCTACCATCTTATTTACTTAACATATTCTATCTACTTTTAAAGATTATCAAGAAACAAAGTATATCTTACTTCACTTGCTTCATGTCATTCCAGGCAAGTTCAAACATCTGCTCCAATGCCTGCGCAAAGAACTCTGTGTTAATCCACACTCCAATGTCATAATTGGGATGGAATTTCTCGTCGTCAAGAAGCATGAACATTATCTGATTGCCGTCAATTATTACAAACCTTGCCTTCATCTTGTCAAGATTTCTTACTTCCGCTACTTTCTTAAATTCTCTTGCCACCTTAATATTATTATTGTCTACTGGAGCTGCGATTCTCACTCTTACTCCTCTTTTTTTGCACTTCTCAAGGCTTGGCATCAACACCT
The DNA here is from genome assembly GCA_020053375.1 of Nanobdellota archaeon. Taxonomy (GTDB): domain Archaea; phylum Nanobdellota; class Nanobdellia; order Pacearchaeales; family GW2011-AR1; genus JAGVNG01. The sequence continues at coordinate 78,887 of JAGVNG010000017.1, read as the reverse complement.
CAAGTTTTCTGCTCAATCCTTCTGATGTTGTTACAATAGTTATTGTCTTCTCAGCATCTCTTATCATCATATCTAAGTGATTATACAGATTCTGTCTTCCTCTCAAGCTTCCTGAAAGGTCTGAAGGCTCCACAAACTTTATTCCCTTGGTGAATAATCCTGTTAATTCCTCAAGAACTTCATCTCCCTTCAACTTTTCCAATCTTTGTGTTCTTTCCTTGGCATCCTGCATCAGGTTCTTTTTTACTCTTTCAACAACTTCCTCAGGTTTGAGCGCGACAAATTTTATAGGTTTGCCAAGCTTCATAACTATGAACCCTTTTTTTTCAAGGCTTTCAAGAATATCATAAGTTCTGGATCTTGGAACATCAGATATATTGCTCAACTCTCCTGCCGTTGAAGTTCCCCTTGAAAGAAGCGCTGCCCATACCTTTACTTCATATAAATTCAAATCAAAAATTTTCCTTAGTCTGCTTAAAAATTCTTCCTTTATTATCATTTTTCAGTAGTTTTAAAGTGTTTTTCTTCCTTTTAAATATTATTATATTTTAAGAGTGAAATTATTGAATTACTCAGCGGTAGTTATTCTAGTATACTACTGCAATGTCACCCTTTTTATCTCTTATTTCAAATTGAATTATATTTTTAAATCTTTCCTTGCCAGTTGTGACAAACTGGAGGTTTTTTGAGTTGGTCCTTTGCTTTATGAAATCGCTGTGTTTTTCCAATATTTTCTTGAATTTGTCGTCGGTGATTTTTTATTTTGCCTTGTTGAAAAACACCTGAAAACTCTTATCTTTAATTTTAAATTCCGCCTTATGCTGATAATTTCTTACTCCATTTATATCCACTTTTACACTCCAAGAAGTTCTCTTAGCATTAACTCTCTCTTCAACAAATTTTTTTGGTATATGTGCAAGCAGTCTCAAATCATCGGATTTTATTTCCAATATAATCTGCTCCCTCTTAACCAGCCCAGCCTTCTTCCTCTCAGCCTGTATCTGTCTTGACAGCTCTCTTGCATAACCCTCTGCTTCTAGCTCTGGAGTTATTTTGGTATTGAATTTAATTGAGACCGCGTCTGATTTTTCGGTCTTGTTAAAATGAACTTCCTTGACGTTTAATTGGGATTTAATCATATCAAACAATTCTTTTTTCAAATCAAAACCGGCAGTTATGTCTATTGATTGAAGAGGCCATTTCAGCCCAATCTGAAGTTTGTCTCTTTCAGCCAATCCCTTTTCAATCAGAGACAATGCACTTGCAAATTCTTCTTCAAGTTTTTTATTTATTTTTTTTGTGTTTGGTTTTGGCCAGGAGGAAAGATGCACTGATTCCTTAGAGAAATTTCTGTAAAGATGGTCTGTCAGATAAGGTATTACAGGAGATAGCATTATCAATAAGTTTTTTCTTATTTCATTCAGCAAACCATGTGTTTCTTCAGACCTGTCTCTTATTATTTTGATATAAGTCTTGCTCAAGTCTTCAATTAAAAATTTCTCAATTTGTTGGACAGTTTCCGGATATTTGAACTCATTATAATTTTTTTCAAGTTCCCTAATTAAGGAATTAAATCGTGAAATTATCCATTTATCTTCTATTGCCAAAGAATTTTTTCCTTTTTCCAATTGATTGACAAAATTATCTGTGTTAACCAAAACTCTGAACATCCTTTGGATTTCTTCAAAATCTTTTTCGTTGAATGCAAAGTCTTCTCCCTTGGATACTTTTGCAAAATAATATCTTAAACTGTCTCTTCCATACTTTTCTATAAGTTCATGTGAAGAAATTATATTTCCAAGGGATTTTGACATCTTTATTTTTCCTATGTCAAGCACCATTCCATGAACAACAATATTATTAAATGGTTTTTTTCCAAATCTTATCTCGGATAATATCAATTGTGAATTCCACCAGCCTCTGAACTGATCTTTTCCTTCTATATTCAAATCGGCAGGCCAGAATTTCTTGAAAAGCTTCTCGTCTTTTGGATATCCCAATGCAGCCCAGCTTGAAACTCCAGAATCAAACCATACATCGAGGACTTCGGAGACCCTTTTCATTTCTCCTCCGCATTTGCATTTAATTTTTACTTCATCTATCTCGGGCTTGTGAACTTCCAATATTTTTTTCTCGGATTTCTTTTCCAGTTCTTTTATAGATCCTATCACTTCTTTTCCATCGCATTTATTGCACATCCATATTGGAAGAGGAGTTCCCCAATACCTATTTCTAGATATCGGCCAGTCAGAAATTCCCTCAAGCCACGCTTTCATCCTAAGCTTCATATATGGGGGAAGCCATGTGACTTCTTCATTTGATTTAAGAATATTTTTTTGTATTTCGCTTATCTTGAAGAACCATTGAGGAACGGATATCATCAAAAGAGGAGACTTGCATCTCCAGCATATCGGATAATCATGATTATAATTCTCCTTGTAAACAAAGGCGTTGTCTTTTTTTAAGTCATTAATTATTTCTTCATCAACAATTCTCGCTTTTTTCCCGTAATATTTTCCTCCCTGTTCTGCGAAGGTTCCATCAATATTTACAATGGCTATGATTGGCAAACCTGCTTTTTGTCCGGCATCAAAGTCTTCCTTACCGCAACCAGGAGCAGTATGAACCAATCCAGTTCCATCTTCTAGATTGACATATCTCTCATTCATAATCACCCTATATGCATTCTTCAGTTCAGAAAGCTTCAAGTGCTTAGCCAAAGGATTTTCATATCTTATCCCTTCCAATTCTTTTCCCTTAAATTCCTTTTTTACTTTGTATTTCGCATTTAATTTTTCCATTAAGCTCTTTACCCTTTCCCTTGCAATTATCCATTCTTCTCCGTTTATTTCCACTTGTGCATATTCAAACTTTGGATTGACCATAACCCCTGCATTGCTTGGCAGGGTCCATGGAGTTGTTGTCCAGATTATAAGGTATTTGTTTTTCTCTCTTTTTATTTTGAATTTCACATAAACAGCAGCATCTGACTGCTTTGTATATTCTATTTCATTATAGGCTACAGCTGTTTCGCAATGCGGGCATGCATGGACGGGATATTTTCCGAGATATAGAAGCCCCTTCTCATCCGCCTTTTTGAAAGTGTCCCATATTGATTCTACATAATCATTTGTCAAAGTGAGATATGGATTGTCAAAGTCCATCCAAACTCCAAGATTTCTGAATTCATCATTCATTACGCCTATGAATTCCGTTGCAAAATTCTTGCATTCTTTTATGAATTTCTTGACGCCGTATTTTTCTATATCTTCCTTTTTCTTGAAGTCCAGCTTTTTTTCCACCTTATTTTCTATTGGCAAACCATGGGTATCATACCCTGCCCGATCAAATACATCCTTGCCCATCAATCTCTGGGAACGCATTGCAATATCTTTCAGAACTTTGTTTAATGCTGTTCCCATATGAATATGTCCTGTTGCATACGGGGGACCATCCATAAAATAGAATTTTTTTCCCCTGGAATTTTTCTTTTTTACTTTTTCATATGTCTTATCCTTCTCCCAAAATTTCCTTATATCTTCTTCAATCTTCTTGAAATCGTGCATTTTAACTTCTTTCACCTCAGGAAAATCAAATTTAAAAACTCTTTCTTATATGACAAGGTTTTTAAACCGATAAAAATTTTATCACTAATGCAAGCTTTCGTATATATAGAAATAGATAACTCAATGGAAAGTTCAAGGAAAAACCAGCCTGTTTATATCATTGCATATAAGGGGCATCTTAAAAATGGCTGCTCTAAAATGCATTCTCTAGATGAAAATTTTATCAAAACTGAACTAACCTATCTAAGAAAAAGACCGGGCGTTACTCTTCTAAGCAGACTTCCCCCGCAAGTAAAATCCCTTGAAGGCACAATAGAAAGAAAACCTTATGATTTATCTTCTCTGCTTCAGACTTCTGCTCGTAACAACGGCAATAAACAAAAGGCTAAAAAATAAGAAGTCGTTTTTTATTATCAGTGAAATCACCGAACCTATCAGGCTTACCTCGACTATTCTCTTGAACCACTTTCTTCCCTGTTTTAATTCTTCCTTTGTCTTTTTGGCAAGATAAGAGCCGATTGGAATGCCAAGAAGCAAAACTGCGATTCCAATGAATATTTTTAGCATTTCCTGCATTTTATATTTAGGGACAAATGCTTTAAATAATTTAATGTTGAGATATAACAGTCTGTAAAAATGATTATCATACTAATTTTTTAAGATCCTTATTTAATTACTATCTTATCCCAATAAACTTTAAAACCTAAGATATTTTTCTAACTCCATGTCATATGAAAAATATCTTGTAGTTGCAAGCAAGAAAGACAGGGCTGGAATAAACATAACCACCCAGTTAAGCCAGTTCAGAGAAAACCCTCTCTTCTCATCATTAAAAAAAACTCCTTCATTTGATTTTTATCTGGTTGAAGATGAAATAATCCAGACCCGCAGCCTTGACTTAGACCGGATAAATCAATATGACTTCATAATCTTTGCCTCAAAGCACGAGTCCGAAAAAGGAGAAAAGTCTCTTACAGTCCATGCACCCGGAAATTTCAGAGAGGCAAGGTTTGGCGGAGAAAAAGGCAAGTTATGCAGGACATCTGCAATGTTTCAGAAGCAATTGTTTGAAAAACTGATTGAGAATGCTGAAAAATATCATCTTCGTGATTATGATTTGACAATGGAAGCAACTCATCATGGTCCTTTAATAGACAAGCCGTGCCTTTTTGCAGAAATAGGCTCGACAGAAAATGAATGGAGGGATAACAAAGCAGGTTTTGTGGTTGCGAAGGCAATATCAGAAGCCATAGAAGAGTTCAAGCCAAATCCTTACAATGAAGTTGTAATAGCGATTGGAGGTCCTCATTACTGCCCCAATTTCAATAAGATTCAGGCATCTTCAAATATTGCAATCTCTCATGTTATATCCCAATATGTTTTTCCGCTGACAGAGGAGATGGTCAAGGAAGCAATACAAAAAACAGAGGAAGAAATTGATTTTGTTCTTCTTGACTGGAAGGGCTTGGGAAATGAGGAGCATAGGAAAATTTTAAAGGGAATTTTGGATAAGCTTTATCTTAACTCAAAGAAGACGAGTGATATTAAAAAATAATCCTGTTTGGTTTATTGATATTTAAAAGATTGTTAACTAATAAAACCAGCTGCTAAATTAATTCTAACGTTAGAATTCTTATTCGTCATTCATTAAACTGCACTCTTCTTAATTAATAACCTTCCCATTCTCATACACAAGCATATTTCGTTTTCTTAATTCTGCGAAAAACGGCTCAACAGGAACAATGTCCTCTGGTGAATAACTTCCCGGCTTGTTGATTATTCCCTTGAAAATCATCTGTGCCATTATGCTTGCAGGCATGCCTGTGTCTATATTGCAGCCAGCATCTTCCCATCCTTTCAATGGAGGAACAATGCATTCCATCATTATTTCCTTCTTTTTTCCTTTATGCTTTCCCTCTATGTAAATCCAAAGATTCTCTGTTTCAGTATATCCCCTTGGAAATTTCAGCTTTTTCAGCATTTCAGTAAGAAATTCATCTGGTACTATTTTCATTCCCTTAAAATAAACTGGCTTTTTGTCTGCAAAACCCAGTTCAACAAGCATCTCTATAAATTTCATCGAATGATCAGGGAAGCCCGCATAAAATTCAATATTTTTCACTCCTTTCTTCTTGCAAAATTGATAAAATGTGTATGTTTCAGGATGATGTCCTACATTAAATTGGTCTTCTCTTCCAACACCTTTGTGATAAACTCTCACTATAGAATCTGTTGGCTTTACTCTAATTGTTTTGCTATGGTGCAGATAAGGCGCATTCATTGTAAATTCTTCCAGGATGCTTTCCATTGAAAAAGGCACCACAAATTTTGGCATATTTGAAGTCCATGCAAAGCCGACTTTTACTGTATCAATTGTATCAAATCTCTTGTCTGCGTAATTAAGCATAACATTCCCAATTCCAGGAACAGAGCCGCATCCTGTTATATGTATTAGTCCCTTTTTCTTTAATTCATGATTCATAGCCAGCTGTTTTTTCAGTATTGGAATATCAGAACCTAAATCAATAGAATGAATCCCACAATTCGCGAACATTTCCAATGCCTCAAAGTTCCAGTCTCCCTCAGCGCAGTTTACCGCAACTTTTGCTCCTGAGTTTCTTATCACTTTTTCGGCTGATTTCTGATTTGTTAAGTCAAGATAGACGAAAGCAACCTTATTTCCATATTTTCTCAAAAAGTGCTCTATCCTGCTCTGGTCACGTCCGCACATAAGAACAGAATATCCATTTTCAACCAAATCCCGCGTTACTATCCTTCCCTGCATCCCCGTAGCGCCTATAACAATGAAGTCAAATTTCATATTTCCTCTTTTTTACTTAATATATTATTGAAAATGTATTTTTAAATATTTTCAGTCAAGGTCTTTTTCTTCAAATATCCACCTTTTTGAAGATTCCAGAATTTCTTGTAATCGCCTGGTTGGTTTATAAGTTGGGAATGTTTTCCCTGCTGTACAATCTCTCCGTTTTTTAAAACTATAATCTTATCTGCTTCCATAATTGTGGATAATCTATGGGCAATAATTATTGAGGTTCTTCCCTTCATCAGCTTGGCAAGGTCCTTCTGTATCTCAAATTCAGTCTCGCTGTCCAAAGCACTTGTTGCTTCGTCCAATACTAATATCCTCTTGTCTGCAAGTATTGCTCTAGCAATTGAAACTCTTTGTTTCTCTCCACCAGATAGTTTGATTCCCCTTTCCCCAACGATTGTATATTCCTTCTTGGCAAATCGGTCTATCACTTTGTCCAATTGTGCGAATTTTATTGCCCGCATAACCTCTTCCTTGGAAGCGGAAGGATTTGAGAACAAGATATTATTGTAGATAGTGTCATCAAATAAAATGCATTCTTGAGGGACAATGGACATCTCGCTTCTCAATGAATCCTGTTTGAAATCTCTTATATCTTTTCCATCAATGAGTATCTCTCCTGCGTTTATATTATAAAATCTGTAGAGGAGTTTGACTAAAGTTGTTTTTCCTGAACCTGAATGTCCAACCAATGCAACCTTGTTGTTCTTTGGTATTTTCAAATTGAAATTGTCAAATATTTTTCTCTTTCCATAATTAAATGATACATTCTTAAATTCAACCTCCCCTTCATCTATTACCATTTTCTGCGCGCCTGGCTTATCTATAATCTTTTTCTCAATTTTTCCATATTCAAAGAGAGACTGGAAGTCTGCCATTGCACTATAAACACTCCTCAATCCGTAGATAAATTCATATAAAGGCTCAACAAGCAACCCATAGACTGAATAAATGAAGACTATTGTTCCAAGGTCAAGCTCACCATTCAAGAACCTCATGATTGGGAAGAATAAAAGAAGGAATGTTCCTATTCCGATAATTATGCTGTTTGCTGAATCAAGCCATCTGTAATATCCCCAATTTTTCATGAAAGCGTCTTTTGTTGCATTGATAATGTTCTCAAATTTCTTCTCGACGACTTTTTCCTTCCCATAATACTTTACTGATTCCACGTTTGTGAAAATATCTGAGATATTTCCTTTTTCAATGTCTTCCGCGTCATTTGCAAGCACATTTGACTCCTGCGCAATTTTCTGCATATAATAACTAAAAGTAACGAACACTGAAACTACGCCTAAAGTGACTATTGCAGATGTAAGATCAAAGTAAATCAGACTTGCCATAACCCCAATGAAGCTGAAGACAACAGAAGCAATGTTATAAGTCATGACATCTGTTATTTTTTCCATCGCATCGCTTCCTCTGGACAGCCTTGAGATTACATTCCCCGTTTTGTTTGTAACATGGAATCCATAATCCAGTTCAATGAGATGGTCAAAGTATTTCTTCTTCAAATCAATTATAAGCTTTGATTCAAGAACATTAACGAGATGCTGCTCAATCCATCTTCCTACAAAACCTGAAAAAACGATTATTGCGAAAACACCAAGCAACATCAGCAATATGCTTAAAAATTCATCCCGAAGAAGCGTTCCTGCCGCAAACGAAGTCCCGTCATCCACTAAGACCTTAAATAAATAACTTTCCGCAATATGCCTAGCCTCTAGAAAGAATACAAGAAGAAGGATAATTCCAGACAAAACCTTATAGTTTTTCAGGAAACCAAGGTAGACCTTGAAGCTATAGAGTATATTCGCCCTTTTTTCCTTAGTCAGGGGAATAAAATTCTCCTCGTCATCTTCATCTGCCATTTTAATTTAATCAGTTAACAAAACCTCTTTTTATGTAATATTAAGTCAGAAGCAATTTAAAAAATGTTTGATTTTTAGCCAAAAATAAAAGTAGCAGCGGGTAGATTTGAACTACCGATCCCCGGGTTATGGGCCCGGTGAGGACTCCAGGCTCCTCCACGCTGCTATAATGAATTTTATGTTCAGTCGCTTTTAAAGGTTTCTGGATAAGAAAATATTAGAAAGAAGATTAGGTATAACTTTGTCTTGATCCGCATATTAAACAATTGTATACATGATGTAAACCATCATCATGGATTTCATCACTATTGTATTTCATGCTGTAAATATCACATAAATTGCAAACTGCTTTTGTTGTGCAATCCTTAAGAATAGGCCTCATATCCTTTATTTCTTCTTCAAGCTCTGATATCTGATTTTTATGTTGCTGAATTGATGTCAAAGTGCCTTTTTTCCATTCAGCAAAACGATCTCTTACTTTAAGATTCTCCTGCTTTTGTTCTTCAGATAATTCAACTTTTGCTTCTACTGTGGTCATTCTAATATTTAAATCAAATAATTTATAAAGATTTATATGATAGAAAATTTAGGCCATTATATGCCCAGTTCGCAAAGTGGTATTGCACAAGGTTGCTAACCTTGACCCTTCGGGGTTCGCAGGTTCGATTCCTGCACTGGGCGTATTGCTATTTTTTTATAAATATAAAACCATTCTCAAGAAGTTAGAAATGCTTAAAAATGAATGAATTTTTCTTTAGCTTATGTCTCAATTAATTCTCGGGATAGATGATGCAGGGAGAGGGCCTGTGATTGGTCCAATGGTTCTTGCGGGATGCCTTATTAATGATGAGATGGAAAAAGAATTCAAAAAGATTGGGGTTAAAGACAGCAAACAGCTTACTCCAAAACGAAGAGCTTTTTTGGCTGATGTCATAAGAGAGAAAGCAGAGAACTTTGAGGTTGTTATTGTTTATCCCGACGAAATTGAAAGCAATAATTTAAGTGGAACAAAACTAAATGAAGTAGAAGCAATAGCATGCGCGGAAATAATAAACAGGATAAACAAGGGATATGATAGAATAAAAGTTGTTCTCGATTGCCCGTCAACAGGAATAAACAAGTGGAGGGATTTTCTGCAGACAAAAATAAATGACTTGTCAAATCTTGAAGTTGTTTGCGAGCACAAGGCAGACGTAAATCATGTCGCAGTCTCGGCAGCATCAATAATAGCAAAAGATGTTCGTGAGAAGGAAATGACCCTTTTGAAAGAGAAATACGGACATGAGATAGGCTCAGGTTATGCCTCTGACCCATACACTATTAAATTCCTGGAAAAGCACGCCCATAAATACAAAGATGAAGGCTTGTTCAGAAAAACATGGGCCACCTGGAAAAATGCCTCCGCAAAGTTAGAACAGGCAAAAATAGCATAAATGCTCCTTCTATCAATGTTTATTTCATAAATGCTTAAATATAGAGGGTTTGATACAAAATATATGACAAAAGTTAGAAAGAACATCAAAAAATTAGTACTCAAATCATTATTAGCTCTATGTATCTATGCAGAATCTTCTCTAGTTTTAAATTTCATCACAACCAAATTTTCTGGCAATGTAATAAACTATGAACAGGCTGAGGAAATAATAAAATCTCAGCAGGAGAAATTTTACCTAAAAAATAAAAAAATTAATTTTGTTTCACTTGAAGGCAATCCTCTTAAAGATAACTTTCTTAGGTTCTGTGAAGTTATCGGTTGATTAATTTAAAACTTTCTAATTCTCTAAAAGACCTAAACAAATAAAAACAATGAACTAATTAGAACAAGATGGGATGGAATCACCCTAATCCAATATATTATAATAGCTATGTTTCTGATAATCCTTGGGGTTGGAGTGAATTTATTATTATGTCATGTATAATTTGGATCATATTTGGGATAATACCCTCTCTGATTATATCTTTTCTTCTTTTTCCACCTGAAGAAGTAGGACTTATGATTCCACTTGTTATTTACTTTATTGGAATAGCCTTTTTTGTTTTTGTATATATTCAGTTAGATAAAGCTGAATTAAGGAAGGGTAAAAAGACTAGGAAGAAAATCGCAAGAAAAAAGTATTTGGAATGAAAAATAATTATTTTAGATAAATTTTTATAACAGCTTTCTTTGTTAAAATTATGATTGAATGGATAATTATTATCATTATTTCCTTGATTATAGGATATTTCATTGGGAGATATTTAACACAAAAACAGAAATTTGGAGATAGAGAATCTGTATTAAATGCTCAATGGGAAAAGAAAATAGCTAATCTTGAGAAGGATTATGAAGTAAAAATAGAGAAAGGTAATTCTCTATTAGAAAAGATTAAAGAGGAGAATAAAACTCATTTAGAAAAATTGGCAAAAGAATGGCAGGTTAAATACATTTCAGACATAGAAGAATTAAAAAGATTATTCAAAGACTCTGAAAAAATCATAAGGTCAAAATCAGTTTCTAGTTCAAGAAGGAGTTTAGTCGGAAAATTCATTGAGAGATTTATCCCTTTCTTAAAAAAGTTACCTTATGAGCCTTCTGATATGCACTTTTTAGGACAACCAGTGGATTATATTGTTTTTCAAGGTTTGCATGAAGATAAAATTGACCGAGTCATTTTTGTTGAAGTAAAGACAGGAAGTAGCAAATTAACAAAAAGGGAAAAAAGTTTGAAGGAAACTATTGAGAAAAAGAGAGTTGGTTGGAAGGAGATTAATATTGATACTGCAGATGATAATCTCCCAGATAAAGATATGGCAAATGAAGATACAAGCATAAAGGACTTATATGATACGATTGAACAAAAAGTTTCTTCTGTAAAAGGTAAGGTGCCGAAATTAAAAAAATACAAAACAGAAGAAGGTGAAGAGGAAGAAACAGATTTTGTATGCCCTGAATGTGGCAAAGTTATTACCTTAGAATTAGATGAAGAAGATAACTTAAAGGAAGGTATTGAAACAGACTGCCCACATTGTAAGCAAGAAATAACTCTCTACGAAGAAGATTTGGAGAAAAAAGATGAGTGATGAAAATTTAAAATCAGTTAAACAGAAGATAATAGATTTTTGTAAATTGAATAGCATAAAATTATTTGAGATTAAAAATAAAGAACAGGATATGTTAGAAGAATTTTACGATATTGCAAGAAGAAAGTTGAATATAGAAAATGCAATAGAGTGGGATGAGGATTTAGCAATTTTCTTAGAGCAAGCAAAAGAGATGGGTGTAAAAATGTTTTATCTATGTGCTTTGGAAGTAAAAAATGAGGATGTTACTGAGCCAGAAAATTTTAAGTCGGAAAGAATTTTAGAGCAAAATATAGGGGAAATTCCTTTTCTTATATTAAGTTGCCCATTAAATGGTGTTAATCACTTTTTTGAAATAAAAACCAACTGGTTTGAAGATGCAAAAGATTCTTATGAGTCCGGACCTGACGAAAATGAAATTAATGAAGAAGAAGATGAATGGGAAGACCTAAAGGATGAAGATATAGAGAATTATGCTCTAGAAGTAATGAAACATCTAGAATTTCCAAAGGGAGAAATAAATTCTGAAGAGGCGTTAAAGTTTATTAAAGAAAACTTTCAAGACATCTGTGATGATTTAGATAAATATGGTTTAGAGCTTGTTGCAGACAAGATTGAAACTAAAACATATTTCGGAAAAGACCAATAAAGAGAATCTTAATAAAACTTATAAACAATACCCATTATCAAATTATATGGCTATAATAGAAGATTCAATAAAAATCTTAGCATATATTTACAAAGAAAAAAAGACCAATCAACTAAAGATTATTGAGGCTAGTGATTTTGATAAAGAAAGAGTAAAACAATCTATGGAATTTCTTGAGCAAAAAGGATTGATAACTTACTCTTACAAAGACCTTTCAGGAATTAGAAAAGATATAAAATGCACTTCTGAGGGCATTGAATTGATAGAAAGTCCTACAAAATCTAAAGAGAGAAAGAATATTGCTATAAATCTCAATGTTAATATGGGCTCTATATTTAAAGTTGATTTTGATTCTCTGATTAAATTGGATTCGGTTTTTAAGGGTTCATTATTTTAGTTAAAATATTCCCTTACTCCTATAAATCAGATTTAGCCATTGGTTGCCTTCGAGATTAAGGTTAATTCCTGCTTTTTCTATTGGTGTGCTATCTATACCTTCGTGATAACGCAAGAAGTTATAATAGACTGCAAACAATTCAAGAAATGCTTTAGCACTCCAAATTGCCTTAAATCCCCGCATAACCTTTACTCTTTCTCTGATTGTTCCTTGTATTCTTTCAACTATGTTATTTCTTCTATCTTGGCTTTGCTTTAATCTTGTGTAGATTAATCTATCCTGCCTTCTTGTTTTCTGCCCCCAAACTTTTCTAAATGCTTTTCTATATCCTTGCAAGCCATCAGAAAATAATCTCATTGGTGGATTTTTGACTTTCAAGAATAATGTTCTTGCACTCCTGCCATCTCTTTTAGTTGAGTAGTGATTAGCAACTAAAACTCTTGTATCTCTGTCTATAATATCCCAAAAGTAATGTTGTTCACCCTTACACTTAACAAAAATCTCATCAACATGATAAACTCTTGATAAATCATAATCTATTGTTTGAGAAAAAGGATTAAGCATAAAACTATACTTCATTAACCAATTATGAACGCTTCTATAAGTCGTCTTTACTTCTGAAAATTGATTGATATGCCTTGCAACTTTCCTTAAAGACATTCCGTTCATATACAAATTTAAACATTGAGTTATCAACTCTCTTGTCTTTTTCATCTTCCAAAAACCATCTTCTATAACCCAGAGTTTAAAACAATCTTTACATTTCCAACGTTGCTTTTTCTTCGTGCAATTATATCTATATCCAAACTTAACAATGTTCTTGTTCTTACAATAAGGACATTCTTTTGGTTTATGATAACTTATGTTTTTATATCCTTTATTACTTTGTTTATTCATACTTTATATAGTAATACCTACTATATAAACATTTCTATTGTAAAGTATAACTTTGTATAGTAACATTTAAATAGTTAGAACTATTATAAACTTCATGCCAGAAGTAGAAATTAAAGTTAAAGGATATAAGTGTAATAACTGCAGTTATATTTGGCAACCCCGTTCTAGCAAGGAAAAACCTTTAATCTGCCCAAAGTGTAAATCAGCAAGATGGGATAAAGAACCAAGGAAGAAATATTAAATTTTTTTATCAATTTTATCAACCGAAGATTTCACAGAACCCTTTCTTATAGGATTAACCTATTCTTCGGAGAACCAATTTTATATTTTGACAGATAGGGATTTCACTTATAAAAGGCTATTATTACATGAAATAGGGCATGTTATTTTGAATACTCCTTCAAAGGACACAGTAAGTTTGGAGAATATGCTAAATGACATTGAAAATGAGGATGATGAAACTATCATAGATGAAATTAAATACTCTCTTTCTCCTTCAGAATTTTTTTGCAATTTTTATTCCCTGATAAATTAAAAACAATCTACCAAGAAAATTTGCCACAGAATTCTTTAAAAATACCTTTTAATTCTTTCCTGTAATGGTTTATATCAAGAAACTGGTGATGCATGGCTTCAAAAGTTTTCCAAGAAAGACAGAAATACCATTTACGGAAGGAATAAATGTTATTGTTGGTCCAAATGGCTCTGGCAAAAGCAATGTCTCTGATGCGCTGTGCTTTGTTCTTGGAAGATTAAGCAGTAAATCGATGAGGGCAGCAAAGGCTGGCAATCTTATTTTCTTCGGAACAAAGGAAGCCTCCCCCGCAAAGGAAGCAATGGTTGAGGTTGTTTTTGACAACTCTGACAAGGGCTTTTCCACCCCTTACGATTCTGCTGAGGTGTCCGTAAAAAGAATAGTAAGAAAAAACGGACAAAGCATATACAAATTAAATGATGAAGTAAAGACAAGACAGGAAATTTTGTCTCTTCTTGCACAGGCTGGAATAGACCCAAATGGATTTAATATAATCCTTCAGGGAGAAATCCAGAATTTTGTGCGAATGCATAACGAAGACAGGAGAAAAATAATAGAGGAAGTTGCGGGAATATCTGTATACGAGTCCAGAAAGGAGAAGTCGTTGCACGAACTTGAAAAAACAGAAGAAAAACTGAAAGAAGTTCTTGCAATCCTTAGAGAGAGAACATCTTACTTAAATAATCTTGAAAAGGAAAGACAGCAGGCGCTGAGATTCAAGAAGCTTGAGGCGGATGTGAAAAAATTTAAGGCAAGCATAATACACTTTGATTTGACAAAAAGAAAAAAGGAACTGGAACATATAAATGAGGAAATTGCTGGAAGAAACAAGGAAATAGACAAGGTAAAGAAAGAGATAATGGAACTGGAAGCAGCTATAAGAAGTTTTGAATCAAAAATTGCAGATATTAACGCAGTTATTCAAAAAACAACAGGAATTCAGCAGGAAAGCCTAAACCAAGAAATCGCGAATATAAGGGCAGAGCTTGCTGGAATGGGAGTAAGGCTTGAGAACTTTCAGTCCAAAATCTCATCCATTATAAAACAGAAGCAGGAACTCAAGCATTCAATAGACGAGAACGCGCAGTCGATAAAAGATCTTGCAGGCGCTTCTCCAAAGACAAAAAAAGAGAGGGACATTGTCTTAAAAAAGAAGGAACTTGAAAAATTGGAGGAAGAAAGGAAAAAATTCTATACAATAAAATCAGAACTTAAGTCAATAAGAGAAAGAATTGAAGACAAGAAAAATCTCTTCCAGGCAAACTCAAATGAGTCTGCATTGCTAGTCAGACAGATGGAATCTTCTTATCATGAATTGTTTGATAAGGGTGCGGACAGAGGCAAGCTTGAAAACCTTAGGATTTCAATTGTAAACAAAAAAAAGCTTCTTGGAGAACTGGCTAAAAAGGAGATAGAGCTTGAAAAGGTTTCATACTCCAATGAGAAAGAGATAGAAAAAGCTAATAATCTGATGGAGAAAATATCAAAGATGGATGTGTGTCCAGTATGCAAGAATAAAATAACAAAAGACCACATGGAACACATACACAAGGAGATATTTCCAAGAGTTGAAAAACTGAAAAGTGAAATTGCAGATTCTGACAAGGAACTAGCTGAGATATATTCTAGGCGAGAGGTTTTGACAAAAGATATAGAGCAGATGAACATAGAAGTTTCGAAAAGAGAAGGTGATGTCATAAAAATTTCAGGGGTGGATGAAAAGAAGACTGCTCTCAAAAAAATTCAGGAAAAATTGGACAATCTTAAAGGAGAAATATCAGAATTGGAAGACATAAGGAAAAGGCTTGAAAAAAGCTTTGATGACTCTGCAAATGTTGAGCAGAAATACGAGATTGTAAGGGTCGAAGTCCAGGAAATTTCCATGCGAAGCGAAGAAAACATAAGCTCTGAAATCTCTTTCAAGCAGAGAGAGCTTGAACGTGCAAAAATAGCATTGAAGCAGATAGCAAGAGATGAAGAAGATTTGAACGACGAAATTTACGGATTAAAAGAGGATATTGAGGGCAAACAGGAGACACTTGAGAAGAAGAAAGAGCAGGAAGAAGAATTAACCAGAAAATTCCAGAAGCTGATTGCAGATAGGGACACACTCAGCAAAAGAATACGCGAGAGTGAGATTCAAATTTCTTCAAAGCAAAACGTAGTTCAGAATATTGAGCAGGCTATGAATAACTTCAAGATAGAAAAGGCAAAGGCAGATGCTGGAATCGAGAACTTCAGCATAGAAATGCTGGTTTATGATGGAATTGAAATAATCAAGTCAAGCCGAGAAATCCTTGTTGAAAGGCTTTCAAAGACAGAAGAAATGATATCCCAGATAGGAACAGTTAATATGCGTGCATTGGAAGTATATGATTCCGTAAAAAAGGAATATGATTCAGTAAGGGAAAAGACAGAGATAATTGCAAAGGAAAAGGAAAGCATACTAAAAATAATTCAGGAGATAGACATTAAAAAAAAGAAGACCTTCATAAAAACACTGAACGCTCTTAACGAAACTTTCTTGAGGAATTTCTCGCAGGTAAGCACAAAAGGACAGGTATCTCTTGAATTGGAAAATCCAAAGGAGCCTTTTGAGGCAGGCGTTAATATTCTTGTAAAGACAGGACATGGAAAATATCTTGATGTTACTTCCTTGTCGGGAGGAGAGCAGACTTTAGTTGCTATCTCTCTTATTTTCGCGATACAGGAACTTAGTCCATATTGTTTCTACATCCTTGATGAAATAGATGCTGCCCTTGACAAGAGGAACTCGGAAAGGCTTGCAAACCTGCTAAGCAAATATATGCAGAAAGGACAGTATATCGTGATAAGCCACAATGATGAGATAATATCAAATGCAACTAATATCTATGGTATAAGCATGCACGATGGCATATCGAAGATTATTAGCTTGAAACTATAATCTTGGCTTCGATTATAATCATTTAAACAACCCGCTTAGATATCTGTCAAGATAAATTATTCCAGAAAACATTGCAATATTAAAGGCAAGAAGTCCAAATGTTCTCACTCTAATTTTTTGATACTCGTCAAATTTTACATTTAAGTCTTTATTTCTTTTATAGTAATTATGATGCCCAAAAGGAAAAGGATGAAAATCCTCCACATCTAATTTATAGGAAGGCTTTACCTTCTTTTCTAATTCGGCTGACATTTTATTTATTATTTCACTAAGTTATGCAGATAATTAGCTGATGCAAATGAGATATAAGTCATTGCAATCTGAAAAATAAAAACTCCGGCAAATCTTAACATATGCTTATTAGAATTTACTAAAGGGATATATTTCTCGTTCCTATTCCCATAATTTTGTATGCCTGTAAAGGCTACTAAATCATCTAATTGTATTTTGTAAGAGGGTTTTTCTTTATCTTCTAGGTTTTCTGTCATTTTATATTATTAAAAACTATTCACCTTTTCAGCATAAAAATTTTTCCGTCTTTTCTTTCCTTCTACAGTGTATTTTTGAATAATTAAATCATAAACAGGACATCTCTTAACCTGTGTAAAATCTATTCTAGCGACATGATTCTTGTCTTTATGATAGAGCATACAAGGTTTTTTTGTGAGTTCGCATATAGCTTCTTCTTCTTTTATACAAAAAACATTTCCAATGTCCATTTCCCCTCTCTTATCCTTGCCTAAATTAATGTAAACGGCTGGATGACCAATTTCTCTTCTCACATTAATTTTTAGATGACCGCACGTTTTTACCTCAATCTCTAATCTTGTTTTTTCTGTCATTTTTTATTAATAACATACTTCTCAGCAAGAGCATCTATTTCTTTATCTCTTTTTGCGACGTTAAATAAAGAGAAGACCCTTATTCCAATCATTGAAATTATAGCCAGTCCAATTCCCCCAAAAAGTCCATATTTAAAAAAACCACTTGCCTCTGCAAATTTTTCTGAGCAATCCTTACCTTCTTTTGTGTTAACTATCCTTGTACTGTCTTTTTCCGCAGTTTTAATTTCTTTTTCCAGATTTGAAATATCAATTGAATCAGAGGGACCTACAAATCTTAAGGAAGCAAGATTCCTCTTTGTTTCTGCAGAGAGATATTCCGGAAACTCCACAATTTTATATTCCCCCAACTTATTCCTTAGATATGATAGAGACTGTTGATTGATTCCATATTCTCTAAATATTGGAGTGTTGCTTGACTCACTAAAGGTATAGACTCCCTTCCCAGAAAAAGATAATCCTACAAGAAATCCTGCTAATCCTGTGATTAGACCTTTCTTAGTAATTCCATAGACTTTTTTACGGTATTTACTCCTAATTTCCGCTTCTGCCTTTTCGTACTCTGAATTTGTTTCTTCTGTCATTTTGTCTATTTACTTTACTCGGTATTTTGCTAATGCAATCTTAGCTGCTTCATAATATCTCTGATATTGTTCTAAAACCCATAAATCTGGGAGGTGCTCTTCTGCGATACGGCAATCAGGATCCCTATTCATTATCATGCTGGCTAATTTTACAGTTTCTTTATTAATATCTTCATCTCTAATATCTTTTATGAGTCCAAGATGTATAACTGTATAAGCAATTTTTTCCAAACTAATTTTTGTTTCCTTTGTTTTTTCTTCGTCTGTCATTTTCTCTTTCTTTTTTCGTAGAAATTGTCTTCTTTTAAAGATTTATATAAATGTGATGCTTGAGGATTAAAAGCAAAGAAATTTTCAAAACAGTGTTCTTCTTTAGGGTCTATGCTTCTTGGAAGATGTATGCTTTGAATTAGATGTAATTCTGTCATAATATCAGAAATTGGAGTTAAAGATCTGTATATGAAGGGAAATTTTTCACCATCTACTATTATGTATGATTTACTTTCAAAAGAATTTCTTAAAACTTCTGCTATCTCTGCTGCTATTTCTGTTCTCTTTTTTCTGTCAAATTCCAATGCATCTACTAATCTCTTAATTGTCTTTGTCTTTCCCATTTTGTTTTGTTTTCTCATTGCTTACGCATTTAATATAAAAAAGGAGAAAGCTAAATTATGAAAAAAAGAAAAAAAGAAAATTTAGTAGTAACTTTCTCCGAACTCTTCAGATTTTTCAGGTTTCTTTCCCATCAAGACAATCAAAACCACCAATAATACAATAAAGATTATTGCCAGTATAACTGTCAAGACAACTATTGAACTTGTTGTGCTAGAACCCTCAACATTTTTTGTCATGTTGACTACATATAACAAGTCTCCGCTTAGGGAGAACACGTTAATCTTGTAGTTGTATGTTCCCACCGCAGAACTTGTTACCGTTAGGTCTACTGTTCTGCTTGAACCAGCGGGTATAGCTACAACGCTCTGACTTAGGCTGACAGAAAGCTCAGGCGCAGTCTCAGGGACTAATCTGTAAACTAGTACCTCGTTTGTAGGGTTAACAATCAATAAGCTGTCACCGGAAACAACTACGTTTCCACCTGAAAACTCATTTGATACTGTTACCTGCTTAACTGCATTTACAGTTGTATCGCCGTTTGAAGCTTCGACTTCAAGTGCATATACTCCTGCCTTTGCGCTGTATGGAATTTCAAGGAATAATCTTCCGGATACAGTGTCAGTGTTGTCATTGTTGTCTTTGTCTTCAATAGCCACCAAGTCTCCGAAGTATGCTGTTCTTTCAAGATTCAATGTAGGTATTCTAACAACTACATATAGGTCATCCAAGTTGTTGTAACCAACATTCTTGATAACCACATCAACTGGGACTACTTGTCCAGATTTCATTGTTCCAGCTGTTACTGATTGTATCTGCACGCTGTAAGATTCTCTCTGAACCTTCAAAGTCGCATCCTGAAGATCTGTTCTATGATCTTGTCCTGAGACCTTCATCTCAAGGAGAAGAGCATCGCTAACTTCGTTCTTAAGTCCAGCAGGCACTTGAAGAACCAATGTCTTTGTATATCTAGCTCCTGCTTCTATATCGAAAACAGAAGTTTCGGCATTGACATTTGCCTTCTTTCCATTAAGTGTTGCTTCGACTGTTACATCTGTGTCGTTAACCAAAGAAGTGAAAGAAACTTCAACAGTTATTCTTTCATTCTCAAGAACGCCAACAGTGTAAGCGTATGCATTCTGGTCATTAACCTTAACAGTGTAATCTGTGGTTATCTGTCCAGCGCTTACATTAGCAACTAAGAACAAAACGGCTGCTATTGCGAGAAATGAAACACAAATTTTTTTTGTATTCATCTTTTTATTTTAAAATTTAATTGCATAGGAACTTAGTTCCTACAAACTATACCCATATGCAGGCGTTTATAAACTTTACTGTGACAACAGAATCCCCTAATTGGATAGTACTAAAATTAGTCACTGCCTGTCAAAACAAGGGGTGATATTATATATAATTTATAACATTATCTTATAAAACTCTGTTGGAATTTCAGTTATGCTTAATCTAATCCTTTCCTTGCTTCCCAACTCTTGATAGTCTCCTTGGACTTCACCAGTCAGTCCATCTAGAAAATCAGGAAACTTTTCAAAAGAATCATGAAGATGGTTTACCGAGCGAAATTGCTTAATATGTTTCTTGCTGCTTTTTAGTCTGCTGCAAAGCCCTGTTTCTTTCCAAAACTCTGCCCCCTCAGGAAGTTTTTTTCTTTGCCTTTTTAACTGAAGATATTCCTTCAGCATTGTGATTGGAACATTTAAGAGAATAGATGCAGCATCGCTTTTTGCGTCATCAAAAGGAACATAATCTGCATTCTCAACTTCAATCTGTTCAAAATATTTATCAACCAGAGATTTAATACTCATCTTGGCACGATTATAAAATAGTATTTATAGTTTTCTATCCATCCATACCGATGGTTTTCCCTCATCAAATCCCCTCTTCTTCAAAAAATTTATTATTCCGCTTTTCATGTCAGCCCATGCATAAATATGGGTTATGCCTCTTCTCTTTAATTTTTTAACACACTCATTATATAATTTGGTTGCTATCCCCCTCTTTCTGTATTCTGGCAAAACAGCGATGTAAACAAGACATGCATATTTGTTTTTTAATGGCCTTTCAATATCCTTTGCACTTGCACATATAAAACCTGCGATTTTTTTATCTTCTTCAGCAACCAGAAAAATATGTTTTTTATCCAATATTCTTAATTTAAAATCATCCCTGTCCATAAAAGAATCTTTTTTATTAACTTTTAATTCAGGAGTTTTCAATCCCAAACTATATAATTGTTTAAAATCGTTAATATTCGTTTTTCTTATATTGAGCATTTTGAGATCCCAACTATCCAAGATTTATATTTATATTGATTATCGCCGAAAGTATTAAAAGCTTCAAGGTTATGTTATAAGCATATACGCTCATCCTTGCTTCGGCAAGGGATGAGCACTTTTAAAATGGAGAGGGTTGCTGTTTTTATAGATGGGAATAATTTTTATTTTGGGTTAAGAAAATTATATGGTAAGGGTAAAAGTTTAAAGGATTTTGATTTTGAAAGATTCTCCAAATTTTTAGCTGGAAAAGATAAAGTTGTGGATATTTATTATTATAATGCGTTGCTTGATAAAGAGCATAATCAGGAAAAATATAGAAGTCAAAGGGAATTCTTCGAAAAACTAAAGAAAATTCCAAATCTACATCTTGTTTTGTGTAAATTGCTTAAAAGGAATATAACTGGAACAGACAAATTCTATTATATAATAAAAGAAGACGATATACATATGGCAGTTGATATGGTTGAAAATGCCTATGATAATAATTTTGATATCTCCATTGTTGTTTCTGGAGATGGAGATTTTGTTCCAGCGGTTTCTTCTGTAAAGAAAAAAGGAAAAACCGTGAAAAATATTTGCTTTAAAGATAGTTCCTCAAGAAATCTTAAAGATTTCTGCGACGAATCGTTGGATTTAACAAGAGAAATCTTAAACAAATTTTTTAGTTAATAATTACACACTAATCAATTTTATCTTGGTGTCAGTTGTTGCGAAATTCTTTGCTATTATAATCTGACATCCTGCTTCCTCTGCATCCTTCAAAAGATGATTTGTCAATGTGCCATCAATTGCCAGTGCATAAGGAACTTTGTCTAGTCTTTTCAATGAGCCAGCAGCGCTCTTTGTTGATACCTTTTTTATTTCATTCATATTTTTGTCAAGTATCACTGTCTTTTCGCTTCCTTCATTTTCCTTGAATATTTTCTTTAGCTTTTCTTCATCACCGCTCTTTATTTCAGTAATATGTTCTTTTGGTTCTTCATGTCTTGATTGCCTTTCATATCCATAATTAGGAGCCCGGGAGGGATATCTCCTCTTGGAAAAAAATTCCTCAACAGGAATCCTTCTCCTCAAATTCATTAATATCTCTTTTCCAGTCAGCTCTTCAACTTCTTTTCCATCAGGAGCAACCACAATGTCTTTTATTCTGGCATTGTCAACAACGTTCCTAACAATCAGTTCTCCGCCCCTGTCACCATCAACAAACAAGGTTATATCTTTCTCCTTGCTTAATTCCTTAATGGATTCAGGAAGCTTTGTCCCGTTCATTGCTATTACGTTTCTTACTCCGCTTCTGATAAGATTCAGAACGTCTGCTCTTCCTTCAACTACAATTATCTCATTTCCAGACAAGTCGCCTGCAGGAAGTTTTTCATTCCCGTACTCGATGACATCGGATGTCTTTGCAGAATCCTTTATCTGATTTGAAATTTCCCTTGAGTCGGCAGAACCCTTGATTTCTCCCATCAGTTTTTTAGCCCTTTCTATAATGTAATCTCTCTTGCTTCCTCTTACGTCCTCAATCCTCTCCACTTCTATCTGCGCGTCGCTTGGGCCTATTCTTTCGATGGTCTCAACGGCAGCCGCAATTAAAGTGGTTTCAGACTGATCAAGAGCCGTGGGAATCTTGATTATTCCGGTGGTTTTTCTATCGCTTCTCTGCAATTCCACCTCTATTCTTCCTATTTTTCCTTCTTTCTGCAATTCCCTCATTTCGAGCTCAGAGCCAAGCAGTCCTTCTGTCTGGCCGAATAGAGCTCCGATTACATCAGGCTTTTCGAGTGCCCCTTCTGCACTGAAGTTTGCATGTATCATATACTTGATAGATACAGGACTTATTTTTGCCATTTTCTTTAGTTTTTGTTTTTTGTTTAATTCGCGTCCTTGTAAAAGGAACGCATCCCTGCTAGGGGAATAACAAAGCCTTAGGGCTTTGTAGAAAAATATACCTAATTCCTGAAGTTTACCTTGTCCCGCAAGGGATTCAGTCTTCTTTCAAATTTACACTATCCAAACCACAATAAGCATAACTTGTCCCAGCCTGCCCCGCTTGGGAAAAATGCCCTTGTCCCGGTTGAGGGAAAATGAATGTGACGATAATATGTGAACCTGAATTCAATATATTTCTCTGAATATCCTAATTTTGCGCGGTTTTTAAGACTTTCGGGCAAAATTTGATAAAAGATACAACACCACATAAATCTTTTTAAATAAAAGTGCGGAGGGTTATCTCATGGCAATCGAGAAAGTTCTTGAGGAAACAATCATAACTCTTCCAAGAGATTTAGCTTTGGATGAAGCAAAGAGCTTGATTAATTATACAGCCATTCAAATGCATACAAACATTCATTATCATTTTTCACAGAATATAGTTATAAGACATCCTACAAGTCACGGAGAATTTGTTAAGGAAGAGGGAACTTCAATTGTAAAAGGAGAAATAATCAGCAATGTAAAGCCGTCTGTTTCCCTCCCTTTTGAATTTGGAAATTCAGAAAAGAATCTCAGCAGATTAAACTCAATTAATTTTGAATTTCCCTCTAAATGGACAGAACAATATGAGCAGGAAGAAAAGCAGTTATTGAATGATGTTCGTTCGTCCATTGAAAATTACTTTAAGGAAAAAACAGAATAATTATGAAGCAAACATTGGAAGAATCAAACAAAAATCTTGAAGAACTTATCAACAAAACAAACATAAATTTCCCAAGAAAAATTTTCTTGCGTGACGTAGAACATCTCTTTTTAAGAATAGCAGAAGATTTACATGGTAATATAAGATACAGTCTTCTGGAAAACAAAAATATAGGATATTTTGCAGGAAACCAAATCTTTCAAAGAGAATCAACAGACATTCAGATAACAGGAGCAATAATTACAAAAGAAACCGTTGATCTTAATGTTTTTAGATTGAAGACAGTGGAAAATGTTAGTTCATTATTTACGGGGATAGAATTTCAGTTGACACCAGAATGGAAATTAGAGAATTATAGACCAGAAGTTGTTCAATTATGGGATAAGGTTAAAAATTCTGTTGAAAAATTCTTTGCATATAAATAATCAATTGCTAAATAAATTTTGGGGTAAGGGGGGATAATTTTGATCCTAATAATTAAACAATGCCCTTACTATTTCAAGGCCGCTTTCAAGAGTGCTAATTCTATACCCACTCAAATCTCTTAATATTGCATGCTCGTGTATATTTTCTTTCCCCTCGCCTCTCTCTTCAATCACTGTAACTATTGGTTTTCCAAAGGCGCTTGCCCATCCATATTCTATCATTGTTCCGATAGAGATTTTTTCAGAGCCAAGAAGATTAGACAATACAATGTCACATCTGCTTACGTCCCACTTGTCACGGGTTGCAATGCCTCTGTCAGAGATAATTTGAAGTTGGCTTTCTGAAAGTTTTTCTGAAAGTTCGTGATGAAGTTTGGTGAATTCCTTTGCTCTCATAGGCGAGAGGCATACTATCCCCCCCTTTGCCAATTCCCTTTTTGCATACTCCCTCCAGCTGGCAGAGCCTTCGTAAGAAAGACCTTTTATAGGTCCAGCAAGATACACTAATTTACTCATAATTAGAAATTCAAATCACCATTTTTAAAGAAATGTATCATCAATTATAATATTTCTTGAATCTTAATTCCCATTCATACCCTTCAATACATTATATTCTCTGAATTTCCCAAGCTTCTCATAAAGCCCCATGAGTTTTTCCCGAACTTCTCTTTTTTCAGCTTCTGTGGTGGAAAGCTCAAGAAGTTTTTCATATAGTCTAGCTGCATTATTTCTTCTAATCTCTTTTTCAAAGACTTCCGCCTGTTTTTTATAAAATTGCTTTATGCTGAACATTATGTCATTTTTCTCGAATGTGTTTGCCTGGCTTATTGCTTTTTGTGTTGCATAATCCGCTTCCCTTAAAAGTCCGCCTTTTATGCATAATTCAGCTTCTTTGACATGATATTTCATTTTCTCCTTGAAAGGTATTGAAATTATGGAAAGATTGTTGTAAATCTTTGCTGCTTCGCCAAACATCATCTTTTTCTCGTAAATCCCTGCCATTTTTTCCATGGCAAACTTCCTTATATCTGTAGGAAGGTCTTCCTTCAGAAAAACACCAAGGTGATCAATCTGGACAAAGTCCCCCTTGCCCTGCAGTTCTTTTTCAATTTCTGACTTTGACATCCCTCGTTTAAGCATTTTATTTATAAAATGATTCTACGAAATACCCCCATTCTAGTTTAAGCATAAAATATACATTAAATTTGGATATTTAAGGATTATTGGGATAGTGTTTATGGTTATTAGCAAAAGGTTGTCACTATTAAGATATAACAGATAGTAAGATTTATAAAAGGGGAAGCATAGGGGAGGATATGGATATTAATCAACTAAGAGAAAATTCAAAACGAAATTTTGAAAATGGTTTAATAGAAAAAATAGCTTCAGCTATAAAAGAGGGTGAGAAGAGAGTAAAAGGATATTCTAATCCAAATGCAGGTATTTTTCGCCCATTAGATCAAATTGTTAGATTAGTTCACTTATATGGTGGCTCAATAAAAGGATTAAAGATACTTGACTTGGGATGTGGAAGTGGAGATAGTTATGCTCCTATTGTTGCAGAAACTTTGAGTTATATGGGTGCAAATGTAACAGGAATTGATAGCCCATATGAATCCCACGAACCAAGAAGTCGTGGGTTTAATTATGTTGAATTTGATCTTGATTCTGGTCTTGAGTCTGTTACACAAGAAGAGGGAGAAAGATTATTTGGAAATAAAGATGTGGTAATAGCAAAAAGTCTCTTGGGAAGTGGATTATGTTATGGCAGAAATATTAATCCAGGTGAATTTGCGATAAAAGAATGGGAAGTTTACAAAAAGCTGATTCAAACAGTTCGTTCTTACAATAAAGGAGATGCCTTGTATATATTAGAGGTTCCACATGGGGATACTTTGGAAGCTATTGCTAAAAAGAAAAATTTAAGTGAAAATGAAAGAAATGAGTTAATAAAAAAGGAAATGAAAGGAATTGCAAAAGAGATACTAATACCCCTAGAAAAAGAACATTTATGGTTTCAAAATCATATCTTTACTTTATAGGAGAACTAAATTCACATTTAATTTAAAATGACAAAAATAGAATTAATTGAGAAAATTTGGAAGGGAATTTGGAGGGTAGGATTAACCTTCTATCTGCTGAGATTAGGTCTTGGGGGTGCATCTATTCTTTTGTCAGAAAAAATAAAAGACGAAAAACAATTAGAGAATATATTGATAGAAGAATCTTCTAAACTTAATTTAAATAATAAAAAGATTTCAGCAAGATTTGGCAAAGCAAGTTTAGGAACAGGGTCATCTACAAAACTACCAGATGGTCATTATAAAATTATTTTGGATGATTTAGGTAGAAATAGGGCAACTTTAAAGCATGAATTATATCATATCTATAAAAATCAATTTAATCATAATTTTTTTGAGTATTTTTTTATCGATGAAGTACAGGCAACTCTTTACGAATCTTTAAATATTAAATTATAAAATAATTTTTTAGAACCAAGGGTCCACTTACTTCTTCTGCGTTATTTCAATGCAGATTCCTGCTGCAACATTTATAGATGGTAATAATTTTTATCTTGGCTTATCGAGCATAAGATTTATGAATTCTTGGGTATTATATACTTTAATTTCTTTTCGTAATTTGAAATGTCTGTCATCAGACCAAATTGGACATTTAAAAGCTAGAGATGTTGCAATAAATACCGTATCTTTCTTATCTATTTTTTTCATTATTTCATCTGCACGTTTTCTAAATTTTTTAATAATATGCAGAGGAACTAATTTTACATATTTAAATAATCTTAACATTAACACATCAAATTCAGAATCTTTTATTCCAGATTTCTTTATTACATAGTCTCTATAAAAATAAATTTCTTTTAAACCATATTCAGGGAATATGAAATTGAATTTGTAATCTAATAATATCTTTCTTGTTATTCCTTCCTTAAGAAGAGCAGAAATTATGACGTTTGTATCAATTGCTATCGTGTTCATAGAATGTTTTAGTCATTCTGCTTTTTATCCTTTTCCCAATCTCTTCAACATCTTCTTTCGTCAACTTGCTCTTAGAAGCGATTTTGTTCATGGTTTCTAAATCAGCAATTCTTTCCTCTATTGAGCGTCTAGCTACCTCACTCCATCTTATTTCCCTGAACAATTTCATTTTTTTCATTAATTCTTCCGGAACAGACAATGTTATATTTGCCATAAATATTTATGTGTTTACACATATTTAAGCTTTTCTATTTTTACAGTTAGTTATTAAAAATATCCAAAAATCTAAGAATCAAAAAACCTTCTTACTTCTTCTGTGTTATTTCAATGCAGATTCCTGCTGCAACTGTTTGTCCTGCATCTCTTACTGCAAATCCTGACATATGCGGGTTGTCCTTCTGTGTTTCAAGGCAGAGATTTCCCTGCGGCTTTATCCTTACCTTTGCAACATCCCCGTTTCTCAAGAAATCAGGGTTTTTCTTTATGACTTGTCCTGTCTTTGAATCTATCTGCTCTATTAATTCAATAAACTGGCAAGGAACCTGCGCTGTGTGAATGTGGAATACGGGGGTGTATCCCTTGGCCAAAACAGTAGGGTGGTCAATTACAGCTATCTGTGCGATAAATTCTTTTACAACAGGAACAGGGAATGCAGCGTCGCAAATCACATCTCCCCTTGCGATGTCCTTCTTTCCAATTCCTCTTATGTTCAATCCAACATTATCTCCTGCCCTTGCCTCGGGAAGCGCTTCATGATGCATTTCTATCGTTTTAATTTCACCATCAACACCGTCTCCTGTTCTTCCAGGAAGTATTTTTATTTTTAGTCCGGGCTTCATTGTTCCTGTCTCAATCTTTCCTACAGGGACTGTCCCGATACCGGTTATTTCATAAACATCTTGCACAGGCATTCTCAATGGAAGATTTGTAGGCAGTTCTGGCTGAGGGAACAAGTCAAACTGCTCCAATATTGTTGGTCCCTTGTACCATGACATAGTTGTGCTTTTTTTAGCAACATTATCTCCCTTTAATCCAGAGCACGCAATGAATGTAATATTCTCAAGTTTTAATCCGACTGTTTTCAAAAGAATAGAAACATCTTCTTTAACTTTGTTGAATTTTGCCTCATCGTATTTTATTTCGTCCATCTTATTGATGGCAACACAAACATTTCTTACTCCCATTGTCCTTAATAGCCATAGGTGTTCCTTTGTTTGTGGTTGAACTCCAGATTGCGCAGCGATAACCAAAAAGGCTGCATCAGCCTGTGAAGCCCCAGTTATCATGTTTTTTACAAAGTCTCTGTGCCCAGGCGCGTCGATTATTGTCACCTGATATTTTGATGTCATTACCTTTCTGTAAGAAAGATCAATTGTAACCCCTCTTTCTCTTTCCTCTTTAATCTTGTCCATTACGTATGCAAATTCGAATCCGACTTTTCCGTGCTTTTCCGCTTCCTCTCTCAACTTCTTCATTTCCATTTCAGAAACAGCGCCAGTGTCGAAAAGCAATCTTCCGATTATGGTTGACTTTCCAGCGTCAACGTGCCCGACGAACACGATGTTCATATTTGGTTTTTCTCTTGCCATTGTTTGAAAACCTGCGGTTTTCCTACACTACCTTTCCCTTAAAGAGAAGGGTAAAAATTCCGCAGTGAATTTTAATACTACTTAATAAAAAAATAGGTTTATAAACTTTTTGTAGCAAAAAACAAAAAGTTTGAAGAATTTTAATCGACAGCGAGCAGGGATTAATCCAAACATATTTAAAACAATTTCTTTTCCAAAATCTCATGCAAAAAGGCAAATTAATACACTGCGAGGGAATTGTTAGCTGTGTGGAGCCTGATGAGCCGGACTATCGTTATCAGGACTGGAGAGAACAGGAATTTAGGAATGATTTTTTAAAGGATTTTGAGCTGGATTATATCTTAGATATTTCTCTTAAGAGAGGAATTCATTTTCATATTGCAACACACTCTGAAAAAACGAGCACATGTCAGGAGAAAGCGGATTTAACAGGATTGCCCCTTGAAAGAGTAATTAAAGGTGTTTATTTTGAAGATGCTAAAACACAAAAAGTGTACGGACTTTTTATTCCTGGAACAAAACATTCTAATGACATAAGACTGGCTTTAGGAAGATATCTTGGCATAAATGACAAAGAGATAATTGATGATAACAGAATAACAAAGGCAAGAAAAGAATTTCTTGATTCTCTTGGGATGGGAATAGAATTTGGAACTGTCCATCCTTTCGTAAATCACAGAAGTTTTAATAAGCCAAATGGAGAGGGTAAGCTTGAATCAATATTATTTGATAGAAGTTTTACTGGACAAAGAAAAAATGAGGGAGGTCTTGATGATTTCTCATTCACAGCTCACCCAAGCACCGGTTATGACAATCACAGGCTTTCAATACAGGTGAATTATAACAGCACCCAAGAAATATTAAGAGAGGCATTTTCTGAAAGAATCAAAGTAATAGATTTAGTTTAACAGCTTCTCAAAATCTTTCCCTAATTGACTATGCAATATTCTATTATAATATCTTACTGCACCGTCAGTTACATAATAAAAAGCCTTCTTTAGCCCATATTCTTCCAGCTGTCCCGCCAACATTAGGCTATTAAAAGCATACTCTATTTGTTCTGAGACAGGAAAATAATCACGAGTATCAAAGAAAACTTCAGGAAATATTTTTCGAAACTCTTTTTTTCCGCTTAAAGTGTACAAGAATTTTTGAAATTAATATCCCAAGAACTTTATCTGCGGTTGTAATTTTATTTAATAATGAATTTTTTCCTAACATTTTACTATTTTTTACTGAGATATCCCATTTATAACAGGTTTAATAAATCATCTAATTTTAAACCCACTTGGTTCATTATCGCCTTTAGCGTTCCTTTAGCAAGTTCTTTATGATTTGGAACAGGAATTGTCTTCTTTCCCTTTTCAGTTTGTTTAACAAGAATCATATGACTTCCATGTGTTCTGATATGCACATAATCTAATCGGGAAAGAATCTTTGCAAGGTCTCTACCTGACAATATTGGCAACTTTGCCATGTTTTTTTACCTCAATAAAAGAAAATGTGGGTATTTCCTTTCTTGTAATATCAAGTTCTTCATAAGCCTCAGGCATTTCTTCAAGGTAAAGTTCAACAGCTTCTCTTATGTTTTTCATGGCTTCTTCAACATTCATCCCCTGGCTTGCGACATCAAGACTTGGACATACAACCACAAATACATCCTTTCCATCGCTAAGTTTCTCTTTGTTGATTACAACATCCAAAAAATATTTTTTTTCTTTCATGTGGTAAATAAATCCAAAGAATATTTAAAACTATTGGTTCTCTGCAAGTCCCTTTCGTTGTCTTATTTGTTTTATGATATCTGCCTGCAAGTTTTTAGGAACCTTTTCAAACAGCTGGTCAGACAGCGACGAGTTTCCTCTTCCTTCTGTTGCGGAACGCAAATCATTGCTCCATCCAATCATTTCCGCGACAGGAAGCTTTGCTTTTACTTCCACGCCCGTGTCCTCCTGCTTTACTTCAAGCATCTGTCCCCTCTTGCCCCCTATAAGCTTTGTTATTGTTCCAAGGAATGTGTCCGGAATTTCTATTATGTGAATCTGAATAGGCTCCAAAAGCCCTGCTCCCGCTTTCTTCATGCATTCTTTTATTGCTTCCCTTACTGCAGGATAAACTTGCGCAGGCCCTCGATGAATAGGGTCTTCGTGAATTCTTGTATCCATCAATGAAACTTTCATTCGTGTGCATGGCTCTCTTGCCAAAGGCCCTGCGTCTATGACCATTTCAAAAGCATCCACTACCATTTCAATTATTTCATTAATTCTGACTTCTCCTCTTGTCTGGTCAAGGAAAATATTTCCCTTGTAGATATCCTTTATGCTTCTGATGGTGTCTCCATCCCATCCAAACTCTGAAAATTTGTCAAATAATTCTTTGTTCTTCTTTTTGACTCTTCCCTCTGGGATGTCTCCGTTTTTTATTGCATCATATACAGGTGTTTCAAGAGGCTCCACCTTCATGTAAAAGCTGTTGTGCTTGTTAGGGCTTCTTCCCTCGAGCTCTGGAGATTCTTTGTCAACTGTTTCCCGATAAACAACTATTGGAGAAGAAGTTTTTACCTCCAGCCCTTTTTCAGTAACTATTCTGTTTTCTATGATTTCAAGATGCAGTTCTCCCATTCCGGAAATAAGGCTTTCTCCTGTTTCTTCATTTATTGTTACCTTAACCGAAGGGTCTTCTTTTGATACCTTCCTGAGTATTTCAATGAGTTTTGGAAGGTCTGCCATTTTCTTGACTTCAATTGCTTTTGTTATTACAGGCTCAAATATATGCTTTAATTCCTCGAAGGGTGTTTCTGGTTCTGCTGTAACAGTTTCTCCTGCTTCTCCATTTACTCCGGCTATTGCAAGGACATTGCCCGACCCGATTTCATCAACCTGTTCTGGCTTTATGCCATTGTAGATGAAAAGCTGCTGGATTTTCTGTTTTTGTTTTGCAAGATTTAGATAAACATCCTGCCCTACTCTTAATGTTCCCGAGAATAATCTTCCTGCAGAAATTTCCTTTCCGCTTCTTGGGTCAATGACAATTCTCGTGATTACAAATGCAATTTTTCCCTTTGGATCGCAGTTGCTAAGATTTTTTCCGAATTCGCTGTCATGATCTCCGTGCCATATCTTTGGGATTCTGTATTTCTGCGCTTCAAGAGGGTCTGGAAGATGCTTTACAGCCATGTCAAGAAGAACTTCATACAATGGGGCGTTTTTCCAGCACCATTCTTTTTTTTCTTTTTCTCCCATTTCATAAAGAGTGAATATATCCTTGAAAGTTATCCCCTTCTTCTTCATAAAAGGAACAGACAATGCCCAGTTTTCCCTTGCAGAGCCGAATGCAACGCTTCCGTCGTTTATGTCCACAAGCCATTTTTCCTTGAATTCTCCGTCTGCAATCTTGCTGACAAGTTCGTTAAACTCCTCAAAAATCCTTACAAATCTCTCCTGCATTTTCTCGGGGGTGAGTTTAAGCTCCTTGATTAATCTGTCAACTTTGTTTATGAATAAAATAGGCTTGACTCTTTCCCTCAATGCTTGTTTTATCACTGTTTCTGTCTGGGGCATTATTCCCTCGACAGCGCATACAAGCACAATTGTTCCGTCTATCGCTCTCATTGCTCTCGTTACATTTCCGCTGAAGTCAACGTGTCCTGGCGTGTCAATTAGATTAATCAGATATTCTTTTCCGTGGAAATCGTGAACCATTGAGACATTTGCAGCGTCAACTGTCATCAGCCTTTCCTGCTCGTCCAAGTGCTGCCATGTTGCCATTCCTGCATCCAAGTCTCCTGCAGATTTTGCGGCCATATGTCCTGATGCAGCAAGGAGATTGTCTGTCAATGCGGTTTTTCCGTGATGAATGTGCGCGGATGTTGCAATATTGCGAATATGCTTCTGGTCCGCGCTGATTCTTCTTATCTTGTCAAATTGTGTTTCTTTTTCCATTTTCAGTGTTTTATTGGAAACTTGAAAATTTCCTGTTTTCTTTGTCTGCCATTTTAATTTATTAAAATGACTTAGCAGAATCTTTAGTTCCAGCCAGTCATCATAAATGAAGAAAAAGTTTATTTTTAAAGTTTTACCTGTGTCTTTTCCCTTCTAATTTGCCTAATCTTGTCTTTATCTTTATTATTTCCTCATGTTCTTCAAGGCTAAATATTCTTTCAAAAATGACTAATGCAGTGAAGGTTAGGACAAAAGTTACTATAAATCCCTCTATTGTAAGCCTTTGTATTTGGGATAAGTCCAAATCAAAAAAAAGTCCGTGAATTATAAGCAATACGGAAGCTATAAGTGAAAATATAAATGTTGAGAGAAGTTTGCTCTTAAATATTCTTTTCATAAAAGGTTTAATACAATTCTCATTAAAAACCTTTTTATCGACTAATGTCTGATTTTTTCCTAAGCTCCTGATAATTTTCAAGAAGAATTCCAAATGCTCCCCCTATCATGTCTTCTGGGTCAAACGCGTTAAAGTTAGCGCATTTAATTATATCCCCCCTTCCTTAAGGATTATCCCTGTTCCTCCAACAATCCTTGAAACCAAGTCTTTTTTATTCTTTAACAAATTAAATTTTTCAGCACCATATCTTCCTAATGAAGATAGGAAATATCCATACAATGGATGAGTCAGCCAGATGTCTGGCCTAATTGCCTTAAACCATTCTCTGTTCCCAATATCAAAATATATTGTAGCTGCTTCACAAGCCAAGCCAGCTATCATGGTTTTTATTGGAAATTTGTTATTGTTGCGCATAAAATGCGATAGAAAAAATGTTTTTAAAGCTGTTGGTTGAGTTTTCAGAAATAAACAAGAGATAAATGTTGGATCATACAAATCCTTAAATAAAGTATCATTAAGAGTAGGTTATGGAAAAAACAAATTTAGGTAGGGGAATTTTTTCAGTAGTTTATAGGGATAATACCTAATGTTGCTAATTATTTGCTTAAAAATTATGGTGAGAATGCAGTTGGGATGGGTGAAAAAAGTGTAGATTATTTAATTAACGGAGTTTTTGTTAAAACAAATAGAATAGCTATCCCTAAGGATAAGGCGAATGTGGATGAAATCGCTCTTCATGGTGAATCAAAGACCAGCTTAGAATGTATTTCCAAACTATTGAATTTGCCAGACATCCCTGAAGAATCATTTGTGCATCATTCTAAATAAGACAAAAATAATTAACGCATGTTGTTGGCTTGCTTAACAAAGCCAATCTTTTGTCTTTTAAGTTCTTCGTTTATGTAAAAATCAGAAACTTTTATGTCTATATCTATTAATAATTTTGTCAACATGCTTTCTTTATTAAGTCCATAAAGCCAGGACTTTCCCAATTTTCGTGTTTTTTTTATAAGTCCCCTTTTAATGAGCAATTCAACTACCTTTCCGACTGTTTCCCATTTTGTTTCGGTTTCCTTAGCTATGAATGAAAGTGGGTAATCAAAATCTTCAAATGTAAGAAAAAAATCCAATACTTTCACGAAGGGTGACTCTCCAAACACCAATGTAAAGGATGATTTTTCCATCTATTATATAATTTTTAACTGTTTAAATATTTTACTATTTTGGATTTTAAATTACCTTTGGTGAAATAAGTCTGAGATAGCAAGTTATAAAAAATTATGATTATATGAGCATCTATGTCTATCAGGAAAGCTATTCTAAAGAAACTTTTCAGGCATAGATATATTGGCGGAAGGCATACTGAAATCAGAAATGCTATGAAAAGTTTTCCTCCTCAACTTCTAAAAGAGGTTAAAGAAGAGATAAAAAATTTGATTAAAGAAGGCTATTTAATTTCAAAAATGAGCACGGGAGAAATCCATATTAGCTTGAATCCAAGAAAATTGAATGATATAAGGAAAGAAATAGAAGAGTATTCTTAATTATAAAATTAATTTAATTATCGTGCTGAGTCTGCTTGTTTCTCTGCTTCATTTCTCTTCTTTATTGCCAAGCTTTCCCCGTTTCCCTCGAAGGCAAGAATTATTTCTTCCGAAAGCCCCTGAACAATTGTCTTCTTTTTTCCGAATGCTCTATCACCAGCCCCGTGAACAAGGTTTCTTAGCGCAAGATTAACCCTTCTTATTGGAGAAACATCAACTGCCTGAGGATATCTTGCTCCACCATACTCTATAACAGTAATTTCATCCCTTGGGGCTGAATTTTCTATTGCTTTGACAAGAACGGCTATTGGATTCTTCTTTGTTTTTTCCTCGACAATTTTTAGCGCTTCAAGAATTATTCCCATATTTTTTGAATATTTTCCCGTGCTTCTTCCCATTATTATCTTATGCTTCTTTCCCCTGTGTCCTGCAACTCCGAGCCTATTCATAAGCCTTTCAACAATATTGACTTTTGTCTGCCCATGCTTCACTACATTTCTTCCCTGGCTTTTTAAAATGAGCTTTGGCTGTAAGTTTATGACCGCTCTTAGTCCAGGGTCCTCTATCTTAATCTCGCTTACATCATACATGTCAAATATCTTGAATTCCATTGGTTTTTTATCTTCGTCTGTCATTTTCTTTATCTTATAACAACTTTAAATCCTTTAAATTTATTTTCTAACAACTTCTTTGTAATTTCTGAATTAAATTTACCATACATTCTACTAAAACCTTCTACTTCAATTTCATTTTTTCCGAAAAGTTCTTCTGTAAAATAATTTATTAATCCCCCACCAATAGGTTTATACTGTTCTATTTTATTTTGTAAATTAGTAACAAGTAAAAAGTCTTTATATAAATCTGAATGTTTTATTCCTAAAACTCCCATATAGATATGATATTTTTCATCTTGACCTTGAATCAAAACAAAAGTGCCATGTAAATTTTTCTCTAACAAACCTTCTGGTTCTATAATAATTTCTGGTATATCTTTTTCCATTTTATATTGCCTCTCCATTTAGTCTGTATCTTTCCTCGTAAGTTATTTTTCCCGTCTTTGTTAAAAAATCAGTTATTCTATACCCTTTGCTGTCATCAACCTCAACTATCTCATAAATTTTCTTAATAGGTTCAATCTCCTCCCAACTCAGCAGTTTAGAATATCTTTCGTCCTTAGTCTTAAAGTGGATTGCGACATCTACATTTTCTTCATCAAGCACAGCATCTAAAGTGTCGACCATTTTATCTTCTACCCTTCCGATGTGTCTGCGTCAGACCATCGCAGGAACAATTATTTACAATTATCATCTTCTACCCTTCTCTATCCAGCCCTTCCACAATCTTCTTAGGGGCTGGTCATTTACTTGAATAACTTGGAATCTGATTCCAGGAATGTCTCCCTTTATTCTTCCCTGTCTTCCGCCAATTCTCTCTATTAAAACTTCATCGTGCTCATCTATGAATTTCTGCGCAAGATTTCCGGGAATGAATGCAGTTACTGTTTTTCCGTTTTTTGTGAGCTGAACCTTGCAGCATTTCCTCATTCCAGAGTTTGGCTGTCTTGCTTCCTTCTGAACTTTTTGCAGAACTATTCCCTTGGCCTGATTTGCTCCCTCAAGCGGGTCTGATTTTGCATAAAGTCCGAGAGTTTTCACTTTGTAACTCTTGTCTTTCCATCTGAATTTTCTCCTCACTTTCATCAATTTTGCTGCGTTTCGTAATCCCATCGTATAATATTATTAATTGAGAAATCGGTTTATAAAGTTTCTTGTAAGAAATTTATAGCTAAAAATACTTCCTGATTTTTTGTCTATAAAGGTTTTTAGAGGGAATTTATAGATGTTTACATTCATTCTTAGGCTCATTAATGGTTTCCACAAAAAAGTCCTTTTTGAATTTTCTTACTCTCTTATCTTTTTCAAATATAAACGATTCCAATAATTTATGAGGGCAATACCCCTCCCATTTATTTCCGTTTATCGGATAAATTTTTCCTTTGTATCTAACATTAGTTATATCTACACTTATTTTGCCAGTTTTAGGATTATATGTTTCTGTAAATTTTTCTATATACACATCATCACCAGCTTCAAATAATTTTGTTGTTAAATCTTGAAAAGCCGAGTGAAAAACAGCCAAAAGTCTATTAGTTTCATTTTCAAAACCGTTCCATATTAATGTTTCAGCTTTTTTTCTCCTTCTGTAAGATGATGATATTTCTCTTTTTCTTTCTTGAAATTTATTTCTTAAAGTGTTAAAATAAAAATCGTCTAATGTTTTGGGCATTAAAACTATTATTAGAAGGAGTATAAAAAATTATATGTGATTAAATTATCCTGAAATCTCTGTTGAAATAATCCTTCATTATCTTTTGCATTTCAAGAAGCCTTCTCTTGTTTCTTCCAATCAACGCGGCCTTGCTCTGGCTCCCTGCCGTGAGAATTATCTCGTTGTCATTTACGCTCAGGTCCTTAAATCTTAATGGGCTGATTATTGCCTCTATGAATTGCCTGAGATGCGCGACGCCGTCTGGGGTTGGAATGACTTTTATTCTTCTTCTCAATATCTCGCTCATTCTTTTGATATTCATCCCCTGCTCGCCGATTGCAGCGCTGACAAGATGCTTTGGAACACAGAAAATAATAAACTCGTTGTATTTGAAGCAGTATCTTGTCTGAACACGTGTCATTTTTTCAAACAGGTTCAGATATCTAATATCCTGCATATTTATTGTGCTTGTCATGTTATTGCCGTAAAATTCCTATGAATATTTATTTTATAAATGTTAGTTAATTTAAACTATTGTAAATTATAATAATTTATATATTAATTCATCTTTACTTAGTTATGATTTTATGGTATATTGATGAAAGTGGAATAACAAAAGAAGAAAGAGATTTAGTAGTTGGTAGTTATTCTATTCATGATGGAAACTATGAAAATATGATTAAAGAATTTAAAAATATATTAAATAAACACTTTGAAACTTCAACAAGAAAAATTGATATGAAGATGATTATGCAGGGAAAAAGATGGTTTTCAAATGTTTCAATAGAAAAAAGAAAAGAATTCTTAAATGACTTTTACAAATTTATTGAAACCCAACCAATAAGAATTTGCATATGCAAAGTTGATAAAGATGATTCTCCAAAAATTAGAAATAAAATTCAATTTGCTTATGAATGTTTATTTGAAAGAATTTGCTTAAACACAGAAGATATTTCAAGACAGAATAATAAGAAAGAACTTGGAATTCTCTTTTCTGATACTATGAATAACTGGGGAGAAGTATCTAGTTGGTTTAAAACATTTTATGAAAAAGGAACAGAATATGTTACAAATAATAATTTAATTGAAAAAATAATAAATATTGAAATGTCTCAATCTGAAATGCTTCAAATATCTGATTTAATTATTTGTACTTGTTCATATTGGGTTAAGGCAAATCGTGGGCAAAAATCTGTACAATGGGCAAAAGAAACTTTAGATACGGGATGGAAGATAATTTTATCAAAAGAACATCGGGTTTTGACTCAAAATAACAAAAAAGAGGTTCAATCAATTTATTTTTATTCAAAGAAATAATAGCGTTGGGAAGTTGGGTTTCCTCAGTGAGTGACCGATTGCCACCCAACCAAAGCCAACAATAATCATAAGTAATACTCCTATTTATATTTATCGTCACTTCTTTTTAATTAAATTATCAATTCCTCTCTTTAATCCGCCACAGCTTCTACTACCTTCTTCTTGGCTTCCTTTTTCTCCGATTCATCCTTTGTCAAAGAACCTATAACCTTCACAAGAAGCCCTGGAAGCCCAGTTCCTATTGGCACAGGCTGATTAAGAATTATATTTTCTATGACGCTTGTCAATTTATCTCTGCTTCCCTTCACAGTTGCATTCACAAACTGTTTTACAGGTGTCTCGAATGTTGCTCTTGCAAGTATGGATGACTTCTGCGCAATTATTCCCATTCTGGTAACTCCCTTGACGCCTCCAGTGTTTGTCATGGCATCCGCAACTAGTTTAAGGTGCCTCATGTCTATGTCAAGTCCCTGGGTATTCAATACTTCATATATCTCATTTATTATCAGCTGCCTTGCAGCTTCTATTCCGAAAACTTCTTGCATTTCATAAAGGTCATTTGAAATTAATTTCTCGGGATTTATCTCTTTGAATTCAAGAATCTTCTCAAGATTTGAACCAAGGGTAATTATGACAAAATTGGCGTCTCTCTTTACTATTATGACCTGTTTGACATCCTTCACCCCGGATATCATTGTCTTTTTCAGCTTCTCCTTCAGCTTGTAGATTTCCTTGAAGTTCATGTCTCCTGCATTCAGAGTTATTCCATCTTCTTTTTCCTTGACCTTAAATCCTATTTTGTTCAATCTTTCAGCAACTTTCTTGACAGAAGTATGCGTGTGTCTTAATGCTTCCTTGTCAAGAGTTATTTCTATTTTCTTGTCGCTGAAATTAAGATTTATTTCTGATGCAATTTCTTCTATGTTGACTTCTTTTATTTTTTCTGCAAAAGTCCTTGCATCCTTTTCATTGTTGAATTCCTTCTTGAAGTATATCTCCATCTTTGGCGAGGTTGGCTTCTTTCTTGTGTCAAATATTTCTATAAGCCTTGGAAGTCCCTGTGTAACCTGCATCTCGGTAACTCCAGCGAAGTGGAATGTTCTCAATACCATTTGCGTTGAAGGTTCTCCGAATGATTGTGCGGTTACTATCCCTATTGCCTCTCCAGGTTCTATGTCTCCGTCAGTATGCTTCTTTATTACGTCCTTTCCGTCATCTCCGTACTTGAACTGGATTATGTTGTTGTTGCTGTCCCTTACTGTTCCACCGTATTCAACTCGCAAGTCCTGCAATGCATTTGCAAGTCTTCTATAAAGATAACCGGATTTAGGAGTTCTTAACGCAGTATCCATCAGCGTCGCTCTTCCTGTCATTGCACCGAAGAAAAATTCATCAGGCTTCAATCCCCTTATGTAAGGAGTTCTTATGAATCCCTTTGACCTTGGCGACAAATCTCCTTTTTTGAAAAATGACAATGTCCTGTTTGAATATCCAATGTCTATTCTCTTTCCCTCAAGGTCCTGCTGTCCGACACAGCATGCCATTTGTGTTATGTTCAATATGTTTCCTCCGCCCCCAGAGTTAATCATATGTGTAACTGGATTATCCTTTGGAAATTCTTTCTTGACTATTTCTCCTATCTTTGTTCTTATCTCGTTCAGAACCTTAAGGATTCTTATTTCTCGTGACTGCTCCAATGTCTTCCCAGGAATTATTTCAAGAGTTCTTTTATTGTATTCCCCTATTATTTCAACTGTTCTCTTTTCCGCCTTTTCTATTATTTCGTCGGCCATCTTTATTATATTGTCTTCCAAATCCAAATCATTCAGAGAAAGAGATATTCCTTTGTCAGTCAAGAAGTTTTTTCCAAGATTAAATGCCTTCTGAATGCTTTCAAATGCCACATTTCTCCCCTTTACCCTATCTATTTCTTTTACAAGTTCCCCATCCTCAACTCCAAAAGTTGTCTTGTCAATTATTCCCCTTATGACTTCCCCATCCTTTATCTTTATCACATCATTTGAAAAGTCTATCTTTGGAAGTATCTTTGAAAATATTTCTGTACCAAGCACCATCTTTTTTGAAAATTGGTAATCTATTCCTGTTCTATATAACAATTGATTTGCATATTCTTTTGAAAACTCACCAAGTCCCAGCAGATAATTTCCAGTTATGGAGTCTGTCACACAACCTATAAGATTGGTATTGTTTTTTGGAGAAATGAGATTTCTCTTTACATCAAGAAGAACTCTTGTTTCCGCCTTTGCTTCTTCTGTCTGTGGAGAGTGTATATTCATCTCGTCTCCATCGAAGTCGGCATTATAAGGGAACGCAACGGCAGGATGCAGCCTGAACGTCCTTCCAGGAAGCACCTTTACATAATGAGCCATCAGGCTTCCCCTGTGAAGGCTTGGATGTCTGTTGAACAGGACAATGTCGCCGTTCTGAAGATGCCTTTCGATTATGTAGCCTGGAACTATCTCATTTATTATCTCTTCTTTCAACTCAGGTGTTATCTTTTTTCTTTTTCCATCAGGCCTTATTACATAATTCGCTCCGGGATACTCTCCGCCTTTTTCAACAATTTTTTTCAGATGTTCTATGTTAAGATCATTTACGGTTTCAGCGACTGTTACTACTCTAGCTATTTCAAAAGGTATTCCAACTTCATTTATGTCTATTGATGGGTCGGGAGAAACAACCGTTCTTCCTGAATAATTGACTCTCTTTCCGGCAAGATTCTTTCTTATTCTTCCTTCCTTTCCTTTTATTCTCTCCGTTATTGTTTTCAGAGGCTGTCCGCTTCTGTGCCTTGCAGGAGGAATTCTTGCAACGGTGTTGTCAAAGAATGTTGTGATGTGGAATTGAAGAAGATCCCACAAGTCTTCTATTATAACTTCAGGAGCACCTGCGTTAAGATTTTCCCATAGTCTTTGGTTTGCTCTAATTATATCAGAAAGTTTGTGCGTCAAATCGTCCTCGCTTCTCTCTCCTGTTTCAAGTATGATGCTTGGTCTTATTGTGACTGGTGGAACAAGGAAAACTGTAAGCACAGCCCATTCTGGTCTTGCAGTCTTTGGATTGACTCCTACTTTCACCAGTTCCTCGTCGGATATTGCGGCCAGCATTTCCCTTATTTCAGTTGGGAATATTCTTGTCTTTCCTCTGTAAAAGTTGGTTGGCTTGTCGAGCTTGATTTTTTCATGCGGTGAGCCGCAGTGAGGGCATTTCTTTGCATCCTTTGCTTTCTTTGCTCTCTGGCTTGCAGGCAATTTGTAAAGGTCTTTGTCATCAACCAATAATTTCTTGCATTCATAGCAGAAGCATCTCAATCCAAGCTCCATTAAGGGGATATATTTTATATGCATGACTGCCCTTGCTAAATCAATGCTTCCAAGATGTCCGAGGCACTCCTTCAGCCTTCCTCCGCATGTTCTGCATCTTACTCCAGGGTCTATTGCTCCAAGCCTTAAGTCCATAAGTCCTCCGTCTACAGGATATCCGTCTATATCATAAAGCTCAGGAGTTACTATCTTAGCTACCGAAATTCTCTTGATTTGCTCCGGATTGAACAATGCAAATCCTATTTCTCCTATTTTTTTTCTTATTGGTTTTGTTCTCATTTTTTTGTTTTTTTAACTTTTGAATATATTGGTGATATCCCTATTATTTTTTATGTTTAAAGTATGTTTGATTAAACTTATTATTTCTGAATCAACACTTAAAGTTAGCTCTATTGTCTTTTTACCCTTGTCTGTTCTGATTGGAGGTACTGTATAACCATCTAAAAAGTAATATTTTTTTCCATCCATCTGCTTAGACTTTTCAGTTAAGCCTCTAAGGAACACAGTTACCTCTTCATAAGTTTTTTCATTTCCAGCTTCCAAGATTATGGGGTATGCTTCTGTCATCTTATTCGTACTTATTCTTCAATTTAAGTGATGTGTGAATATGAAGTCCCTGCAATTCCTCAAGCAGAAGCTTGAATGCATATGATACCTCTACTGGTTCAACTTCTTCGCTGTTGCATATTGGGCAAGATATCCTGTTTCGTATGTTGTCTTCTATTGCAATTGTCCCGCACTTTGTGCATATGTGAAGCACTACTTTGTCAGAATCATATCTTTCCTTAAGAAGAAGAGATGCTCCATGCGCTACAAGCGCTTGCTGCTCCATTTCTCCAAGCCTCAATGCTCCTCCTCGTGACCTTCCCTCTATAGGCTGTCGTGTAAGCAAGGCAATCTTTCCTGCCGCTCTTCCGTGTATTTTGTTGCTTACCATATACTTCAATTTTAGGTAATATAAGTTTCCAACGAAAATCTTGACTTCCATTCTCTTTCCGCTTACTCCATTATACATCGTTTCTTTTCCATCAGATCTAAATCCTAATTCCGCAAGCTGCGCTTCCAAATCCTTCTTGCTTTCCCCCGAGAAGGAAGTTCCATCCATTATTTCTCCTTTGGCAGCTCCAGTTTTTCCTGCGAGAAGTTCAAGCAAATATCCAACAGTCATTCTGCTTGGAAGTCCGTGCGGATTGAACATGACGTCAGGTCTTATGCCTCTTGAGGTGAAAGGAACATCTTCCTCCGGAATTATTGCTCCTATTACCCCCTTCTGTCCGTGCGAGGTTGCAAATTTGTCTCCTATCTCAGGAATTCTTTGGTCCCTTGTTTTCACATGAACTATCTTGTTGCCCTCTGAATCCTCTGCCACGAAAACAGCGTCAACGGTTCCTTTTTCTTCCTGCCTCATCTCAATGCTTGACTCTTTCTTTGTTCTGATGGAGATTTCCCTTGCCTCTGAGAGGAATTTTGGGGGGGACATCTTTCCAATCAAAACTTCTCCCTCGCCGACATCTGCTTCTGGATAAATTATTCCGTCTGACTCAAGGAATCTATAGTTTGCTTCTGTCTTGTATCCAGATGCGTCTTTTTCAGGTATTGCAATCTCATCTTTCAAGCCACCGGCATAATTCATTTCAACAGCTGAATAAGGCCTGAAGTAAAAGCTTCTTCCAACTCCCCTGTCAAGGCTTCCCTTGTTGAATACCAAAGCATCTTCCATATTGTATCCCTCGTACGTCATTATCGCGACGGTAAGGTTTTGTCCTGCCGGATAAATATTAAGAGTGTCATATACAAAGCTTCTTACAATCGGCTTCTGCGGATACTGAAGAATGCTTACATCTGTATCGAGTCTTGTTAAATAGTTTGCAGCATATAATCCTAATGCCTGTTTTTGCGTCTTGCTTCCCCTGTTCAATCTGGAGCTTTGGTCATGATTCCCGTATGGAACAAGGCTTGTGACAACTCCGAACACATCTGTTGCATCTATCTCAAGATGAGTGTGCTCAGAAGTAATTCCTTCCTCATGCATCGCAACAAGGCAATTTTCCTCTTCTGCTGCATCCAAGTATTCTATTATTCCTTTTTCAATAAGGTTGTCCCACTTAAGCTCTCCCTGTTCAAGCTGCACAAGATGCTCTATTTTTAACTTGGATATCCCATTTTCAACTATGATGACAGGCCTCAATACTCTTCCTGGCTCTGTTGAAACAAGAACATTTTGAAAGTTTTCATCATCCCTTATGTTTAATGCATAAGGCAGTTTTCCCTCTCTTCGCATTTCCCTCATTTTTTTCACAAAATCAATATGATTTTTTACGCTTCCCATGAATATTCCGTTAAAGAATACCTCTCTTCCCTCTATTCCTTCCTTGTCCAGCCCCATTGATTCCATGTCTTTCAGGAATTTTTCCTCGTCGAGATTTATTCTGGTTGACACCTGGCTGAGAATTGCAAGATTTTTCCTAAGCCCAATTTCTGTTCCTTCAGGCGTCTCTATCGGACAGAATCTTCCATAATGTGTTGGGTGAAGAGTTCTTGCCATGAAGTTTTCCTGATCGCTAGGAAGCATGCTTGATACTCTCTGAAGCTGGGAAATTATTGCAAGATAATTTGTCTTGTCCATATTTTGGGTTATTCCGCTTCTTTCTCCTGTCCAGCTTCCCGTCGCTATTGCAGATTCAATCCTGTGCGAGAATAGGGTTGATTTTGCTATTATTTTTATTGAAAAGAATTTCCTTCTCTTTGATGATTTCTGAAGGGAATATTGTATATCCCTGATAAGAATTCCAAGATTAACCCTAAACAAAGTTGCTAAAAGGTCACCTGATAGTCTAACCCTTTTATTTGCATAATGATCCTTGTCTGTTCTTAATTGGGG
This sequence comes from Nanobdellota archaeon, assembly GCA_020053375.1. Lineage (GTDB taxonomy): Archaea > Nanobdellota > Nanobdellia > Pacearchaeales > GW2011-AR1 > JAGVNG01. The sequence continues at coordinate 34,487 of JAGVNG010000017.1, read as the reverse complement.
ATTTTCCTTTGCAGTCAAAAATTGCTTTATTAATTTGCAGAGTGTTATTGCTTTTTTCATCCTGTCTTCCTTTTTCTGGCCAATATGGGGGAAAAGATAGGAGTCAATCCTTTGCTTGACCCGGTCAAGAATTTCTTTTTTTGTTCCTTGAAGATTTGTTTTCTCTGCAATGTAAATCATGGCATCTTCCTTCTCAGCTATGTTGACAAATTCATAAAGGTTAACAACGACACTGTCCGTTTCCTTTCCTATGTATTTTGCAATGTCTGATTCTTTTGTAAGTCCGAGCGCCTTGAGTATAACAACTACTGGCAAGTCCTTGAACCGACTGAAAGAAAGATTGAACAAGCCTTCCTTGTCCTCAAATATTGTAACGGGAATCCTGTATGTTCCCTTAAGAGAAAACATTTTGAGAATCAAATTGCCCCTTGAGTCCGTTTCCACAAAAGACTGATTTTCGGCAAGGTCCTCTGCCATTACCATCACCCTTTCATTTCCTTTTATTATAAAATATCCGCCCGGGTCAAGAGGGTCATTGTAATTTTTAATCAATTCATCTTTTGACATCTCGTGAGTATTGCATATCTTGCTTTTCACCATAACAGGAATCTTCCCAATTTCAACTGTCTCTGAATCAACCTGGTCATCCTTCTTCACGCTGATTTCAAGGTAAACAGGAGCGGCATATGTAAGGCTCCTCAATCTTGCTTCGGTTGGCGTTATCAAAGAAGAGCTTCCGTCAGCTTCTGTTATTTTTGGCTTTCCTATGGTTATTTTTCCGAGCTTGATTTCAAAGTCCTCGTTGTTTATGGTTTCTGCTATTTCCTCGACGATTTTCTGCATTCTTGTTTCAATAAAATTGTTGAAAGAAATGACATTTGACTCTACCAGCGAATGCTCTTCGAGATATTTCTTCATAACAAGATGCTTGTGTCCTTTTTCCATTGTTTAGTTACTTCCTTGGAAACTTGAAATTTTCATATTAATTATATTACAACCCTATAGTAAACATAGGTCTTTTCTCCTTCTTTTCTTTCTATTTTTATTATGTCTCCACTAATGCATCCCTCGGACAGAGCAGGGTCTGTAGAGTATATTTTTGGAAGCTGTGACTTGGAAACGTTAAAGTTTAGTAATACTTCTTTAGTCTCTTTTTCGTTTAACTTAGAATGTTTTGGCTGGAGTATGTGCATTTTTTGGGCAGGAAAGTGTTTAGCTTTCAACCAATTGTTAATGACTTTAATAACTGGTTAATAATAAAAGAAACCAAAATTTGGTTTTTAAATCTTTCTAAATTTTGGTTTGAGAAGAGGTTTTGAAGAAACGGAGAGATTTCTTGGGAAATTCCCCTATATAATTAAAGTCCTACAAAAGCTTTTTTAAATGATGAAACTTATACTGGATTACGGCTCCGTAGCTCAGTCTGGTAGAGCACTGGACTTTTAATCCAGGTGTCGTGGGTTCAAATCCCATCGGGGCCACTTTTTATATAAACTTCTTCAACTTTTCCTCAAAATCCTCAGCAGGCATCGAGCCTACAAACCTCTCAACAGCCTTTCCGTCCTTGAAAAGAACAAAGTTAGGTATTGAATGAACATGGAATTTTTCGGCGATTATATGGTTTTCATCAACATCTATCTTGCCGAACTTGATTTTTTTGCCTAACTTATTGCTCAAATCATCCATTATAGGAGCCATCATGAGGCAGGGCATGCACCAATCTGCAAAGAAATCCACAATTGCAACTCCCTTTTTAGTGAATTCATCAAATTGCCGGTTTGTTAATTCTGTAACTGCCATTTTATTTTAGAATTAAGCCTGTTTATAAAAGTTACTTTCCTGTATGCCCCCAGCCGCCTTCTCCTCTCTTGCTTTCTCCAAGCTCTAAAACTTCCTCAACTTTTACAATAGGATACGGAAGAATCATAATTTGTCCTATTCTATCACCAACTTCATAAATTTCCTCTCCAAATTTTTGAAACCTGAAAATTAACTCTCCTCTATATCCTGAATCAAGAACTCCGACAGAGTTTTTCAACATTAAATCTTTATTTGTAATACTGCTTCTTGGAAATATCAGACAAACATGTCCTTTTGGAACTTCCAAGGACAATCCTGTCCTGTATTCAACATATTTATCCTTTATTTCTCTGCTTATTGATGTGACGTCCATCGCCGCATCCTCTCCGAGATGTGCATAGACCGGAAGCTTCGCATCTGGATGAATTTTCTTTACTTTCAGAGTAATTTCTTGCATTTTACAATGTTAGGAAACTTATTTTATAAGAATTTGTGTTGCTAACCACATCCACCAACTTTATCACCACAAACAGTACATTTAAAACATCCAGGAAGAGTTTGCTTCATAAGATTTCCACATAAGGTACAGGGAGGTTCATTTGAATTATGGGTTTGCTGAGAACCATTTTTTTTCTTAAGTATTTTTAACAAATTCTCATCTGCTTGCACAAAACCTCCAAGGATAGGGTCTTTTAATACATGGTCAACATCCCAATCATCAATTCCTTCTCTTGCATAATGTAAAAACGCTCCATTCTTGAATCCCTGCAATTCTTCTATATTAACCTCTTCTCTCTTTTCTGCAGCATCTAAATCACCGAGATAATGCAATTTCAATACTTTTGCAGCATAATCCAAAGGTGAGCCAGCCTTTTTTATATAATTATCTCCCTGAACAAAACCTCCTGGTTCAAAAGATTGACTTTCCCATGCCCCAATTATATCTCTTAAATGAACACCTCGTTTAAGAGCCTTTGATGCTAAAATCCCTTGTGTTTCCAATAATGCTTTAAGAGTTGATCCAGATTTATGGGATAAGAAAGCAATTTGTCCAGGTCTTCCATCCTTATATTCACTTACAATCATATGAATAGAAGAACCTCCTATCCTAACTTCTTTTTCAAATGCTCCTCTTTCGGTTATCAAATCATCTTTTTCTCCTCTCTTAAGCTTTACCAAACTTTTATCTCCAAAAGTCAATGCACTCGTTATCTTGCTGTTATTCCTAAAAACTGCTAATGCTTTCAGCCCCAATTCATGCCCAAGAATATAACCATCATAAATTTCTTTGACAGTTGCTCTTTCTGGAAGATTATTTGTTTTTGAAATTGCTCCTGAAATAAAGGGTTGCGTTGCTCCAAGCATTCTTATATGCCCTTCAAAAGGAATAGTCCCTTCCCCTCTGACATTTCCAAAAGCAGTATCAAATATTTTATAATGACTTGATTGCATTTGTGGGGCGCCTACAACAACCCCATTTTTATCAACAAACTCCATAATTTCTTTTCTTTGCTGCTCAGAATATCCAAGATTGTTAAGAGCATTTGAAACTTCCTCATTCACAACTTCTATTGAACCACCTCCAGCTAAATTTTTAAATATCTTTAAGGAAGGTGATGGTTCAACCCCTGTAGAATCTTGACAACCCATATAATAGGCTATTGTTCCTGTTGGTGCCAATACAGTTGCCTGAGCATTTCTAATTCCAACCTCACTTATTCTTCTATTAACTTTTTCCCATGAATTATATGCTGCCTCCTTTAAACCAAGAATGTCTACATCTTGCCAAAGAATTTTTTCAAGGTTTTTTTCATGTTTTTTCATAACCTCAGTTGCAGGTTTTTTGTTAAATTCAAAGTGGGTAAATGTGCCTAATTTTTCAGCCATATCTGCAGAAGCCTCATAAACCGTTCCAGTCATTAAGGAGGTAATTGCAGCAGCCAATGCCCTTCCTCTTTCAGAGTCATATGCGATTCCTTTTCTCATTAACAATCCTCCAAGATTTGCATAACCCACTCCTATTGTTCTAAATTCAGGGCTAATTGTTGCAATACTTTTTATTGGATAAGACGCACTGTCGTTAAGAATATCTGAAGCAATTGATGAAACATAAACCCCCTTTCTGAATCCTTCAATATCAAATTTTCCCTTTTCGTCAGCATATTTACCAAGGTTATGCGATAATAGATTACAAGAGGTGTCATCCAAAAACATATATTCTGAGCATGGATTGCTGGAGTTGATATTCCCCGAATTTGAAGAAGTGTGCATCCCCTGAATTGAAGATTCATATTGGATGTTGGGATCACCAACTCTCCATGAACCAAATGCAGATTCTTTGAGTAATCTTTCTGCTGAAACCTTTCCAGCTACTTTTCCAGATTTAACATAAAATAGCTCAACATCTCCCCCCTCTTTTAATTTTTTAAAGAAGTCGTCATCCAATCTGACAGAGATATTTGTATTCTGGAAAGCAACAGTAGTAATTGCTTCGCCGTCCATTCCTCCTTCATAACCATTCTCCACTAAAACCTTTGCCTTCTTTTCCTCTCTTACTTTACTTCTTATAAATTTCATAATATCTGGGTGATGATATCTCATAGTAGTCATCCTTGCAGCTCTTCTGCTTTTTCCTCCAGACTTTATTACTCCAGCCCAAAAATCATATCCCTTCATAAAGCTCATAGATCCAGATGCCTTCCCTCCGCCAGAAAGAAGTTCTCCCTCTGCCCTTAGAACTCCTATTTCCTGACCTATACCAGAACCCAATGAAAATACCGCTCCCTCATCTTTTACATGTTCTAAAATACTTTCCAAATCATCATTTGGACCCTTAATGAAACAAGCATGACACTGAGGATTTACAAATTCTCCAGCCTCATTTTTTTGCACTTCTCCAGTTTTAGGATTTCTCCAGTATCCCAATGATTGGCTCCCTGAAATTTTATATTCATTGAAAATTCCTGCATTAAATTGTACCGGAGAATTAAATGCAAACCTCTGATTAATCTGTAGCCATTTTAACTCATCAGCAAAAGCCCTCTTATCTTCTTCCGTTGCAAAATATCCCAGATTCTGTCCAGCGTCAGCAATAAAATTAGTAACACGATTAATCAAATGAACAGGTGAAAATTCATGCTCCCTACCTATCCTTTGTTTTAATTTTTCCTTCCATTCTGCCTTATCAGGCTTAAAAAAGTATTTTTGGGCTATAATACTTAAAGAATCCTCTCTCCAGGATTCTGGAAACTCTGCATCTTTCATCTCAAAGACCACTGTTCCGTCAGTTTTTGCAATTTTTAGATTTCTTTTTTCATATTTTCCAACACTTTCGAAGGGATTTTCATCCGGCTTCGAAAAATATCTATCTATGGTTAATCCATCGCTTGTTTTTGGAGTTTGATGGTAAACTCTTCCTACGTCTAGTCTATCAAAGTATTGTTCTCCATTAAACTCATAAATTTGTATTGTGCCTTCCTCAGCAGCGTTTTTAAGCTTCTGGGGCGATAAATTAGAATCCTGTTGGATATTTAACAAAGAGTATGCCTCTTGAACAGCAATATGTCTTCGAGCATCATAACTTTTTAAGATTATAGGAGAATGAGTTGGGAAATTTTCCCTATTTTCCTTAACCATCCTATTCCTTCAACTCCTTCAATTCTTTCTTGAAATCACTTATGTCCTGAAAATCCCTGTATACAGAAGCAAATCTTATGTAAGCAACATTATCAAGCCTCTTTATCTTTTTCATAATCAGCTCGCCTATAGCAGAACTCTTCACTTCTTTCTTCCCTCTTCTTCCCAGTTGCTCCTCAATTTCGTTTATCATTTTGTCTATGTCTTCTTTCGATACAGGACGCTTTTCAAAAGCCCTGTAAATTCCGTTTGACATCTTTTGTCTGTCAAACTTTTCTCTTCTCCCATCCTTTTTTACCACATAAAGATTTTCCCTCTCTATTTTCTCATATGTGGTGAACCTTTTTTTGCATTTCAGGCACTCTCTTCGCCTCCTTATGCCTTCAGGAGAGGCTCTTTTATCCGTAACTCTTAGTTTTTCGCTGTTGCAGTGTGGGCATTTCATATACAATCTATTGTATGCTTCTTTATAAAAGTTACCATTTATTGTATAACCGAGAACCCTAAAATAAAAGTTGTTTAAATACTTTATTGACTACTAAACAGTAAAATATTAAAGTAATTTAGTGTTATTAATTATGTACGAACAAGCCCTGCAAGAGGGGTAAAAATAAAGAAAGGTCGATGACTTCATGGTACTGTAAAAGTTGTAATAGAATTGTTGCAGAAGAGCAACGGGAAAAATATCTGAAAGGGGCAAGAATAAACTCTCTGAAAAGATATTATCTCATAAAAGATAATCCTGAGTTCAAAAGAAAAAGAAATAACTGGTATAAAATTTATCATAAAAATAGGAGAGAGAAAGATACTCAATTTGAAATTGCTATTAGATTGAGAAATCTTTTATATCAAGCATTTAAGCGATATACAAAAAATGGAAAAACTTCTTCATCCAAAAAATATGGAATAGACTTTGGTGTTATAATAAATCACCTAAAACCATTTCCCAAGGATATTAAAAATTGGCACATAGACCATATTAAACCATTATCATCTTTTAATTTAGAAAAATCCAAAGAAATTAAGAAGGCATTTGCTCCTGAAAATCACCAATGGTTAATTGGTTCTGAAAATATCAAGAAAGGAAATAAAATAAAGTGAATATCAAATCTTCTTTCTTCTCAGCAGATTTGCATTTGTCACAACAGTTATGCTTGAAAGGGCCATCGCAATCTCAGCTATGACTGGATGTAGGAGCCCTCCAATCGCGATAGGAATCGCGATAATATTATATGCAAAAGCCCAGAAAAGATTCTGTTTTATCTTTGAAAATGTTGCCTTTGATAATTTTATCGCAGACACAACTCCGGACAAGCTTCCATTCGCAAGGACAATATCCCCAGATTCGATGGCTATATCACTTCCAGAACCCATTGCGATTCCGACATTGCTCTGTTTCAACGCAGGCGCATCATTTATTCCATCCCCCACAAATGCAACCATTCCTTCAAGCTGAAGCGCTTCAACTTTCTTTGCCTTGTCTTCCGGAAGCACATTTGCAATCACTTCGTTTATTCCGACCTGCTCTGCTATTGCCTTTGCAGTCCTTTCATTATCGCCTGTAAGCATAACAACCCTAAATCCCAATTCCTTCAATTCAAAAATTGCATTTAGGGAATCTTCCTTCACAGCATCTGCAATTCCCATAATTCCTATAGCCTTATGGTTTTCAGAAACAATTATTGTGGTGTATCCATTCTCCTCAAAGCTCTGTATCTTATTCTCAAATTCTTTTACAGAGATTTTCTTCTCCTTCATTAAATTTGTGTTTCCAATTATTACTTCATTCTTGCCAATTTTTCCCTCAACTCCTCTTCCCCTTAATACCCTAAATCCAGTTACTTTTTTGTATTTCTTCAAGTTAGCTTTATTAACAATAGCCTTTGAAAGAGGATGTTCACTCAATTTTTCCAGGCTTGCAGCAATTTCCATCATATAGTTTTCTTTTGCCTTTGAATATATCTCTCTCACTTCTGGTTTTCCTTTTGTTATTGTTCCCGTCTTGTCAAATATCACCGTCTTGACTTCCTTCATTGTCTGAATGGCTTCTCCCTTCCTAATTAATATCCCTCTTTTGGCTCCCATTCCACTTCCAACCATCAATGCAGTAGGTGTTGCGAGTCCAAGGGCGCAGGGACAAGCAATAACAAGCACTGCAACTCCAACTCCAAGTGCCCTGCTTAAATCCTGCGAGAAATACCACCAATTTGCAAAAGTAAGAATAGCCATTACCAAAATTGTCGGAACAAATACTCCAGTAATCTTATCAGCCAATTTCTGAATTGGAATCTTCTCGCTCTGAGTTTCTTCAACCAGTTTGATAATATGTGCAAGGAAAGTATCTTTTCCTACCTTAGTCGCTTTAACATAAAGAATTCCATCTTGGTTTATTGTTGCCCCAATAACATTACCTCCTTTCACCTTATCATTTGGAAGACTTTCACCAGTAACCATCGATTCATCAACAGCACTTTCTCCCTTGACAACAACCCCGTCTGTTGGAATTTTTTCTCCTGGCTTGACAATTATAATATCTCCTATCTTGACTTCCGAAACAGGAATCGTAAATTCCTTACTTCCTCTTACAACGGTTGCACTTTTTGCACCAAGCTCGAGAAGTTTCTTTATTTCCTGTGAAGCTCTTCCACGTGCAACCGCTTCTACATATTTCCCAGTTGTGAAAAAGGCCATTATCATTGCAGAAACACCAGAATAATCCAAAACCACATCTCCCAATGAAAAAATGCCAGTCAAATAGGCAATAACAGTTCCCAAAGCAATCAAAGAGTCCATGTTAAAGTAAAAAGTAAATAATCCCCGCGTTCCGCCTTTAATTGTGTCCCATCCAAATATAAATACAACTGGAAAACCCAAAAGAAGTATGACAATGGTAGAATAAGGTATTTCAATCAATGCAAAGCCAAAAAGTCTTTCAGAAAGCATCAAGATGGCAATTGGAATTGTGAAAATCCAGCTCCACACTAGTTTTCTTTTCCAGTCTTTTATTTCTGTGTCCTCAACAGGCTGATCATGGTGATGTGTGTCCATTTTTTCCATTTCTTCTGCTGGCATTTCTTGATGTTTGTGTTCGTGGTTCATTTTAATTTATATTCTCCTTAAATTCTTCCCATGAAATAGGTTCTGCCCAATTTTTTAAAGGAGGATTATTAAGAATTTGTTTCTTTTCTTGTTGGTTTCCAGAATATGTATCAGTAGCTTCTTCCAATATTTTAACCTTATAACCATGCCAGTTTAGTTCTTGTGCTAAAGATAAAATACAACAATCGGCAGTTAATCCAATTAAAATAACTTCATTAAAATCATTTGGTTTTCCAACAACTTTTTCTAACCATTTATTAAATAATTCTGGGGTTTGATAAGGAAGTCCTGGTTTTTTGCCAGAAATTCCTATATTTTTTTTAATCCAAATTGGTGAATTCATACATTTAATCCAAATATTATCTAATTTAACATCTTTAGGGATTTCGGATTCATAGCCCCATTCTCCTGGATGACATAAATCTCCCTTATCTCCAGGCCGAGGTTGTCTATAATCAGAAATTATTTCAGCAATCTTTATGTTATGTTTTCTTAAATAGGGAACAAGAACGTTCTTAACAAAATCAACACTCCCCCTCTTTTCATAACAAACTCCTCCTTTAGCTGTAAAGTCCTTCTGAAAATCCATAAATATAATTTTTACCATCTTCATTCTTTTTCCATCCCCACTGCTTTGTATCCTGCTCTTGCCACAGCTTTTTTCAGTTCTTCCTCGCTGACGGAATCATCACATTCAACCCGTCCTTTCTTCAACATAAGGCTAACTGATGCTCCCCTGACTCCTGAAACTTTCTTCAAACTTCTTTCTATGTTTGAGGCGCAGCTCGCACAGTGCATTCCAGAAATTGTTATCTTGTATTTTTTCATCTTTTGTTTAGTTTTATAGCATGTTTAGTTATTTCAAGATTGCAGCTTTTATATTTTTTACACCATGACTCGCACTTTTCAGCCATTTCTTTGGTTTTATAATAAAGTCCGCATTCCTTGCATTGAAATAATCTTTCCATTTTTTATCTTATTTCTTTTGAAGTTGCTTTACAAGCCAGACTATAAATAATACGAGTGCAACTGTAACTAAAGCCATAAACAACCATCCAAACAGCCACATTGAGCCAAATCCGGACATCATTCCTCCATAGCCGTATGTTCCTCCAAATCCCATCATGCCAAATCCTCCAAATAGGAAAAGGACAACAACCAGTCCTAAAATCCACATCAGCAAGTTTTCATTTTTCATTTTATTTTTTACCTCCCTTCATATGCGTTTTAACGCGTTTGATTAAAAATTTCATATTTTCTTTCAATTTTTTAATATATGAATACAATATTGAGACATGTGCTTATCTATTAATTCTATTAATGGCTTTATTGTTTCTTCATTTAATTTATAATACCTAAATTTGCCATTGATTTCAACATCTACAAACCCGCATTTTTTCAATCTGGCCAAATCATGTGAGATAGATGTTTGGTCCGCCTTTAGCTCTTTACTGATTTCAGAAACATTTTTCCTGCCATGCCTGAGCAAATTAATAATTTTTAATCTTGACTCTGAAACCAATGTTCCAAAAAATATCTTGTAAGCATCATATATCTCTTCCTCTGTAAAGTGTTCATGATGCTTGTGCTCAAAATGTTGTAATATGGCTTTATTTATCATATGAAACTTTGATACATATAACTATTTAAAGCTTTCCTATTCAACTATCAGCATGCCTGTTCCCATCCCCATCGAACATGCAAAACGGAAAGCCCCCTTTTTATTTGGTGTGAATTCAATATAATCGCTAGGAGTCTTTAAATATTTTGCAATTCCAAAGTCCTTTATCGTAAATCCCCTGTAGCATCCGACAACACTCGCATCAAGGTATATTCTCACCGGCTCTCCCGATTTCACAGTTACCGTGTTAGGATAATAATTGTAATTCTTTATGCCAAGAACAACCTTTTGAAAGTTTCCGTTAGAATTGTCGTTTATAGCATTTCCCAGAGCATTTGCCCCAGAACGGCCAAACATAAAAAATCCTACAATCCCCAACAGAAGGATTATCATCATTATGTAATATGCAGTTTTCATTGGAACAGCGCGCTCCTTGGCCCGAAGACCATCATCCATACAGTAATTGCCGTGAGCAACAGACTCCAGAACACTATAAAGAAATTATCTTCACTATTCTTCTCTTTAATCTCTCTTGTTTCTTTGTATATCATATAATTCAATCCGAGTAATATAGAACCAGCTATAATAAATGTTATTATTCCCATATAAATCACATTGTCATTAAAGGTCATCAATGCGGTCATTGCTCCCATCAATCCCCCCATGAATCCCGCCATCATCCCTTCCATTGTTCCCATTATTCCGCAGCATTTTCCGTTCCATACACCAAATAATATTCCTACAGCCATCCCGAACACGCTTCCCCAAAACATTCCATTTGTCGCCCCTATGAAAAATCCTGAAAGAAAGCCCGCAATCATTCCAATTGTCATTCCTATCATCATTCCCGACATGCATGCAAATTCTTTATATATCCGGACATGTCTTGCTGAAAGAAGAATTAGGGAGTAGCTTAAGATTGCTAAGAACAAATAAATCCCGTATTTTGGAATGAAGTTTTCTACATTTTTCAGTCCTATAAAATAAAATAAAGCCAAAGCCGCGAAAGAGGTAAATAAGGAAATGAATAAAGTTTTAAACAAATTCTCTTCTTCGCTTGCATATTTCAAAAATTCTTTAACACTCATAAAATTAATTGTAAAAGAGGGTATATAAATTTATTTTCGTGGAATTATTTTTATTTTTTGAAAGGATGGAAATGTTGCATTTGTACATATCATCACTGGTTTTTAAGATTGCAAAAGAGAGGATAAATATGGATAAAATTGAAAGTTCCAATCCCTGAAGGGGAAGAAAGGTCAGAAATGCAGCACTTAATCCAAGCAAGGATAATAAGCCGACACCACATGCAACGCATCCCGGAACCAATGCTCCCAGAAAAATCCCAAGAGAAGCAAAGATTCCGGCGCTGCCCAAAGCCACCTTTAAGATATTTACCTTATAAACAACTAAAGAAAAAAGTAAGCCAAAAAAAACGCTGGTGACCAGCAGACTTAGGTAAGAGGAAAGCCTTATGGTATTTCCAAAGCCAAAAAGCAATGTAAAAAATAATTTGCCTGTTCCAAAAAAACCAAGAGCAGAGTAAAAAGAGAAAAAAGTTGTCCAATTGTTAATAAAAACGTTAAGTGAATAAAATAACAAAGCCACAAAAACAGCTAAAACCACATATTTCCAATTGTGGAAAACGAGCCTCCATGTGCCTAAGATGCTTTTAAAGTCCATCTAAAATCCCTCAATAAAATTTTTTATCATGTTTTCATCATACTCTTCAAGGATTTCGATTTTGTTGAGTTTTGTCAGGGCTATTTTTGCATCCATTCCTTCAAAGAGAGCAACATAGACATAGCTGTAATTAGAAGAAAAAGTCTCTAAATTTTCAATTATGTTTTTCTCACATAAATAATCTTCGCAATTGTAGTTAATAACAACTCCTGATCCGCCTGTTCCGTCTGCATGCTCAAGCATGTGTTTTTGTATTGCAATAGGCATAGTCTCTTTCAAAACATGGCTTGTTGGATTTGTCTCAATATGCCCCCTCAAATCTGTTGGGGGTAATGTTTTAACACCAGAAATTAGCCATATTATTCCGATAATCACTATTGCTATTACGAAAATCCAAATTATTCCCTTCTTGCTCTTTTTGGTAGTATGCCCCACCATCTCTCTTTCTTTGACATTTTCTGAATGCTTTACCTTCTTGTGCATTGCTAAACTATCTACAGAATTAAATATTCTATCACAAATTTCACATTTATGTGTTTCTGTTTCTTCTGTCATTTATAACCTCTTTCTTTTTTATCAAACAAATAAAATAATAAAAATAAATAAATGTTTGCTTATCATGCAAGTTCTGCATCAATCACCTGTTGGAATGCACCGAATGGCTGGGCCCCGCTTAATGGTTTTCCATTAATTACAAAATAAGGTGTTCCCTGTCCGCCAGCTGCTGTTGCATCAGACAAATCTTCAAGGACCTCATTTCTGAATTTTCCAGAGTCCAAGCAGCTATCTATATTATAACCAAGATCTTTTGCCCATGCTTTCAAATCCTCAGAAGTGAATTGCGCTGTTCCCCTTACAGGTCCTGCAATTGGATCTCCGCCATCTAAGATATTCTGTTCGGAGAAGATTTTATCATGCATTTTGAAATATGCTTCATCTCCGCCATACTGGTCTCTTGCACACTCAGCAGCTTCCGCAGCAGGCTGTGCTCCTGGATGTATGCTTATTAATGGAAAATCTCTGTATACAAGATTAACCTTTCCTGTATCAATATATTCCGATTTTATTGATGGCAATGTCTCTGTCCAGAACTTCCTGCAGAACGGACACTGATAATCACTAAATTCTATTATTGTTACAGGAGCATTTGCATCTCCAAGAACAGCGTCATCGTCCATGCTTGCGCTAACTACTCCGGGTTGTTGAGATGGTTGTGTCGGTTGTTGTACCGCTTGCCCTGTTCCCTTGTTTCCGGAAAAGACAAAAAAGGCACCAATCACCAATACAGCCAAAAGCAAAAAGGTGCTATACTTCCAAAGAGAGTCTTTCTTTATTGTTATTGTTTCTTCACTCATTTTTAACCTCCTTTCATCAATTATCTTTTCAAACAAACTAATAAAATAAGGTCAAAAAAACCGCTTATAAGGGTATCGTAGAACTAGTTTCACTGCCTAAAACCGGCTCTGGCTACCTTATTTTAATACGATGATATTAGTCATGCCTCTTCTTTTTCTTTCTATAACCCCAGACTGTTCCAATCTGTCCAGAATTCTGGTAACTTTTGATTTTGGAAAATTAAAGCTCTCAACAATGTTGCTTTGGTATGTGCCTTTTTCCTTGTTCTCTCTGATAAATGAAAATACTCTTTTTTCTTCCTTATTTAACTTGCTAAGGTCATATTTTTTCTGTTTGATGATTTCAGCCATATTAAAAAATAGCAAATAAAATCCCAAAGCCAACATAAAAGAAAAAATGCCTATTGCAACATGTGAAACTGACAGCCCTTTTTCAACAGCAAAACATTCCTGATTATTAAAACAACCGAGCTCTTGGGATTTCTGCGTAAGGTTTGATATATAATAAATAAATATTCCGCCTATAACTAGAGAAAGAACAACCAAGATAATCCCCAATCTTTTATTGTTTTCCATATTCATTCTATTGTAAAAGAGGGTATAAAAGATTTTTTATTTCAATCTATGCCATAAAACATGCTCATAAGCACTGCTCCACATTAATCCATATGTAAATGCAAATATAAGCTCTTCAAGAGGGATGCCAAGAATCATTATCCCAGATATTGCTAAAAGATTCCAGAATTTTGTAACAGCATACGGATAAACCAATATGAAGAAAAAGAAAAATACAAAATATAACAAAAGAAATAAAATACCTCCCATCCAGATTTCCTTTTTTAAATCAGGCCTGCATAATAGGGTTGCCATTCCCCCGACAAGCATGGCTATGCTCGCAGAATAAATCGGATTTAAATCCGTAAGAAGCCATAAAATTAGGAATATTATTATTGGAGAAAATAAGGCGAGAAGATGATATCTATGCTTTTTGCTATACATCTCATGGTAATTCATCTTTGCCTGCTTTACCTTAAAAAATACCCCGTATAAAACAGATCCGATTCCTCCAATGACAAAGCTAAAAATTAGACTTTCAATGTCAAAACCGGTTGTCGCAGCAAGATTGAATAGAGAGGGGGGATTCCAATATGCAGGCACAAACAAGGGCTCTGTAAGTCCGAATGGCATTGTAAATAAACTAACCAAAAACATCTCTTTTTTCAAGTTTTTTCTAAACAAGAAGATAATTAGCCAAATTCCAAATAGGATTAATGAAAATACCAACCATTCATTAAGCAGTGCCATATTGATTTTTTATCACTTCATAAATTTATTATGCAGCCATGCAAATACAAGGGTCACTATATAAGTATATGCCAGCACCTGCAGAAGACCGATGATAAATCCGAAAGTGGTCATTTGAACGCCACCTGCAAACTTGTCCACATTAACTAGATGAACAAGCCAGCCAAATAGTTGTAGCGCAAAGTCAGGCCATAATGCCACGAACACTGCACAGACTACATAAATAATACCCATTGTCACAGACAGAGCAAGCGAGAACTTTTGAATTTCTAATTTCATTTTTATACCTCCTTTCAATTTCCTTACTGGTTCTGATTGTGTATCCCAAAGAGATTATGCAACCAGCAATATCCCGTAAAGCTCTCTAGCAATGCAATCAATGCGACCACAATAATTACCCAATTAAGCCACACAAGATTTGTTCTGAGTGCCCAAGGTCCAAGCCACCAAAAAGCCAGCGCAAATCTTAAAACTCTGTCAACTCTGCCTAAATTTTGTTTTACCATTTTTCACCTCCTCTAACATGCTCTATGTTAAGCATTCTTTATATAAGTTAGGATGATGCCCCATATGCTCTCTCCATGATTCCCCTGTATATCCCGGTTCGGGCTTGCATTTATCCAATCCAGATTTCCCAGAGTCTCCAAGTGCCTGGATTATCCCAGGAAAAAATGTAAATATCAAAAGACCAAATATCAAGATTCCTATCACAGCATACAGGATTATTCTTTTATCCATTATGCAAACCCCCTTTCATTCTTTTGTTGCTCAAATGGTTATGATTGTGAGAGTGCCCTTTCATCATCCATAAGTGCAAACCAACCATTACAAAAATACCTACTCCAGCAGACCAGCTCCGTGAGAGTCCAAAAAAGGGGAGCACTAAAATAAGCAAAAATGCTCCTCCGCACGCAAGAATCATTAACCACATATGATTATTATTCATTTTTCTTCTCCATAGATTTCATCTTCTTTTTATGTCTCATCATTATTCCTATTCCTATCACATTTGACAAAATTCCTACTGACAAAAACCATGGCTGATATTTCATCAAAACCACCGCAATTGCTGAAAATCCTATGAAGGGGATTATGTTAAACAAAAAATGCGAGCAGCATGCAACCATGCTTCCAGCAGAAACTCCGCCTGTTCCAGCAACCTGTCCTGTAAGTGCTGCAGTGTGCTTTATAGAAGTATAAAGCCCAATCTGTGTTCCAAAACCAGCAGCAAGAGGAAAGATAAGATACCAAAGGCTTCTAAGATTCAAAAAAGCAAAATCAATTCCTTGAAAAATAGAAACTACTGCTAAATAAAATATAAGCAAACCAAGCCCGGCTAGGAGTCCGTATAAAACAGAATTATCTCTTACCATTTTTTGCAGCATTCTATTATTTTTTTTGTGAATTTGTTGAATTTGAATAAATAAGTCAAAATGAATAATAGCCATAATCCTAAAAGAACATATAATCCGTTAAGAATAAAACCACTAAGTATAAAATAAATTAAGGAAATGCTTGTCAAAAGATAAGGCAATCTGAAAATCAAAAGTTCTTTTCTTACTTTTTTCTCTAATATATAATAAATTCCAAGGGATGTATGCCCTATTAATATTGCAAGAATTATTTTATCTGTAAAAATGCCTATAAAATAGAGTATTAACAAAGTCATCCAGGTTAAAGTTACTGACAAACATATTGTACAAAATTTCTTAATGTTAAAAAAAGATTTGATAGTCAACAGAACAAAAAACAATAAAACTATTCCAACTAATGTCCAATTTATGGGTTCCATCTTAAATTATTTTCCTCCCGGATTCTTCCCATGAATTCATTCCCCCATCAAGGTCGTAAATCTTTTGATAACCCATCTCCTTAAGATCTTCAGCTACAGATTCAGACATGCGCCCACTTCTGCAATAGACAGCTATTGGAGTAGATGTATCTTTGGGTAATTTGTCCATATATTTTTCAATATTTTCCCAATCTTCGATTATTTCATCAGTTCCATTAATTTGACCCTGATATGGAGTGTGAATATTCAATAAGAAGACACTTTCATTTTGGATCACTTTTTCAAATTCGTCAGGAGTCAAACGTTCAATTGAACCAGTTATAACGCCACTCCTTAAATTGGTTAAACTAAACTGAATCAAAATTCCTAAAATAATCATAAGTGAAAGAGTTATTATAACACCTTGAAATGGAATTATTTTTCCTTTTCTAAAATTTGTTATCATCTTGCTAAGAGATGGAGAGGAAAAAACAATCAATCCCCCAAACAAGCTACTCGCAATTGAATAATTAATAGCATACGTTACCCCGTATTCACCAATAAAGGAGAGGTACAATGGTCCTATTGCAGTAAATATAGGCATTAGAGGAATGATGGTGGTAAGGAAAACAATAAGAACAATCACTGTTTTTTGGCAGGGGATATATTTTTTCTTTACTATTTTTGAGAACCACATCCCCATTGACATTGCAAAACCGCCTATAAACAACGCAACAACCACTTTGCTGACGCCAAGCCAGACAGCTCCCGCTGCCGCAGCTCCCGCTCCAATTGTGCAAAGGGGGCAGTGTGCTGAGATAAATCTGATTAGGAAAATTGCCAAAATAGGAAGAATAAAAAATTTCTTTAATCTGACCACGCTTGGGCGGATTTCTTTAGTTTTCATTTTGCCTGTCTTATTCATTTAATGAGAGCAAGAATTGCCTTGTGCCATATTGCTAACCATATGGCCGAACATTGCACTATGCATTTTTGGATGCCCTGGAGCCATCATCGCAATATGCTGTCCGAATTCGGTAGAGTTTGGTTCAGGGCATCCCTCGTGTTCATGTTCACTCGCATAAACTGATGTCATGAAACCAGCTAAAATCAAAGCAACCAGCGGCAACAAAATCAAATATTTTTTCATTTTATATATTTTTAAAACCTCCTTACATTTTTATGAAACTGAATACTAATAAAATAATGAGTAAAATAACAATCCACATCATCCATGAGTTTTTTCTCTTTATGTTTTCTGAATTATGATTTTCATGTGTATTCTTTTGATCGCTGTGTGAATGATCTCCGCAACAATTCATTTTATATCCTCATGAACTCGCCGTAAGTTCCGTCATTGTTTATTGCGTAGACTACAAAATCCCCGTTCTTTGAGCCAGGCATTCCAGGGCTTCCCATAGGCATTCCGGGAAGAGCTATTCCTTTTATATCCGGCTTCTCTGCAAGCAGCTTGTCTATTGCTTCCAAAGGCATATGCCCTTCAACAAAATAATCTCCAATAATTGCGGTATGGCAAGATTGCAATTCAGATGGAACTCCGTATTTTGCCTTTACATCCGAAATATCTGTTTTTGCAGAAACCCGAATATCTAATCCGCCCTTTGATTTCAAATAATTTGCATTTGCATCGCAGCATCCGCATGTTATTGACTTATAGAATTGAATAGGCTGATTGTAACCTTCGACAGTGGAATAGCCTGCTGAACTTGGCTTGAACAAAAATAGCGACAAAATTAGCAAAACAACTAATCCGGTTCCCAAAAGCCATATCCTGTTCTTTTTCGGCTTTATTCCCTTATCATCTGTTTCACAGCAATTATTTTCCATTTTTTTTATTTCTTTTTTCTCCATGTCTTTGCAGCATCCTTTTTCATCCCTGGTTTTGCAACATTCCATCAGCAGCCTCCGACCATTCCCGTTCCAGTTGAGCTAGCTGCAATCTTTCCCTGCAATCTAACAGGAATAGTTCCGTGCATCTCATAATTCATTATTTCATTTTCTGTCCAATCAGAGGTGTCTATTTCCCCCGAATTCACAGAATTTCCGGTTGAAGAAATCTTAAAAAATACAGTATAAATAACCGCAATTAGCAAGATTCCTATAATCGCCCAAAGGAATATTTTTTGTTTTTCCATTCTCTTATTTTTGTTATGATTTTAGCAGCCGCCTACCATTCCACTGTATGCACTTGCTGCCTGTCCTGCTGTTGATGAAAGAGAACTCGTGCTGCTTCCTCCCTGAAAAAATACTGTGTAAATAACAGCCAGCAACAACAGCCCGATTATGGCCCAAAGCACTATTTTTTGTGTTTCCACTTTACCCCCTTTCATTTTATTAACATCCTCCAACCATGGCTCCGGAAGCCTGCCCCTTTTCAATTCCTCTGTATTTATTGCTTGCAAGGTTAATGTAATTGAATTCTATTCCGTTCTGTTTTAATACTTGGGCTTTGCCTTCCATTATTCCCGGAAAGAAAAGTGTTTTCCATTTTCCAACTTCTTCCAGAATCTGCTCATCTGTAAATTCATCTCCATGATATTTTATAAGGTACTTTGCAACTCCTCTCATTGCATATGAATGCGCACATCCGCATGCCATATCCCCATTGCTGAATATTATTGCCCTTGCCCCACAACAGTATTCACATGAAATGCCATTTTCCAAATTATATAATATATTGATGTACCTATCCAAATCTGCTCCTTCGAGAGTTTCTCCGGTATCAATACTGCCCAAAAAAGCAATAGTTTTTTCGGTAACTTCAGGGTTGTTTGCACTTACATAATCATATTTTATTCCAAGTTCATCGCCATATATTGGTGGTGTGCCTGACGGAACAATAGAAGATGCAGAAACTGTTCCTATCCCGCCCGAACCAACAGAATTTCCTGTTCCCGGCTGATTTCCAGCATAGCTATATATAAGTATCCCTGCAAGAACAACAATAATAGCAAACTGAGCATAAAATTCCCAATCGGTTTTTTTATGTGATTGTTTTGTCTCTTTTATTTCAGTCTTATTTTCTGAACTCATTCATTTTCCAAGAAAAAGATTATTATAATTGCTTTGATGTAACTAGTTTCATGAAACTAATTTAAAGTTTTGCTGTGGATTTAGAGAAAACATATTGTACATTAATTTTAGGAAACTTTTTAATTAACATCTTTAAATTGTTCAAATTCTGAGAAGATTTTTTAAGTTTTATATGTATTTGGTAAATTTTATAATCTTTATTATATTTCTCTTTTAATATTTTAAATCCAGAGAGATTAAGTTTATTTCTTAGATTTTTATCCTTAAATTGCATTAATGCCACCGGATTATATCCCATATAAATGTGGAAAGGAATTCCCGTTTCAGTTGCAGAGCCAAAGACATATTTTTTAATTTTTTGGTTGGCTTTTAGCTGTTTTTCAAATTCCTCAACTAAAACCTTTCCAACCCCCCTTCTTCTCCACTTTGGCAATACTACAATTCCCCTGCCTGTACACTCCTTGCCATCAAAATATCCAAATTTTATGCCAATAATCTTATGTGTTTTATTATCCTCTGCAATCAAAAATATTCCTCTATTTGTTTTTATTCTTTTTTTAAGTTCTTCCTCATTTATAAAATCGCGTTTGCCCAAATGCTTATTATGGAGTTTTATTACCTCTTTTATTTGATTTTGTTGTAATTTTTTTATTGTAAATGGTGGCCATCGTTTCTCAACCTCTTTAATAGCCCCGTTCAATTGAAATAGTTCCCTTACTACTCATTAACAAATCCTTAAGGGAAACCTTTCTATTTTTACGATTAGATGTCTTATTTTTCTCCCCCATCAAAAAAAGAGACTAATCAAATTTTTATAGCTTTCTCTTCAATCCTTCAACACAACAATATTGTTCATTCCGCTTCTTTAATTTGGCTATGCTTAGACGAATTAGTAGAAATCTAATTTCAATCCTTCAGCACAACAATATTATTCATTCCTCTTCTCTTTCTTTCAATCAGTTGCTTTGCCTCAAGCTTGTCAAGAAGCCTTGTAATTCCTACTTTTCCTGTTTCAAGCTTTTCCATGAGTGTCGCTTGGAAAATTGTCCCATTTTCATTTTGCAAGATTTTGATAACTTGTTTTTCTTTGCTATCCAAGCCTTCCAAATTCAATTTTTTCTTAGGCTCTTTTATCTTTTTTACAATTATTTTCTCTATTGGTTTTGAAAATATTAAAACAAATCCTATAACAAGCAGAATTCCAACAATTCCAAGAGCAAGGTACTTCTGAGAATTAACACTGTCATACATTTCGCATGATTCAACATCTCCATGCTGGATTAGGCAGCTGCTTCTTACAGCTTCTGTTACAGCGTTATTAAATAAAAAGATTATTAATATTAATACAATGGCAATGCCCAAAACTAAATATCCGACGTGTTTGTTCTCCATATTGTAATTTTAAATATTTCTAAGCTTTTTAACTATTTCCTTTACCTTTCCAACAAAGAAATCAATCTCTTTCTGCGTATTGTATCTGCTTAAGCTTATTCTCAGCGAGCTTTCAATCTCCTTTTCAGTTAATCCAATTGCCTTGAGAACATGGCTTTTCTCAGAGGTATTCGACATACACGCACTTCCTGCTGAACAATATATTCCATATCTTTCCAAATAAGCAAGCAAAGTCTCTCCATCAATTCCTTTAAATGAAACATTAATATTATTGCATAATCTGTTGTTAATTGAACCATTAAGTTGGACATCAGGAATATCCAGCAACCCTTTGATAAGTTTGTTTCTTAACATTATCATTTTCTTTATATCACTATCTTTACAAAGTTCAACAGCTTTTGCAAATCCAACAACAGAAGGGACATTCTCTGTTCCACTTCTCAATCCTTTCTCTTGCCCTCCCCCATGAAGCAAAGGAGAAATTTTTATTCCTTCTCTTACATAAAGAGCTCCAACGCCTTTTGGACCATGAATTTTATGAGCATTCAAAGTTATCAAATCAACATTCATTTTATTTACACTAATTGGAACCTTTGTAAAACTCTGGCAGGCGTCTGTATGAAATAGAACTCCTTTTTCCTTGCATAATTTTCCAATTGCTTCAATATTCTGAATTGTTCCTATTTCATTATTGCCATGTATAACCGAAACTAAGAAAGTTTTTGTTGTTATTGCCTTATCCAAATCTGCTAGGCTAATAAAACCCTCCTTATCAACTTTAAGATAAGTTACTTTTGCGCCTTGCTTTTCAAGCCATCTGCATATGTTCAGAACGGAATCATGTTCTATCTTTGTTGTAACAATGTGATTCTTCGCAGGATAATTTGCGTAAAACAAACCCTTTAGTGCAAGGTTATTTGATTCTGTTCCCCCTGAAGTGAATATTATCTCAGAGGGCTTTGCGCCCATCTTATCTGCAATTATCTTCCTTGCTTTTTCAACTGCTTCCCTTGCCTTAACCCCTATCGCATGTTTTGATGAAGAGTTTGCATAGATGTCAGTATAATAAGGTTGCATCGCTCTAACAACTTCATCGCTTACTTTTGTTGTCGCCGCATTGTCTAGATATATTTCTTTCATGATTGTAAAAAACAATATTTTACTATATAAATCTTTAAAAATACACGCAGCAAAAAAGTGATATGACAGAAGAAAAAGATTCTCACAAAACCACTAAGGGCTTGATAAATATGCTAAATAATATGGAACATCATTATGTTGGTGGTGCAAGGACCTTTTTACATGGAAATCCTACTCAACCATTGGGAGAAAGATCTTACAGACAATTAATGGCAAGAATAGAAGGTTTGGAAGCTGATTTAAGAAGTGTAAGAGGTGCAATAGGTAAACTGCGAACAATAGCTGAAAAAAGAAATTATAAAGACATAACAAAAGTCATTGAAGAAGATATATATGAAGATGGTTTTGAAAAGAATAAAGTGCAATAGAGATCTCTGAAGAAATAAAAGTTAAAATTAACCCAATGCAGCCGATATCTGTGTCCATGAAGCAGACATCTTTGCTCCATTAACATAAAATGTTGGTGTTCCTGTTGCGGCAGTTCTTGATTGGCTCGTTACAGTCTGAACATTGGAAAGTTCCTTGTCAGTATCTAAACAACTGTTAAATTTGGTTGCGTCAAGTCCAGCAATGCCCTTTGCAATTATTTTAAGCTTGTCTTTTGAATACTTCCCATTGTTCTCTTTGCTGTCATGCGCCGTGAATATTGCATCGTGCATTTCCCAGAATTTCCCTTGTTCATTCGCGCACAATGCCGCCTCAGCTGCATAAACAGATTCTTGCCCAAGGAAGCTCATTGGCACATATATAAATCTCAGTTTTCCATCCTCTGCCATTTGCTGAACTTTCTGCGCAGAACCAATTAAATCTCCATACTGGCTTTGATATTGCGACCCAGAAACCCAATCAGGCAATCCAGAAGCCAAAGCGCAATAAGGACACTGGAAATCAGAAAACTCTATCACAACATCTTTTGCACTATCGGGTCCGAGAGAAGGATAAAGTGAAGGATTAGATATGAATGCATCAAGATTAACATCTCCTATAGGGGGGTTTCCGTTGGTGTTATTTCCTCCTCCGCTAAACATCAGCACTCCGCCGACTATAACAACTACCAAAAGAAGTATAGTGCTGTACATCCACAAATTCTTTTTTGATATTTTTATTTCGTCACTCATTTTTTAATTAATATACATATTTTTAGCCGTTTTAAAGGTTGTGATTATTTGTCCGCTCTGAGAAACATTATCCCGAGAGCCATAAAAATCTGCTTTTGGATTGCTTCAATTAATGCAATTCCAAAAAATATTATGAATATCGCAAAATTTACGTCAATTCTTAGTTTCTTCATTGTTACCTGATAACCTCTTTTATTTTTCCGCAAATTCTGCATTTATACCTTTGCATAAATTTCCCACCGCCTACATTGCTGAAGCCCATAAACTTCTCCCAAGCGTGCATTCCAAAAAGACATTTTAAAGATTTTTTCATTTTTCAAGAAAATTTACCGGTTGATAAAAGTTATACCTGTCCTGTCTGAACAAACTTTCTCATTGCCTGCTCAAGGATTACCTGTGGAGCAAAACCTTTTCTGCTGCATAGCTTGACAAATTCGTCATAGGTTTTTCTGTCTATACTGTAGTCCAGCTTTGCTTTTTGGGGTCCTGGTGGATATGATGCCATATTTTACTTAAAGAAAATTGATTTATAAAGTTTAGGTTTGAGGATTATCATTAGTGCCCTCAACCAACTTTATTTTATACTTGCTTCCTAATTTTTTAATCTCTTTTTCCCTGTTCAGAGCAGTTTTCCTGTCTTCATAACTTTCATAATAAACAAGCCTGACAGATTTTTGTCTTCCTGTATAATGGCTTTTATCCTCCCTCTTTACACTACCTTGATGTTCCTGCAATCTCTTGTTTGGACTTTTGGAAGTATATCCGCAATAATAACTTATCTTGTCGTCTTTATTTTTGCATTCTAGTAAATAAACATAATAGGTCATCTTAGATATCATGGCTTGGAAGCTGTCCATTTAATGCATCTGATACTATTTTCTTTGCGTCCGGCATAAAATCTTTAGTCATCATCCAATTAAGAAAACCAAGTTCATTTTTAATTATATAAGATAAAGATTTTCCTCTATGAGGACCGAAATTCATTACTGCGTCGTTATCTATCCAAACGAATCTACCTTTACTATCAATCCAGCTTGCTGGTCTTCTTTCATTACAAAAGTCGTGTAGTTCGTTAATCCCATGTGGTAACTCATTATGCATTTCTAACTGAGATTTTAAAATATTAAAAGTTGCTCTAACGTCATGTTCGGCACTATGATGTTTTTCAATTTCTTTACCACAATATTTCTTATGAGCTGCTTGTAAATCACGGGGTTCAAGTTTATGATATATTGTTTGCACATCTACAACATATCGATTTTCTTTTGAAAACTCAATTTCTGCCCTCCTAAATTCAGTTTCGAGAATCTCTAAATCAAATTTCTTTACATTAAACCCTCCTAAATCACATCCTTCTAAGAATTCCCTAATTTTTAGTGCATATTCTTCAAAAACTGGTTTGTTTGCTACATCTTTATCAGATATTCCATGAATGGCTATAGCTTCTGGAGGTATAGGAATTTGAGGATTAATCCTCGTAGTTATAATTTCTTCTCTTCCATCAGGATTAATTTTTAACATAGATATTTCTACAATTCTAGAAGTTAGTGTTTCAGTTCCAGTAGTTTCCAGGTCAATAAACACAATAGGTCTGTTTAATTGAAGTTCCATTTTAGTAAAAATGGGCCTGGAGGGAGTTGAACCCCCATCTTCTGCTCTGGAGGCAGAAATACTAAGCCGTTATACGACAGACCCATCCATTAACTTGGGAATCTTATTTAATTCAGTTTCTTCCAGTATAAATATTGTGTTTTTTCCAATTAAAAAGCTATCTCTTTTTGGCTTCTTTTTACATATTAAAAATCCTAAATTATAATTGCAATCTTCAAGATATTTATTGAGTTGTCTAATTTGAGAAATAGAGATCTCCTTCTCTTGGTAGTCCTTAATTTCTATAATTATTTTTTTATTTTTTCTTTCAAGAATAATATCAGCAAAACCCCTTTTCGTTTTAACCAATCTATTAACTTTGCCATATCCAGACAATTTTATTGCTATCTCTTCCTCAAATGTTTTTGCTCTATCTCTAATACTTTTTATTCCAATACCATATAACTTTAACCTTTCATAAGGAAAATGGATCTCTGCTCTTTCATAAGCTTCAAAAATACCTCTATTAAAAATAAGTTGTATATGTGTTTTACAATTTCTATTTATTTCTCTCTGGGTGGATAATGGATTTTTCTTAATATAACTGATAATCTCTTGTTGTTTCTTTAACTTCCATTTTTTTCTCCCATTTATGGGATTGATTCCAGCCTCATTGTAAATTTCTTCAATATTTTTAAAAAAATGATAAGGTTGTGTCTTTGTTTTATTTATTATTTCAGGAATTGTAATTAAAGGGTTTTCCTTAACAAGTCTTATTATTTCCCTTATTTTTTCTTCTCTGTCTCTTTTATCGATAGTTCTTGGATAGGGGATGCCTGCCAACTTAAATGCCTCTTCAATACTTTCAAAGATATTAGAAGGGTTTATTTTAGTTTCTTTTGCTATAATTTGACTTCCAATTTTTGGATGTTTTTTTATATAATCAATAATAATTCTTCTCTTTTCATCTCTAGTTTTTTTCTTAAAAGTTCTCGGAAGTTCAACTCCTGCCAATTTAAAAGCTTCTTCTAGACTTTTAAAATATCTATTCGGATTTAATTTTAATTTTCTTCTAATATCTTTATGTGTTGCTTTAGGATTATTTTTTATGTAAGCAATTATTATCTCTCTTTTCTCTTCCAAAGAATAAGAGTTTCTCATATACACTAGAAGTGACGGGTATATTTATATCTTTCTATTAAACTACAAACCCTTAAATATATAAAATAAAATAAAAAATTTATTGTTCCTTATTCCCGGTATGCTAGCATCAGATAGCCTGAAACAGCCACTAAATGAAGCAACAGGGAAGCCGCATTGCCTATGTTTACTGTAAGCGCTGCAACCAGCAAGATTATCACTGGTGGAATTACTGTATATTTCAGCCTGAAGTTTGCGAGAACAGCCAAACCGAAAATCACTTCTGAAAGCATAAGCGCCCATGCCCAAAAGACAGGGGCCCATGCAAACAAAGTTATTCCGGAAAGCATCCCTACAACTCCATCAGAGCCCGACACAAATAACTTCATAAGTCCTGGAACAAGCATAAGCAATCCCAAAAGTATTCTGTTTGCTAATTGTAAGTATTTTTGCATGTTTTTTGGAAACCTTTTTTAAAGGTTTATTCTTAACCTCCTTTTGTCTATATATCTAAATTTCAAATAAAGTATATTTTTAAAAGTTTGCGCGACAGAATTATTTCATCCTCTCAATTTCCTTTATTTCATCATCTGAAATCGCACACCCTTTAAATTTCATAGCATATAAAAGAGCGTCAAGAACATTTCCATTTTTTAAGTCTATAAGTCCTTTTTTATAAGCTACATATACAAGCTCTGCGGACCTAATAAATTTAAAGTTTTTGAAGAAATTATAATCAGCTTTATCTGAATTTATTTTAACATGCAGTCTCTTTTCTAAAAGCTTTGCAAGATTCTCTGGCTTTTCACCGAGCATTCTTGTTGTTCTCTCATCAATTGCAATTATATTCTCAACTCCCTTCTCATTAAGCATTTTACTAACAGCCAGACATGAAGCCTCTCCAGAATCTATGATATGGATATCCCTATTCTTCTCTCTGTAAGTTGTATTTGCCCTGTTTAGCATTTCCGCTGTTTTCCTGCCAACTTCCTTATCGTTCAGCCCGACAGATAAAGGCATTTCAATAATCTTCTTGTCAAGCAACTGTTTCAATTTTAACGCTTCAAGACTAAATTTCTTTATTTGAAGCGGACGGTCTATAATCTCCCTCTTCACGTCTGCAGTTATTATAAACTTTCCACTGAAGATTCCTTTCAGCTTTTCCAAGATATCTGTAACACCATTCATCGAGAAGCTTATGAGGGTGCCTGAGTCAAATATGATTACTTTTTCTGGGCTTTGTTGTTTCATTTTATTTTTTTAATGGAGCTTTATCAAAATATTCTTTACTTAATAAAACATATTTATAAACAGATTTTATTAAATGATTGCTTCTTGAGAAATTTGTATCCCTCTTTTTTTCATAATAAGTATGAAGTACTGTTTTTATTCCGTCTTCTTTTAAACTTTCTATAACGGGAACAAAATCAGAATCAGAAGCAATTAAAATTATTTTTTTTATTTTTGGAAACTTCAACAGAATTCCCATTAAATCCATAGCCATAAGAATGTCAACTCCTTTCTGACGATATTCAAATTTTCCATTAATTTTTAATCTTTGGCATCTTCCTTCTCTTACAATCACTTCTTTTTTTCTTAATTTTTCTACAAATCTATCATAACCATCTTTTCTCTTTTTCTCTTCTTCTGTGGTCTTTTCAGATTGAAAGGGAGGAGCAGTGTAATAAAAAATTTGTTTGCATAAAAGCCTCTGTTTTTCGCAAAGCCCTTCCGAGAATTCAATTAAATCATAAATTAAATATTTTCCTTTCCCAAAATAGTTAGAAAGCTTAGATAAGAAATTAGCATCAATAAAAACTAATGTTTCTGAATAAAAAGACTCATCTGGCGACCCTTTCGGATCACCAGGGAGCATGTTAACATTGCTACTCCTTTGGGATTTATAAGCTTTTTGATAGCTTTTCATTTCTTTATAAGATAATGAAGATTATATTTTTTGAAAAAATCCTCATTTTTTTTATTTAATTTATTATAAACAATAGAAATTCCTTTAACTCTAGCTCCTTTTTTCTCAATTAATTTTATGATAGCTTTGCCAATTTCACCCGTTTCAAATATATCATCAACTAAAAGGATTTTATCTCCTTTTTTAATAGCCTTTTTTTCAATTCCTAATCCTTTCCGTTTTTTAGAATAATCTTTATATGAAATTGAAGAATCTCCTCTAGAAATTCTTTCTTTTTTTAAAATTGCAATAAAAGGTAGATGTAATTCATATGCAATTATGGGACCATAAAATAAACCCTTCATCTCAGGAGCCACCCCCTTGGTTATTCTTTTATTTTCAAATGGTTTAATCATTTTCTTTATAATTTCTTCAAATAAATCTTTATGAGATAAAAGGGAGTATACGCTATCTTTTTTAATGTGTTCTCCTAATTGTTTTCCAAAATTTATCATCCAAACATCTCCATTGCTGTTTTAATTCTTCTTCTGACATCAAATGTGTTTTCAAGTGGAACATCATCCATTCTCGCTTGTCCTGCATAGCTTGCAAGCTCATACAAAGTAATCCCGAGGAGCTTGGCTGTTTTTTCCATTGAAATTCCATGGTCATAAATCTTGGAAGCCTTGTTTATGCTTGCCTTCCTGAAAACATCCTGAATATAGTCCCTCAGCTTCCCCGAAAGCTTGCCTATCTCTTTTGTTATGCTTTCAAGATCCTCCCCTATTCTGTTATCCTTGCCCGATTCCAAGTCTTTTATCGAATAACTTACAGCATTCATTACCACTTTATAGAATTCTTTCCATCCTTTAAACTCCTGATATTTCTGTCGTTCGATTATTTTTCCAAGAGAATAAACCACAACGGCAACGGCAATATTATCCGGATCCTGCGAAAGAGATGCCGTATTTATTGTCTGATTGCTTAGGGAATTTATGACAAGAGCATCCCCCCTCTTCATCGCTTCCAATGTCTCTTTAAGAATTCTTAATATATTTTCTCTTTCTTGCATAAAACGTTTCACCTCTGGTTAAACGGATTTGACGAAATTTTTAATTTCAGTCTATGGAAATAATGAATATTATATTAATAAATGTTAAGATTTACCTCTAACCAACTCAACCAGCTCCCTCACATATTTCCTCTCTGCCTTTGCTTCTGTATTTCCCCCTTTCAAATAGCTTCCTACTATTGCTCCATTGCAGATATCCATCTGTTCGCGGATGTTTTTGTCATTAACTCCCGCGCCAACAATCAACGGAAAAGTCCCCATCATTTCTCTAAACTCTTTGAGTTTTTGTGTTGGAGTCTCAATTCCTGTTCCTTCTCCTGTCGTTACAATCACATCGCTTTTATACATCCCATCTATGATATCATCTTCAAGGGAATTCCCAGTCGGTGGGACATATTTGAATCTGACTCCGCCAAATACGGAAATTTCTGGGTATTTTTTTCTAAGAGACATATACAATTTCTCATTAAATCTTTTTGGATTGTTTTCATCTCCGGCAGAAGACTGTATTGTGTCAAATTGGATAAATTTAGCATTATATTTATTTGCGAGTTTAAATGCAAGATAAGGATTTCTCAGAGTGTTTATTCCTATCTTTATTTTAGGATAAGGCATAGGCAAAACTTTCAAAGTATTTTCAACATCCTCCAGGCTTCCGTGATAATCTTCAATTATTGCCCCATCAAATCCCTCTTCCTCATAAATATTAAGTTCATATAGCGCCCTTGTAGCTCTTTCCTGATAATCTCTGCCATCAAGATGAATCATCCCTATCAAAATTTTCTTCTTGGGAAAAACATCATAAAAATTGCTTTCCATATTAAAAAAATAAAACTTTGATTTATAAATAAAATTGTGCTCCAGTGTTAAGTTTTTATACCAAAAAAGCTTATTTTTGCCATGAAAGAAGTAATCCTTGACACAAGCTTCATTCTTAGCTGTGCCAGGCAGAAAATAGATTTTTTTGAGAGAATCGCGCACGAAGGAATGAAAGCAGTTATTCCTCTTCAAACCATAAAAGAGCTGGAAGGACTTGGAGCAGAAACTGCGCTGAAAATAATCAAAAAAAATGAATTTGAAACAATTAACAAGTCGGGAAAAGACGCCGACACCGCAATATTAAAAATAGCAAAAGAAAACCCCTCTGCCATAATAGCAACGCTTGACCAGGGCTTGCAGAAGAAGCTGAGGAATCCAAAGATGATAATAAGGGGCAGGAAAAAACTGGAAATCATTTAAAAAGCTTTTTAAACCAATTTTTACTATGATTTTTATAAAATGTTCTATATTACAGAAGTTGAGGACCATATAAGAGTAGAGCCAAAATTATTTGGGATACCCACAATAGAGGCTGTGGAAAAACAGCTTCGTGAAACATATTCCAATTATTACGACAAGGAGCTTGGAAAAGTAGTGGCGGTAATAGATGTTTTAAAGGTAGGTGAGGGAGTGATAATTCCAGGAGATGGGGCTGTTTATTATGTTTCTGAATTTAAATTGCTGACATGGAAACCAGAGCTTCATGAGATAGTCTATGGAATGATAGCGGAAATAACAAGTTTCGGGGCATTCATAGATATGGGAATATTGCGAGGAATGATACACATCAGCCAGACCATGGATGATTATGTCAGCTTCAGCAAATCAGATAATCTTATGGGAAAATCTTCAAAGAGAAGCCTTAAGCAGGGAGATTTGTGCATTGCAAGAATAGTTGCAATATCTCACAAGGGGGAGGAGCCAAAGATAGGACTAACGATGAGACAGCCGGGACTTGGAAAAATAGAATGGATAAAAGAAGACCAGACTAAAAAGGAAAGAAGCGAGAAGAAGATTGCAAACGATGAGGTAAGAGCAGAAAAAGGCAAGGGAAAAAAGGGAGAAAAGAAGGGAGGAAAGAAGAAATAAGATGGTAAAACCAAAGGCATGCAGAATGTGCAACACAATATATGATGAGGGGGACAAATGCCCAAAATGCGGTTCAAAGGAAAACACTGATTCTTTCAAAGGAAGAGTTGTGATAATGAACGCTGAAAAATCAGAGATTGCAAAAAAATTAGATATAAAGGAGAAGGGCAATTATGCAATTAAAGCCAGATAAATAAAAAATGGAAAACTTCAAGATAAAACACGAGAAAGAGAACCCATTATTTTCAAGGAAAGAGATAATTGTGGAAATAAAAGGACAAACAAACCCAAAAAGAATTGATGTGGAAAATTCATTGGCAGAAAGATTTTCCAGCAATCCGGATTCGGTAAAGGCAGACAGAATAATTTCAAGGTTCGGTTCTGACATTTTCACAATTCACGCAAGAATATATAAATCCAAGGAAGACAAAGACAATATAGAGCCAAAAATTAAAGCAGCAAAAGCAAAGACATAAAATGCCAACCAAAGCAGGAAAAAAAGGAAAAAAAGCGCATAGGAACAAGAAGACAAGCAAGAAATACAAGTTATACAAGATTGACGGAGATAAAGTTACAAGAGAAAGATTCTGCCCTCGTTGCGGACCAGGAATATTCTTGATGAAAGCAAAAGACAGATTTTACTGCGGCAAGTGCCATTATGCCGAGTTCGGAACAAAAGTAGAAGCCAAATAAAATAAGGAAAATTTTTATTTTTAATAAAATAATAAAACTATCTAAATAATCTATTTATAATCCATATGATTATAACTGTAATAATCACCGCGATTATCCTCTTTAGAGTTCTGCTCATATCCTGATAAAATCCTATAAGAATGAATATGATGTCTTTCAATTATGAATGTTATCAGTGGGCAAGAAATTAATAGTTAAAGTCTTAGTAAGCCCACATTTTCTCTTTTTTTAGAGTATTAAATAACCCTGGGAGAATCTTCAAGCCGTCAAAATAGAGAGCTTGAAGCGTCTCCTGGGCAAAAAGAGGTGATATAATATCCAGCTATATTTCATATTTAAACCTTTCGGTTATGTTACCTTTTAGAAATGACAACCCTTAGTCAGGGCAAAGGAGTAACTTAAAATTTTTGAGTAATAGTCAAGTGATAAAAGATTCTTCTTTGTAAAAACAGGAAAATCTTATTAGGCACTACCCGCCAATATATTGGCGGTTTATTAGGTACTACATGGCATTAGAAGTTTTATAAAACGCGCTTTGTTATATATCATAGACTGAAATTCTATGAATTTCGTCAAATAAAATTTAGGAAAAATTTCATAATGACCGAAAAACAAAAAGAGGGTAATCTTAACAGCGTAAAGCAGGACCAGATTCATGACCTTCTATTCAATCGGGAAATAGGCTGGCAAGAAATAATCTACGATTTGATAAACACAGAACAGCTCGACCCTTGGAACATAAACCTCATCATTCTTACGGACAGATATTTGATAAAAATACAGGAATTGGAAGAAGCTGATTTTTTTGTATCCAGCAAGGTTCTTCTTGCAGCTTCCTTGCTCCTTCGTATAAAATCAGAGATACTTTTGAGCAAATACATAAAGAGCATAGATGAAATCCTTTTCGGAAAAAAGGAAGACAAGAAATATATTTCCGAAAGAATAGAACTTGACGAAGAAATACCTATGCTTATTCCAAGAAGTCCTATGCCAAGATTCAAGAAGGTAACACTGAAAGAGCTGATAGAATCCTTAAACAAAGCAATAGGCACCGAAAACAGAAGAATAAAAAAAGAGATAATAAGCAGAAATGCGTTGATTGAAAGTTCTTTCTCACTTCCAAAAAGAAAATTCAATATAAAAAGCAAGATAAAGGAAATCTACGGTAAATTATTCACTCATCTAAACGGCAATGATGAAAAGAAAAAAATATCATTTAGTGAATTTGTCGGAAACAATAAGGAAGAAAAAATAATATCTTTCTCTCCTTTATTGCATCTTGAAAGCCAGAAAAAAGTATGGATGGAGCAAGAAGGACATTTTGAAGAGGTTTACATATGGCTTAAAGAAACTTATCTCAAACATAACCCAGACCCCTTTGCGGATTTAAAGAATGGGAAATGGGAAGAAGAAAACAAGGAAATTGATAAGGATTTTATAAATCCTACAATAGAAATGCTTGATGATTAAAACTTCTCTAATGGAACACTAATTTAATGATATTTTATCCATCCAATAATAACTGAAGAAACCCCAAATATTCCAATAACATTTGCAAGAATCAGTGGAAAATTATCTATTTCAATTCCATATAATATCCAAATTATTCCCCCTACAAATAATATTAAATAAGTAATTAAAGATATATCTTTTGCACTTTTTCTTTTGAATATCCTGTATGCTTGTGGAAGATTAGACAATGCCATTGCACTTCCAAAAATGGATGCTAAAATAGATAAACTCGTCATTTAATGCTAAACTCCTTTTCTTCCCCCGTCTTCATATCCTTAATCTTATACTTGCCTTTCTTGACTTCCTCTTGTCCTACAAATATGGCTTTCTCAAAGCCATACGCGTTCGCGTATTCAAGAGCCTTTGAAGGTTTTCCATAATAAACTGAAACTGCTTCTCCTTTCTTCCTCAGTTTCTGTGCCAAGGCTATAGCTTCTTTGTCTTGCTCCAAGGATATAATCAAAGTTTTATCTCTATTCTCTTTTACATTTGCCATAAGAGTTATTCTATCCAATCCAAAGGCAACTCCTGTAGATTGAATGCCATTAAACATGTAACTTCCTCCTGCAATTAATGTTTCCCTCACTCCTTTAACCTTAATTTCAAAAACATTCTTATTGTAATAACTCAATCCACGAACAAGAGTTGGCGATAACAAAACCTTCAGTCCGTAAAACTTGCAATATCTCATTAGTTCCAAAATGTCCTTGTATGACTCAAATTTACTGAAATATTTCTCTCCTTTTTTGAGAGCATCAATAAATTTCTCAGTGCCGAACTTTTTTAGGTTTGCTCTGACTTCTTTTTCCCCGATTTTGTCATACTTGTCTATTTCCCTCAATGCCTGCAGCTTGTCCTTGTCCTTAATTTTATTATCATCCAGAATTTCATTCAGCAATTGCCTATTATTAACTAAAATTATTGGCTCTATTCCTAATCTGCTCAAAACATCATTTGACAGTGCAAGTATCTCTGCCTCATCCTTTACGGTGCTTCCAACCGTGTCAACATCACACTGCGTGAACTGCCTCAGTCTGTTTGAAGAAACAGGCTCGTCCCTGAACACAGGTCCTATCTGATATCTCTTGTATGGAAGCTTCTTGTTTTGCATCAATCTTTTCAGCTGGAATGTAAACTCATATCTAAGGGCTAAGTTCCTCCTGCCTTTGTCTTGCAACTTGAATATATCTGAAACAGCCTCATCCTGCTTATTCTCCCCCCCGACAAACTGCGCATATTCAATTATGGGGGTCTCTGCTGGTTCAAAGCCATACTGTGCAAAAGCCTCGGCTATGATTTTTCTTATTTGCTCCCTCTTCACGGCTTCCTCACCTGAAAAATCTTTGAAGCCTTTTACTGTTTCGTTTGTCATTTTATTTTATCTCTTTTTTGAGAATGCCGTAGCGACGTCATTCTGGAGGGCGGAAGGAGTAACCAAGCCAATAGTGTACGGGTTAGACCTTTCTTTCCTCATTAATTTATTATTAGAAGCCAAGCTATTAAAATCTTCGGTTGTGCCGATAGTTAATAGCTATTTCTGTCATATTAAATTATAGAATTGGGCATTTTTAAGGGTTTTTGTTTAAGTAAATTTGTGCAAGACCATGACATATGTCCTAGGCAAAACCGAAAATTAGTTCGCAGATGATTTCCTGCGAATCTAATGAAAAAAGAAGAAATCAGAAAAGAATT
>JAGVNG010000023.1 GCA_020053375.1 Nanobdellota archaeon | reverse complement strand
AGACCTTCTGATTCTAATCATTCAGAAATATTAAATTTTGAGGGTGGCAATTCCTCGCTCGGTTTTAAAACCGAGGTATCCTTGCCACAGATGTAATGATAGAAAAGAAAAAAAATAGTGAGGATATTGAAGACGTTAAGAAAACAGTGAAAGCATACAAAGAATTTTCCGACGTGAAAATAAAAGATAAGTCTAACAAGATACAAGAAGTCACAGAAGAAATGATTAAGGATAAAATTGCTGAGGAAATAGTGGAAAGTGAAGAAGAAAAAGATGAGATATTAAAAGAGCTTGAAAAAAAAGAAAAAATTAACAGAAGTTATTGAACCAAGAGTCCTGAGAAGAGGGGAAAAAACAAGAGAACAAATAGTCTCTGAATGGGAACCAAAAACACAACTTGGAAGAGATGTAAAAGATGGCAAAGTTAAGAGCATAGATGAAATTCTGGAGAAAAATAAAAAAATACTTGAATCAGAAATAACAGATGCTTTGCTAAATCTTAAATCTGATTTGCTGTCCATAGGCCAATCCAAGGGAAAATTTGGAGGAGGAAAAAGAAGAGCATGGAGACAAACACAGAGAAAAACACAAGAAGGAAATATTGCCAGCTTTTCAACGCTTGCCGTTGTTGGTGATGAAAATGGACATGTTGGAATAGGATCAGGAAAAGCCAAGGAAACTCTCCCAGCAAGAGACAAGTCGATAAGAAAAGCCAAATTGAACATATTCAGGGTCAGCAGAGGATGCTCAAGCTTTGACTGCTTCTGCTCCGAACTTCACACAATACCCTTCACTGTAAAAGGCAAATCTGGAGGAGTGAAAATAATATTGATGCCTGCTCCGCAGGGAACAGGACTTGTTGTGGCAAATGAACTAAAAAAGGTTCTTAAGCTAGCGGGAATTAAAGATGTATACAGCAAAACATTTGGAAAGAAAAGAACAACATTCAATATAGTCAAGGCATGCATAGATGCTTTAAATAAAACAAACCCAAAACAACTCAGGAAGGAAATTAAAAAATGATTGCAATAATAAGAATAACAGGGGACGTAAATCTTGACGGGGACATAAGGGAAACCTTTAACAGACTGAAGTTAAGAAGGAAATACGGCTGCATAACCCTTAATCCAAACAAAGAACAGGAAGGGATGATAAATAAGGTAAAAGATTTTGTAGCTTTTGGAGAAATAAGCGAAGAAACCCTAAAAAAATTAAAAGAAAAGAGGGGTAAACCTTCACATCCCAATTTTTTCAGGCTGCATCCTGCAAGAGGGGGAATGAAGACAAAGGTTCATTTTCCAAAGGGAGTTTTGGGAAACAATAAGGATAAAATAAATGATTTAATAATTAGGATGTTATAAAATGAAAATATTGGATAAAATTTTCTACCCTAATAGAAAGATAAAACCTTTAGCTATGATTATAGGATTATATCTCACAATTCCTGCGGGAGCAGGTATGTCCAGTTTGATGAATTATATTGCAGATAATATAAAAATAGATACTCCAATAATTAAAAGGGCAGATTCAATACCTTCAACCATCTTGTTAGGATATGATTTAAATTCTGATGAAATAATAGATAAAATAGTTGAAAGTAAACAAATTGGAAAGTATATTTTAAATATAACTTATTATCCCAAAGATAAAAATTTTGGAGAATTAAATAAAAGACTAAAATGAGAATAAAGAAAAGAAAGAAATCTTCAAGAATGCATGGAAAGGGAACTGGAAGCCATGGATGGGGATTCAGGAAGAAGCATAAGAAATCAGGGCATAGGGGAGGAAAGGGAATGGCTGGTTCTGGAAAAAGAGCTGACCAGAAAAAAAGCCTTGTCATTAAATTGTATGGAAATGAATATTTTGGAAAGCAGGGAGTAACAAGCAGGGGAACAGAGAGGGACACAAGAAAGAGAATAAATCTCTCCGATGTTGAATTTAACATCGGCACTTATATCAAAAAAGGAATTGCCAAGAAAACAAAGGATGGGATAGAAATAAACCTTAAGAATTACAAAATTTTGGGGGGCGGGGAATTAAAAAGTAAATTAATTATAACAGCCAGCGAGGCTTCAAAATCAGCAATAGAAAAAGTGAAAAAAGCCGGGGGTAAAATAATATTCCCAACGAGTTCACCTAAAAGCCAAACTAAAGCAGGCGGGGAGATAGTGCTGAAAAATAAAGAGGATTAACTTAGCTATTCGGTTAAATGAATGTTAAAATAAAATGGACTTAAAGAAAATATTTAATTTTATTCCAGAGGTCAGAAAACCCGGGGAAAAAAAACTCAGCTTCAATGTGAAGCTTAAATGGACGCTGATAATCCTTGGCGCGTTCTTTGTTCTTGCAAATATTCCCCTTTATGGATTGTCTGAAAATGCCCTTGCAAGATTTGAATATCTTGCAATAATCCTGGGTACTGATTTCGGAAGCATAATCTCCTTGGGAATAGGTCCAATAGTAATGGCTTCCATTATATTGCAGCTGCTTAGCGGCTCAGGAATTTTAAACATAGATACCACAACCGATGATGGAAAAAAATTCTTTCAGGGTTTGCAAAGAATTTTAGTGTTCTTTTTTATAATCTTTGAGGCTCTTATCTACGTTATGATGAATGGCCTGCAACCAGCTCCCGGATTTGCTCCTTTACTGATTTTTCAGCTTGTTTTGGGAGGCCTGATTATATTTTATATGGATGATGTTACAACAAAATGGGGATTTGGATCAGGAGTAAGCCTATTTATTGCTGCTGGGGTCAGCTGGAGATTAATGACTGGCGCTTTTCAATTCGTAAATCAGCAGGGAGTAAACTGCCTTCTTGACTTCAAGGAAACAGCATGCTCTGGAAAAGTTCTTGTTATAATACAATCTTTGATAAACAAATATCCGGTGGAATTTCTTTCCGCGCTTGCAGCTATTTTAGCTACTGTAATAATATTCCTGGCAGTGGTTTGGGTTCAGTCTCTTAAAGTTGAAATTCCTCTTTCTTTTGGAAGAATAAGAGGATACACAATGAAGTGGCCATTGTCTTTCTTTTATGCGTCTGTTATACCTGTGATATTAACCGCTGCGCTGGTTGCAAATATTCAGCTGTTCGGAGGAATACTTGAAAATGCTGCCGCAGCTTGCATAGACGCAGCTTGCACTGGAACCGCAAAATTTGCCTCCTACTTTGGCTTTTTGGGGCATTTTGTAAACGGACAGGCAGTTTCGGGATTGGCGTTCTGGATGGGAAATACAAATCTCCTTGAACTTTTTATCAGAGGAGGATTTCTTCCAATATATCTATTGCAAGGACTGACACATATCTTGTTCTTTGCATTTTTCTCCACAATATTCGCGGTATTTTGGGTAAAAACATCAGGAATGGATGCAAAAACGCAGGCTCATAAAATTTCTGCATCGGGATTGCAAATAGCAGGCTTCAGGCAGGATGAAAGAATTCTCGAAAGCATCCTGGACAGATATATAATACCCCTGACAGTAATGGGAGGAATTTCAATAGGACTTCTGGCAGCTGTTACTGATTTGTTGGGAGCACTAGTCTCTGGCACAGCAATATTGCTGGTGATTATGATAATGTTCCAGATGTACCAAAATATTGCGGAGCGGCATCAAATGGACATGAATCCTTCATTCAGGAAGTTCTTTGGGAGTTAACAAGAAGTTATCCAAAGGATTAACATACGTTAAGATTTAAAGCACTTTGACAATTTCTCCTAAAATGTTTAACCTTAAATTAAAGCTATCAGCCCATTTTGCGTATGCATTCCAGCCTTGAAATATTTCAGCCATTTTATCCTTGCTAATTTCTTTGTCAGTAAACTTACTTATTTTTCTTTCCATATTTCTAATATTTCTCTTTCTTAGTAATTTATAATGATAAAAATTTCTAAATCCTACAAAATCAATGCCCTTTGATAAAGGAATTATCTTTGATTTATCTGGATGAAGTTCAAGTCTTAAATTTTTAATAAGAAAATCTTCTATCGCCCCCCCACTTATTAGCTGTTCCTTGGAGGAGTTCAGAAGAATAAAGTCATCAACATATCTAATGTAATATCTGGCTTTCAGCCAGTGTTTGATAAAGTAGTCAAGCTCATTAAGATAAACATTTGCAAAAAATTGGGATGTCAAATTGCCTAAGGGCATTCCCTTTCCAGAATAATTACCTGAAGCATTATTATCCAAAATTCTTTTAACAAGCCATATAACTCCTTCATCTTTTATCTTTTTTTCAATTATGTTCAAGAAGATTTCATGGTCAACTTCCTGAAAATAATGCTTTATGTCGGCTTTCAGGCAATATCCTTTTATCTGATTATTATTAAACCATCCTTCAACTTTTCCATTTCTTGATACCTTCCCCATAAATTTACGCAGTCTTTTGATAGCAGACAGATTCCCCTTGCCTTTCCTATTTGCATATGAATCATAGATAAATGTCTTATCAAAAATAGGCTCTATAACCATAACTAAAGCATTGTGCACAATTCTGTCCCTAAAATCAGATTTTGATATTTTACGAGTTTTTGGGTCTCGCAAAATAAATGTTATCAGAGTTTTTGGTTTATAATAAAAGTATTTCAATTCATAATGCAATGCTATCAAATTGTCTCTTAAATTCTTTTCAAATTCAATAACATAATCTTTTTTTGTTTTCCCTTTTCTTGCGTTTTTCCATGCAGCAATCAAATTTCTCATTGAATAAACTTTAGGATAAAGGTTATTGTAGGTTTTCATAGTAATGTCTTGATATGCCAAAGCCATTCCAAAAGAGTGCTTATTATCGTTGTCCTCCGAGTTGTTAGCGTTAACATTAAGCCTATCATCGAAGTTGTTCGAGTTCAAGTCAGCAACTCCCTCTTTAGCCAATTAATTGAAAGTAAATCACCATCGCTTCATATTTCATTGTAGATAACTGTTTATCCGCAGTTAATCTTATCCCGTAGAGTAAAATTAACCTTACTTAATGTTGCGATTGAATTTTATTGATCTTTCAAAATTTGAAAGATGCTATTAATCAGCGTGTGGCCTTGGCAAACAATGGATTTTTACTTCCTTGTTATATCACCAAGACAGAAAAATATAATTAATCAAATATTAAAAACCTATTTATTTTTTGCGTCCCTACGGGAATTACTTCAACACCCCAAAAGAGCACCTATCATCGCCGTCCTCCGAGAGGCTAGCGTCAACATCAAGCCCACCAACGAAGTCGTACGAGCCCAAGCCAGCAACTCTTGTCTGTGGTGAATCAACATTAGTCAAAACCCAAAAATAAGGTTTTACTTTATAATGCCCAGAAGCTCTTGCTATTTTATCTGCATTTT
>JAGVNG010000007.1 GCA_020053375.1 Nanobdellota archaeon | reverse complement strand
GCTTAGAACTCCCAATCAAGCTTTCCTAGAAAAACAAAGAAAGGAATAAAAAGATGAACAACTTAAATCCACGATATAACATTAATAGAGGATATTACACAAAAACATTTGCTAAACTATATCGTAAAAATGCAAAACATTCGACTGATTTCCGTTGATAAAAAGATGAAATATTCACTCCAGAAATCTTTTTAAATAATATTTTCCTAAAATAAAATAAGAGTGGCAAAAGATGAGCGAGATATATGACAGACAAAGCGGGCAGGAAGACCTGCAGAGGTCAGAGGATTTTACAAACATCTTTTCAAAGGTTGTTTCTGGGAAAGCAGGCTATAAGACAATTGTCGATGTCAAACCAATAATATCAAAATGCCCTGATTGTGGAACAAACCTCGACGAAAGGCAAAAATTCTGCCATGAATGCGGAACAAAGAACGAGCATTACAAGAAATAATTTTTACCAAAAATACAAAAATAGACAGTTGTTCATTTTATTGGACAATCCTAGACGGAACCAAAAACTATATAAATAACCATCATTTAGGTTATTTAATGGCTTTAATAGAGTTTTTAAAAACAAATGAGAATATTAGAAAGATATTTGGGAAGCGGGAGCTAGAAATTATTGAAAAGCAGGTTAATGGAATTTCCTTAAGCCAATCTGAGAAAAACAGGCTTTCAAGAGATATAAGAAAAAAATTTGAATGCATAAAAGAATTGGCAAAATTCGAAAACGAGTTTATCCTAGCGAAAAATCAG
The DNA here is from genome assembly GCA_020053375.1 of Nanobdellota archaeon. Lineage (GTDB taxonomy): Archaea > Nanobdellota > Nanobdellia > Pacearchaeales > GW2011-AR1 > JAGVNG01. Next base: position 48,342 of record JAGVNG010000007.1, on the reverse strand, counting down.
AAAAACAACAGAATAATTCAAAGAGCAGTGAATATAATATTGCAGGATGAATTAAAAAAAGATATTAAAGCAATACTTCTCTTTGGCTCTTTTGCTGATGAAAGTTTTACGTCGCGATCCGATATAGACATATGTATTGTCTTCAAAAAAGAAATATCCCTAAAGGACACCACAAAATTTAGGATTAGGATGTCTGGGCAACTCCCCGAAAAGGCAGATATTCAAGTATTTAATGTCCTCCCCTTTAAAATAAAAAAAACAATAGCAGAAAATCATAAGGTGTTATACAAATCAGGAAATTTTGATAATGTAGTTTTTTCAGTAAGATATCTAAAAGATAATGATTACTTCCTGAGGATGAGGCAGGCGGGTTTAATAAAAAATGGATAGAATTAATGATAAAATAGAAGATATATTAATGTTTTTTGATGAATTAAGCGGGATTATTCCGGAAAATCTGGAAGATTATATTTCAAATAAAAAAGAGAAGGCGGCATGCGAAAGGTATTTTGAAAAAATAATAGGAGCGATAACTGATGTAGCGTTTTATGTCATAAAACTTAAAAAATTAAGAATACCCCAAGATGATAGTGATGCTTTTGAAGTTCTTAAAGAAAATAAAATCATTGATGATAAATTAGCCCAAAAATTAAAAGATGCAAAGGGTATGAGAAATATTCTTGCCCATGAATATGGGAAGATAGATGATGAAATTGTTTTTGATTCTATAAAAGATGAACTAATCTTAGATGCTGAAGAATTTATCAAACAAATTAAACAATTTTTAAAAAAATAAAAATGTCCTTGGTTAAATATACAAAAAAAAGAAAGTTTGAAGGAAAAAGCAAAACTAATGAGCCAAAAGGAACTATAAAAAGAAGTGATAGATCGTTAATCTTTGTCGTGCATCGCCATGAAGCTTCTCACTTGCATTACGACCTCCGTTTAGAAATGGACGGAGTTTTAAAAAGCTGGGCTGTTCCAAAAGAGCCTCCGGCAAATAAGGAAACCAAAAGGCTTGCTATTCAGGTTGAGGACCATCCGCTAGCGTATGCAAAATTCGAAGGAGTGATTCCTGAAGGAAACTACGGCGCAGGAAAAGTTGAAATCTGGGATAACGGAAAATATGAATTAAAGAACAGAAGTGCTAATAAAATAGAGTTTAGACTTAACGGTAAAAAACTAATTGGAGATTATGTTCTGATTAAAACTCATTACGGCTCAAAGCCAGACAAGTCATGGCTGTGGTTTAAGGTTTAATCAGATATAAGGAAGTTTTTCATATTCTTTCCCAAAATTCTCTCTCAAATAAGAGATAATTGTTTCATTAAAATCAAGCCATCCTTTTAACATCTCCTTCCTTGTTTTTTCAGCTCTCCTGAAATATCTCCATTGCCCAAATTTACCTATTCTGCCAAATAAATTTCCATCATCATGAGATTCATAATGCCCAACCATTGTATAATGTAAATAATTATTATCGAAAATGTAATCATTCCATTCTTCAAGCTCAAATATAGGGTGTTTTTCGATAAAATTTTTTTTAATTTTTGAAATTAAATTTTTGTTTGTTTCTTTTTTGACATTAAAATGTATCCATCCATCTTTGGTTGGCCAAGCGGGGGTATTCCTCCATATATGCCCTTCGCATGTTGTATTTGTAAATACGCCCGGAATCCTGTTCAAATTGACCACAGCTTCTAATATTCCACTGTCTAAATGTCTTAAATCAAATCCTTCTGGTAACATACAATTTTGGATTAGAGTCTCTTTATAAATCTTACAGAATTAAACTTAAACGCCCATCTCGGCGCCTTTTTCTTCCTCTGCGGTCCACCAATCAATGTCCGGAATGTTTGTCTCTATTCCCTTTGCTTTGCAATATCCTCTTGCAAGCAGATAGAAGATAAGTCCAAGGCTTCTCGTGCTCTTGTTGTTTCCAATTATTGTCTGGTTGGCATCCTTTGGGAAATTGTTTGTGTCACAGACCATCAAAATTGTCTTGTGAACATTTAAGGTATCGTTCAGGGCATTCTTGTCAAGCCATGAATCACATACTATTGTGAGCTCGTTTTCAAAAAACTCAGCAAGTTGTGTGTTTGTTAAAACCCCGGCTGGGTATTTCTTTGTGAAAACTTTTATCCCTGTTACTTTTCCGAACATTTCTGCCGTCTTCCAGCCTGCTTGCCTCTTGCAAACCAAGATTACATCCTTCGCATCAAACTTTGACAGAAATTCAATTCCTTCTTTTAGCTTCTCATCAATTATATCTGTGTTAAATATTGCAAGTCCGTCAGCCCTTCTTCTATATACATATTGCTTCATTTGCGGTGTTACAACCTTTGTTCCAAGATATATACCTGACTTCACATATTCTTCAAGAGGAACAAGCATTTCTCCTTTCTTCTTTCCCTTAACTTTTTCCTTAAGCTCTTCAGAAGTAATTTCTTCTGCAGCAATCTTTTCTTTAAGTTTCTTAACATTTTCAAGAAGTTCTTTTTTCTTCCTTTCAATGTCTGGTTTTATAGACTCTTCCTCGGCTGCCTTAATTAGTTCAGGAGTAATTGCATCTGCATCAGAATTATCTTCTTTCTCTTTCTTTGGTTTTGAAGAAGCTTTCTTTATTTTCTTAGCTTTTCCAACAATTTTCTCTGCAATTTCTTTTATTGCTTCTTCTTCCTCTTCAATTTTCTCTTCAATCTCATCAATTATTCCTACCATATAATAAATTCACAGCAAAATTAGTTTTTAAAGCTTTTCTCAATCTGTATCAGCCGTTTAATCTTGGCTTCTCTTTCTTTTCCAGTTATCCCGCACTTGAAGAAATCAGCTCCGAATCCGAATGCAAGGTCTGCAAGAATAGTTTCTCCAGTTTCTCCGCTTCTATGCGAAAAAATAATCTTAATATTATTTTTGAGTGCAAGTTCGCACACTTTCTGAACTTCCAGCAGAGAGCCAGTCTGGTTTGGTTTGACTATTATCGCATTTATGCTTTTTTCCTTAATTGCTCTTTCCAGTCTTTTATAATTAGTTACAGTCAAGTCATCCCCTACTATCAGGCTGTTTTGGAACTTCTTTAGAAGCTTTGCAAAGTTTTCAAAATCTTCCTCGTCAAACGGATCCTCAATATAAAACAATCCGAAATTTTTTATGAGATTGGAGACATATTCAAACTGCTCCTCTTCTGTTCTCTTGAGCATCGGATTTTCGTACGAGTACTTTTTTCTTTTGAAGAAACTTGATGCAGCCACATCCGTTCCGAATGGGATATTAAGCTCTTTTAGGACATCAAATACTTCTTTTTCATTCATACTCGTGTTCCACGCGTCCTCATCATTTTTCTTACCCTCAAACTTCTTGTCGTGAATTTTTAGCAGGTATCTTGCTTCTTCTTTTAATTTTTTGTTTTTTTCCCAATTTTCCTTCACGCTTTTCATATTAGGGATAAGAAGAAACTCCTGAAAGTCCGGCTTTCTTGAATTTATTCCCTTTGAATGTTTTCCTCCCCCTATACAGTTTCCAACCAGTCTTGGGAATCTCATGGCTTTGGGATTTATGAGTTTCCATATCTCTTTTTTCTTTTCTTTAGCAAGTGCCTTTAATATCGCTGATTCCAATGCAAACAAAGTATTTGCTCCTATCTGTCTGTCAACAATATCCTCAACCCTTCGCAAATCATCAAATTTTTCTATTTTTTCAGAAGAAAAGTAAGCGCTGAATTTCTTAAGCATTTTTATGTCCTCTTCAAGGCTCTTCACATAACTCCTGGCTTCATATTTTCCCTTTGACTTTCCATTCGGAGAACTCGCGCCAAAAACTCCAACGTCGGTTTTCACAGACACGTATACTGTTTTCTCCTTTCTTGAATCAAGAACAGACTTGGCATCAACACTCTTTATAACGGCCATCAATAAGAAAATGCAATCAGATTTATAAATTTTTATAAGAAATAAAATTTTATCTTTTTTTTAGATATGCCCATCCGCTAGCTATCATTAATCCTCCCAAACCTTCCATCCCAATATAATATTTCCAGTTTTCACTGTAATTCTTTTTATTTATTAATTCATAATTGGAACTGAACATCTTCTTATCTAGAGGCTCTTCTGTGACTAAGTTGAATGCTCCCAAACCTATCATTAATCCTCCGGCAACAAGACATGCCAATCCATTTCTTCTCCTTCTTCTATCCATATTCTTTCGATAAACAATCTATTTTTAAGTTTTTATATTGTAAAAAGTTAGTTAACCTTTTTTATACTAGAATGCCTAATCCAATAACAGTTCCCATTTTCTATAATTTCATATTCTCCGGCAATTAAATTTACCTCAACAGAATCACCTTCATTTACTATTCCATCAGCAACGTAGGCATCAGGACCTTTCACCATAAATTTTTTGGTGCTTTTTCCAGTCTCTACAAAGAAAACATAATTGGGATGATTATGTAAAGGAAATATATATCTAATAATTTTAAAATGTTCGAATGCAACCTTGCCTTTAATTAATTTATCTGGAATATTGGTGCCACAATTATAATTTAGAAATGATATTCCAGCAATTAATATATATTCTAAACCTTTTTTTAATGACACTTTAACCATAAACCAGAGGGTAATTAGATATTTTTAAATCTTATGATATTGTACCGCTTTATAAGAATTCAATCTCCAGCTTCTTCTTCCCCTGCCGCAGCCTCGTCAACCTCATCGTCGGGATTTGCAAGAGCCATTATTTCCCCTTCCTTTACAATCTCTTCCTCTTCAGTGGTTTCCTTTTCCTCTATCTTCTCGTCGGTTATCTTCGGCTCCTTAGGCATCCTTAATTCCCCTTCCCTCTTCATTGGGAAAGGCCTCCTTATGGATATTGGAAGAATATCCGACCTTAATTCAACTTCTGCTATCTTAATTGGATCATATCTTATTTTTTCCAAATCATCTTTGCTTATTTTTATCAGCAAAGGGGCATTCATTGCAATTTGCAAAGCCCTTGCTCCAAGTATTCTTGCTACTTCATATTTTGTAAAATCATCCATCTTCATTGTCATTTTGTTTTATAAAATATACATAGCCATTGAGTATTTTTATCTGTTTTAAGTATACGATGTTTTGAATGTGGAGGGATATTTATATAATCTCCTTTTCTCATTTTGACAATTTGCTTTTGAAATTCTAACTCAGCATAGCCATCAATAAGCATAACAAATTCCCCCTCCTTTTGATTATAAACATGACTTGGAAGATTGGATGCAGCAGATACTACTCTCTCTATCATAAATTTTTTTGATGAAAGTAATCTCTTAACAATTTCTCCAGTAATTTTTTTTGGAATATCTTCAAAGATATTATTTAATTTTATCATTTTATAAACTTCTCCAGCTTTAAATATATTTTTTTGTAGAGTTTTTCAGACAAATCTATCATCTGGTGCATTTCTTCTATTGTCAGGCTCTTCTCATCTCCCTTCTGCATTGATGAAATATATTCCCCTGAAGACCCGATAGTCAATTTTGTCTCGCTGACATCTTCCTCTTCTCTTGTTGGGTCAACTATTATGGAATTTCCTATTTTGTGCAGTGTCACTGACAATGGAATATCCTTGCTCAATGGAATGTTCTTGCTGGTCCACTCACCATAAACAATCTTCTCTTCTTTCTCATCGTACTTTGGTATTCGTGCTACTTTCAGCGCGGCTACCGCTCCTATGCCTGCTGCATCAAGAAGATTCCCGTCGTCATTTATTGAATATATGTCGATGAAAACAGACCATACTTTCTTTCCCTCTTCAATGCATAATTTTTCAAGCTCTATGAATTTGCTTTCTCTTATTATCCTGTCAATAAGCCTTCCAACTTCTATTGAATTGAATTTTGGAGGTCCTAATTCAAATCTTGGAGAACTTAAAGGCAGGAATTCCGCGGTCACCATTAAGTTGCCGCGGTCAGGTGAATCAGGATATGGCTCTCCAACTCCCATCTTAACTCCTACAAGAACCTCTGTCTTTCCGATTTTCACTCTTACAGAACCCTCTGCGTTTTTTGAAACTCCTGGCTCGATTGTAATTTCCCTGAATTCATCAGGTTTTCTTCCGTCAAATCTTTTTCCTTCTTCCAAGTATTTTCTTATCCTTTCTCTTGTTACGTCTGATGTCTCATATAATTCTGCCATTTTATGCTTCTTCTCCTTGGTAGCGACTCCCAATTTTATGTAAAACCCTGTCATCTGTTAAACGACATTCAATTTTTGGATTAACTCCCATTATAATTTTTCTGAATTTATCTATACTATCAATTTCTGGAACTCTAAGACCAAATTCTTCCAGATGTCTTGCTTTATGATGTATTGGTGATTCCATTGTCATAATGGAATTACTTTCAGCTACATATTTTTCCAAATCTCTTTTTGCATCAGCATCATTTTCTGGGATAAATACATCATAATAATAGTATCTCATTTTATTCAACTGTCTCCTTCAACGCTTTTTTCTGCAATTCATAAACTTTTTGTGTGGCTTTTCTTGCCATTTCTATTGCTTCCTTCAGCTGTTCCCTTTTTATTTTTCCGTCCAGCTGAATATGAGTCAATTCTCCGTTGTGCGTAAAGCTCATTGGAATATCTGTTGCGCCTTCTCCATCTTCCCAATCTTCCTCTGCCTTGCTTACATCAACAACCAGAGTTTTGTCCAATTTTCCTATTGAAATGCTTGATACCATATCCTTCATTGGTATTCCTGCATGCGCAAGAGCCATTGCAGCCGCATTTATTCCAGCGCATCTTGTCGATGCATTTGCCTGAATTATATTTATGTGAACATCAACAACGGTGTTTGGGAATTGGTCTATCATTACAACAGGACTCAATGCCCATTCTGTTATCTTGCCTATTTCCATGCTTCTCCTGCTTGGTCCCGGCTTTATTCTGTCTGTGACAGAGAAGCTAAGCATATTGTAATTGCACCTCAATGTTCCCTTCTCAGAATCCTGAAGATGCTGAGGATGCATTTTCTTGGGTCCATAAACAGCAGCAATTGCAATTGTGTCGCCGAACGAAAACATCGCGCTTCCATCTGCATTTGGGACTATGCCAACCTTTGCTTTCATTTCCCTCGTTTCATCAAGTTTTCTTCCGTCTGTTCTTTTGAATGTTGTCATTTTATCCGTGAATATATTCTCCTCTTTTCATTAATTTACTGAACTCATTGCTATATCTTGTTAACTCTACCTCTCCTAACACTCCCGGGGATTCTCCAATAACTCTTGTAAATTCCAAAACTCTTGAATTAATTCCCTCTTTATTTCTTCTTTCAATTTCTTTTCCTAGCTCCTTTAAAGTATCATCCAGCATTCCAGTAAGTTCAACTCTATCGTTCATCTTATTTCTTCTCCTTTAAATCAGCCATGCTTGGATGATTTTTCTCTTTCTCGAACCATTTTTTTATTTCTTCCGTAAGTCCGCTCACGAATGACTTTTCGGTTACGAACATGATTGCTTTCTTTGCAAAAAGCTCTTTTTCTATGCTGTCGCCCTTCATCCATATAAATCCGTTCTGTCCAACCGTTATATTGCATCCCGTTTCTTCCTTTATCAGGTTTATCATGCTTCCTTCCTTTCCAATTATTCTTGGAACCTTGTTTGGATTAACCTGAATTATTATTCCCTCATCAATTCTTCCAAGCCCCTTGAGCCTCATTGTCAGGTCAACAGCCTTCCTGTTTACTTCTTTTATTTTTGCAACAGCCATGTCGCCTATGTTCATTACCATATCCAGCTCGCTCTTATGCACAAATTTGGGATATTCTGCAACAGACAAGAATGCATTATCAGGAGAGCCTATGTCCATAAGCCACCCATTGAATGTTATATTATTAATTTTCCCAATAACAACATTGCCTCTTCTTGGATGATACACCCCTGACAAAGGAATTACTTTGACAAGCCTGTTTATTTCTTCTGCAAGCCCGTATCTGAATGCAACAATATCATTGCCTATTTTTTCCGTTCCCTCTCCTGGAAGATAATCATTTCCGGATAAGATTACTTCTCCTGGGGTTACTATCTTTCTTTCTGTGCTGTTTTCTTTTTCTGTCATTTCTTTATTCCATTACCTCTTCGGTAAGCGCGCTTCCGTGTGTTACGCCGTTTAATTTATCATAAAAATCAATCAATATGCCTGCAGGAACACTCACAACAACTTCCAGGCTTCCATCATTCAGCCATTTTTCATTTTCCTTGTGTGAGGATATTATTCCGTATGCTTTTGCAGTATGAATTGCGGGTATTGTTATCTTTACTTTCTTTGTTTCCAGTTTTATCGGAATTATCTTGCTCAATTCAGCCATAATTTCTTTTATCTGGTTTTCAATAGGAACATTCTTTATGTTGACATGCGCCTCTTCCAGAGAAGACTTTATTTTGCTTGGAGTATATGGCCTTCCGTTCTGGTCAACAGAATTTGTGACAATGAAATCAACAACCTGCTTCATCTTCTTGTCCCTTTCCTCATCCCTATGTTCCTGAGTCACAAGAACTTCCCCTTTCTTTACTATTCCCTGAGCAATCTCATTTACGTCATTCGTTCCAAATGCAGCTGTCAGGTCAGCGTTAGATGCTGCAAGTCCTCTTTTGCTATCACTAAAAATTTTACCTGCCTCAGCTTCTACTGAAGTAGACAATCCTTTCTTGAATTTAAGCGCATTATCAAGATCAACAATAATCTCGAAATTCTTCCCTGCTTTCTTTATTCTTGCTAGAGTGTTGGTCATTTTTTAATTTTGTTTATTAGAAATTTTCGATTTCTTTTCCATCTAACTTTTTTATTTTTTTATCTTTACTATCAATATAAACAAGCTCAAATCTTGCAATGTCAAATTTACTTCCTTGAACTTCCTTGAATATTTCCAAACCTATTTTGGCTGCCTTTTTCATGTTCAAGTCTTTCTTGTACTTTTCTCTTAACTTTTCCCTTATTTTCTCGTCGTTTTCACCTATTGCGTTTGCATAATATGAGAAGTAGTTTCCTGTCACATCGCTCACATATAATTCTGACTTGTCCTGGTTTAATCCGGCCGTCATCATTGATACTCCGAAAGGCCTTGCCCCTCCGTACTGAGTGAATTGCTGTTTCATGTTTGAAATTTCCTTTACAATTAGTTCAGGCTCTATTGGAGAATCATATGTTACTCTATGCTGCTGCGCAAGAACCTGTGCTTTTTCTATCAAAACTCTTGCATCAGAGACTATTCCTGCAGCGCTTGCTATTATGTGGCTGTCTATTTCATATACTTTATTTGCAGACTTAGAAACCATGAGCTTGTCTTCTGACCTCTTGTCAGCAAGTATGAAAAGCCCGTCCGTGCATACCATTCCTATGCTTGAGCTTCCCAATCTAACAGTCTTCTGCGCGTATTCCACCTGAAGAATTGTTCCTTCGGGAGAGAACATGGTTGCAGTTCTGTCATATCCCATAGCCTGATGCTGCATATCTGTTGATATATCCATTTTCTATGTAATTTGAGAGATTTCAATAATAATTTAATTATTTTCTCTTACCTATTCGAAATTTAGAAAACTTGGCTATTTTTAAGTTTTTCGGTATGAAAAACTTCTGCGCAGAAAACATGCCTGCTTACCAGAACACCCTGTGTTATGTTGGAAGAATTATTGAATATGATGTGTGATTAATATTTTAATTTTGGAAATAAACTGTATAATTGGTCTCTAACATTTTGATATGCTAGTCTTTGTCCAGACGTTGAAATTTTTTCAATCGATAACCTAATTTGCAGATATTGTTGTCTTTCTGGATTAAGACCTTTTTTATCTTTTTTTATTCTTACTTCTTCTATCTCTATTTCTTTTATTTTTTCATCTAAGAACTTTTTGAGTTCTATTAATTTTTTATCAATTGTCATAATAATTCTTCCCACTCTTTTCTCTTTTTAAAGTTTGTGATTTATTGATTTTTTAGTTATCAAAAATCCCCCAACATAACTTTAAATCAGGTGCCGCCAAAGTATCGGTATTATGCTTAGCCCCTCAATCCCTTCAATGTTCCACTGACTCTTTTTACTTCTATTTTCTCGGGCCAGACGGCAAAAGATGCCCTTACATGGTTAACACTTCCTCGATTTACGGCAATTACTGCAGAATCCGAGCTTGATTTTATCCATTCCAAACCTGCCTTCGACATACCCAACACCCCAATAAAATCAAAGATGGATTTCTCGATATTTTCCCTTAGATTACTGCCTTTAACAAGAAGATATCTCTTCTTTTCCCTCATTGATGGCTTTAGAGATTTCATAATAAAAATAAAACAGCAACATTATTAAAACTATCTTTCTAAATATTAGAATAAAAAGAGGAAAATAATAATGAAATTAAATAAAAGGGAAGTTGATTGTCCAGATGCAAAGAAATTTGCATCGCGAAGCCTTACATCTTCTGAAGAAACTGTAGGTGTCTTACAATAAAATGGAAGTATGCACTGTTGGGGGATTTGAGGAAGTAGGCAAGAATATGACTGCTTTAAAGATAAATGACGACGTGTTTATATTTGATGCTGGATTGTTTCTTCCGCCTGTAATAGAAATTCAGGAAACAGAACCCCAGAAACCAGGGCAATCTTATACCGAGCAGAAATTAAGGAAGATAGGGGCAATTGCTGATGATACCATTCTTGAAAAGGCAGGATGGAAAGATAAGGTTAGGGCAATCATAATCGGGCACGCGCACCTTGACCATATAGGAGGACTCCCCTACATAACCCATCGGTATCCCCAGGCGCAGATTATTGCAACACCTTTCACAATGGCCTTTTTCAATGCTCTTCTTGAAGACAACAGAATGGTTTCAAAAAACAAACAGACTATATTGAGAGGGAATTCGTCAATGAAAATTAAGGGACAGAGTCATGAATATACTTTGGAATTTATACATGTGACCCACTCAACTCTTCAGTGTGTGCTTTGCGCTCTTCATACAAACGAGGGAGTATTTTTCTATGCATTGGATTATAAATTTGATAATTATCCTGTAATAGGAGAAGTTACCAATTACAAGAGGCTGAGAGAAATTGGAAAACAGGGGGTAAAGCTTCTTGTGATAGAGGCTTTGTATTCCGGAATGGAAAGAAGAACTCCCAGCGAGAGAATAGCAAGAAATATGGTTGAGGATGCATTTTCAAGAGTAAGAAAAACCAATTCCGCCATTTTTATAACAACTTTTTCGTCGCATATTGCAAGGCTGAAGAGCATAGTTGATTTCGGCAAAAGGACAAACAGAAAAATAGTATTTCTTGGAAGAAGTCTTAACAAATATGTAAATTGCGCAATAAATGTTGGTGAATGCTCATTCAAGAAAGATATAATGATGATTAAATACCGGAATCAGGTGGACAGCTTCCTGAAAAAATTGAATAGCGAGAGAGGAAAGTATCTTATAGTATGCACTGGTCATCAGGCAGAGCCAGGCTCCATACTTGACAGGATTGTAAATGATGAGACTCCGTTTAAATTTATGGCAGATGATAATGTTATATTTTCTTCAAGTGTTATTCCGGTATCAGTAAATATTCATGCAAGGGACAAAATGGACAAGAAACTAATGAGAAAAAGCGTAAGAATACAGACTGATGTTCATGTGTCAGGTCACGCTGGAAGAGAGGATTTGCGTGACTTGATTGAAATGCTTGTGCCAAAGCATGTTATCCCAGCTCATGGAACTCTTCAGCAGGAAACTCCTTTGATAGAGCTTGCAAAGGAAATGGGATACAAGTTCGGGGAAACAGCTCATCTTTCTTCTGACGGTAAATTCATGAAGTTTTGATAATAAAAATTTTTGAGAAATATCAAATCCTTATTTCTGTTACATATGTTCTTGGAACTCCAACTATTGTTCCAACTGTTGTTAATAATGAGCCTTTTTCTTTTTGCTTTTTTATCTCCTCTCTAGAGAGGGGAATTTCCACAGTCACAGTTCCCAAATTTTTTTGTTTTATTTCTCTGTATTCTCCCATTTGCATCATAGAATCATTGGGCCATTTTTCCTCTCGGTATAAAACCAATTCGCCATTAAGCCTCTCAGGAAATCCAGAAACAGCAGCAGTTATAGTAGAAACATCCCTTTTCATTACTCCTATTTTATGTTTATCATATGTTCCATATTTCTTCATAACCTTTATGCAATTTGTTGTTCTAGTTAAATCCAACATAACATTTTTTATTAAAAGCAGAATTTATAAGTTTTTATGTAATTTATAGTCATTATCACAAATACTTTTTAAATCAGTTATTCCTTGATATATTATGGTACGGGAAGATATTATGGGAATGCTGAGAACCGCATTGCTGAAGGGACAGAATCTCCAGCAGACGGTTCAGAGCCTTTATAATTCAGGCTACGCCAAAAATGAAGTTGATGAGGCTGTTCAGGAAATTAACATGTATGAACTGCCGCAGCAGCCAGTGCAGCAGTCAATTAAGCCTGTTCAAAAACCTGTTCAGCAGTCACAACAACCCGCAGTGCAAGGACAATCTCCACAAATAGCTTCTTATTATCCTACTGTGCAACCACAACAACTGCCGAGATTTGTTCCACCGCAGCCACAATTTTCTCAGCCTCAATTTGCCCAATATCCACAAGTGGTATCTAATTATGAACAGAACCCTCGGTCGAAAACAGGCATGCTTATAACAATAATAATGGTGGCAATGCTTATGATTCTGATTGGAATTCTTGTAGTGGTGTTTATGTTCAAGCCAGAGATAACCAACTTCATCAATAATCTGTAAAATAGATAATAATTATATTTTTCTTATATAACTATTAAGTAATAACATAATAGAAATATTTATAAACTCCCCGCTTCTTGAAAAAATATGAAAAAAGCGCAGTACGGAATAATCTCTGCAAAACAGCCAAAATTTCCAGCAAAAGGATTGCTTATAGTTCCGCATAAAAATAGAAATTTAACAGTCAGTTATCCTGCTTTTGGGTCCGATTATTTCAAAAGCAATATTGCAGAAATGCAGAAATTATATTCTCATCCACAAACAGGAGAGAGAATTTTATTTAGGGAGCCAACTACCTCTGAATCAATTTCAGCAGCTGCTTATGATTTTGTAAATTTGGCTAAACCAATGATTTTTGATCCAAAATGGCTTCAGCTTGGTTATATAGTAAGAACATCAGAGGGAGTTTTTGCAAATCCGATTATAAAAAATAATGGAAATCCAATAATTGATGAGAAAACTCTTAAAGCTCTTTTAAATAAATCTGAAAAAGTGAATGGTATTTACCTTGGGGAAAATGATTTTGGATTTGCCTCCTATGAAACATTTAAGCAAGGTGTTCAGGATTTCAGTGATTTTGCAGAAAGCGGTTTGGCAAGACTTTTAGAACACACAAAAGAAAAGACAGCTAAAAATTTAAGTGGAATATCCTCTGCCAAGCATTACAAGAGAGGAGTTAATGTTTTTAATTTTGATAAAGTTCAAGAACCTGTTTTGAGAGTCGCGGGTCTGTATTCCAGCAGGAGCTTGGGCAGCGGCCAGTTGGGTGTCGATGGCTTCAGTTGGTACGACTACGGTGGCTATGTTTTTGGGGTGTTGAAGCAAGTCCCATAGGGACGCAAATTTTCTAAAGGATATATTTATTAATATTAAGATTTTTATTAATTTTGTCTTAGCTAGGCAAGTGCCTATGAGCTAAGGCCACACGCCAGTTAATTAAGGCATTATTAAGGTTTATTTTAAGCTATAAAATTCAGGGGCGACTTACGAGAAGCTCCGGTGTGCAAATTAACTTTTGCTTTTTACCCCTTTTAGGGGAAAAGTGTAGCAAATTTCATATTTGCTCTGTGCAGGCAAGATTCCTGACATGAAGGCTTTAAACTTTCATGAGATTAATTGGCTACATAGTTCGGCGCGGGTCTGAATTCCAACAGGAGCTTGGACAGCAGCCAATTGAGTGTCAATGGCAACAATTGGAACGACAACAATGGCTATGTTTTTGGAATGGCCTTAGCTGCTAAGATATTAACCATGCTTAATTCAACCATTTACGAGCCTTCCGATGATTCTTTTTTGCTTGCGGAGACTCTCAAAAAAATTATTCCGGGGATGATATCCAAAAACAAAAATTTCAAATTTCTTGAGATAGGTTCAGGAAGCGGAATTCAGCTTGAGGCAGCATTAAGCTCTGGTGTGAAAAAGAATTATATCCTTTCATCAGATATAAATCCGGATGCCGCTGAAAAATGTTCCGAGCTCGGGTTTAAATGCATTCTTTCAGATTTATTTGAAAAGATTCCCAAGGGCAAGTATGATATTATCGTCTTTAATCCTCCCTATCTCCCTGAAGATAACTCGGGAAAGGAATCAAAATCTTCAAAGGTTTCAACAACAGGCGGAAAAAAAGGCAGCGAGATAATAAACAGGTTTCTCAAGCAGGCAAAAAAACATCTGACAGAAGATGGAATGATAATCCTCCTGGTTAGCTCATTGACCAAGGGATTGGATTTTAATGGTTATAAAAGGAAAATTCTTGCTGTAGAGAAATTATTTTTTGAGAAGCTTATTGTGCTTGAGTTATCTTAAACTTTCTATACTCTATTACAATCAATTTTATATAGAGAAATAATATTGCCTTTTTAGGGAACCTTAATAATAAAAGATGGTTAAATTCGCACTATGCAAATTCTTTTCGGAATTTGTATTTGCAAGAATAAAAATATAAAATGACAAAATTCGCACACATTTCTGACGTGCATCTTGGAGGATGGAAGCAGCAGCCCCTGCAGGAATTGAATTTCCAGGCATTCAGGAAGGCACTGGACACATGCATATCAAGAAAAGTAAACTTTGTTTTGATATCCGGAGATTTATTTGATTCTGCATACCCCCCTATAGACATACTTAAAGAAACCTTCGCCGAATTCAAGAAGCTTAAGGATTCAAAGATTCCCTGTTTTCTAATTGCAGGTTCCCATGACTACTCAGTATCTGGAAAAACTTTTCTGGATGTCCTTGAAAAAGCAGGCTTCTGCAAGAATGTGACTGATTTTGAGGAAAGAGACGGATACTTCATATTAAATCCTACTTTGCACGAAAGAATTGCAATATATGGCTACCCAGGGAAGAAGTCGGGACTTGAAATACCAGAATTGAGAAGGGTAAAATTCAATGATGCGCCAGGAATGTTCAAGATTTTCATGCTCCATACAACGATAGATAAGGCAAGAGGAAACCTTCCTATAGATGCTCTTGAAACCGATAACCTTCCAAAGGCAGACTATTATGCCTGCGGCCACCTTCACGTTGAATTTCAGTACGAGAACTTCATATATGCAGGCCCGACATTTCCAAATAATTTCCAAGAGCTTGAGGATATGGAAAATGGCAGATTTTATATTGCAGACACAGACAATCCGAAAAATCCTGAAAAAATAGAGCTTAAACTAAAAGAAGTTGTGTCATTAAATATTAAAACAAAAAATGCTCTCACAGCAACGAGCCAGATAATATCGGAATTAGAGAAAGTTAACATAGAAGACAAGATAGTCCTTTTAAGAATATCTGGGATATTGGAAAGGGGCGATAACTCCGATATAAAATTCTCCCAGATAGAAGAATATACCAAGACAAAAAAAGCATATTTCCTGCTTAAAAACACACACGACCTGAAGACAAAGGAACTTGAGATACAGCCAGATGTAAAGGACCCTGATAATATAGAGGAAGAGGCAATAAAAGTTTACTCAAATGAAAATCCTTCTGATTTCAACGCATTTATTCCACAATTGATACATATCCTAAATATTGAAAAGCAAGAAGGGGAAACATCTGAAAGTTTCACAAATAGGCTGATGGATGAGTCAAAGAAAATATTGAAATATTAAAATGATAATAAAAAGAATAGTGCTCAATAATATAAGAAGCTACGAAAATGGGGAAATATCATTCAAGGAAGGTTCAACTCTTCTATCAGGGGATATAGGCTCTGGAAAAACCTCAATCCTCTTAGGGATTGAGTTTGCATTATTCGGCTTTCAGCCAGGGCAAAGGGGAGGGTCTCTACTAAGAAACGGGGCACAAACTGGAAGTGTTTTGCTTGAGATTGATATAGATGGGCAGGAAGTAATAATTGAGCGGAGTTTAAAGAGGGGGAAAACAATTACCCAGGATTATTGCGCAATAACAATTGAGGGAGTTACAAAAGAAATTGCGGTTACAGAACTAAAAGATAAAGTGCTTGAAATTTTGAATTATCCCAAGGAATTCTCAAAAAAACAAAATATGCTTTACAAATTCACGGTTTATACACCACAGGAAGAAATGAAGGCAATTATTTTAGAGGACCCAGAAGTTAGAATAAACACCTTAAGGCATGTATTTGGAATAGACAAATACAAAAAGATTCTGGAAAATGTTTTAATACTCACTGCAAAAATAAGGGAAGAAAAAAGATTGAAGGAAGGAATGACTTTAGGTCTTGAAAACGACAAGATTTTGTTATTGTCAAAAGAAGAAGATCTTGAATCAAAGCATCATAATCTCTTGTCTGTTGAAAAAGAGCTTTTTCTTAAAACGGAGAAAAGAAAAAGAATTCAGGAAGAAAAGGAGGAAATCTCAAAGAAAAAAGAGGAAAAAACCAAGCTTCAGCAGGAAATGGAAAAAACCAAGCTGGTTATTCTGAACAAAAAAGAAACAATTTCCATTAATTCAAAGACAATCGGCGAGCTTCAGTCTCAGATAAAGGAATTGGCAAAATTAAAGATTGAGGAATCCGAAATATCAAAGATTAAATCAGAATTATTGGCAAAAAAACAGGAAAAAATAAAAATTGATGAAAAGAGGCTTGATGTTAATTCGGAAATAGCCTCGCTAAATTCAAAAAATGATGAGAATGGAAAGATAGAACAGCAGATTTCTCATCTGGATATCTGCCCTACATGTTTGCAAAATGTTGATCCTATCTATCGTGCAAATGTGCTTCTGAAGCTTGGTTCAAATACATCCGAGAATAATAACAGGCTGAATAGCCTAAATGTGCAAAAAAAGCAATTGTTGGATGAAAAGATTAGGCTTGAATCTGAAATTTCCGAAAAAGAAAAAAGAATTAACGAAATAAATATTCTTAAGGTAAAGATACAGGGAATAGATGAAAAGGATAAGAGACTTAAGGAACTTGAAAAGGCAAACGCATTTCTTTACAAGGATATAGAAATATTAACTTCTCATCTTGAAAACCTTGGCCAGAGTCTCTTTGATTTGAAAAAATATGATGCTATTTTTGCTTTGAAGCAGAAAGAGCTTGATGAATCTCTTAAAGAAGAAAGGCTTGCCGATATAAAGGTGGCTGAATTGAAAAAGGAAATAGAGGTTTTCTCAAAGCAGATAGATGATATGAAAGACAGAATAAAGAAAACAGAGGGAATAAAGGAAAAGCTTGATTACATAAACGAGCTTGAAAGCTGGCTGTCAAAGAAATTTACTCCCGTTGTCTCATTTATCGAAAAAAGCGTTATGCTAAAACTTAAATCACAGTTTTCAAACCTTTTTGCAGAATGGTTTTACATGCTTGTATCCGATTCCTTCAATGTAAAGCTGAATGATGATTTCACCCCAATTGTAGAGCAGCATGATTACGAGCTAGATTATCAGTATCTTTCTGGAGGAGAAAGAACGGCAATCGCTCTGGCGTATCGTCTTTCGCTTAATCAGGTTATCAATTCAATGCTCAGCAAAATAAAAACCCGTGATCTTGTTATTCTTGACGAGCCGACAGATGGATTTTCAGAACAGCAGCTTGACAAGATGAGAGATGTTCTTAATCAGCTGAATGTAAAACAGTTAATAATAGTCAGCCACGAGCAGAAGATTGAGGGATTTGTGGAGAATGTTATAAGATTCAGGAAGGAAAAAGGCGTGTCTGTGAAGGAAGAGGTTTAAAGCCCCTAAATAAAGTTTTCCGAAAACTTTATAAAAGGCAATATATCATAGTAATTATACGGGTTGATTCTAAGAGAATTAAATAATAGGTTGTTATACGGCTTAGATAAAAAGAAAGTAAAAACAGGACGAAACAAAATAAAAATGGATAAAGAAATTGAAAGATATGTTACTAAGACAGGTACTACCACTTTAGGTATTGTTTGCAAGGATGGAATAGTTGTAGCTGCTGATAAAAGAGCTAGTTTTGGTTCAGATCAGGGAGTAACTTATATTGCAGGAAAAGATCAGGAAAAAATACAGGAATTAACTCCTGAGATAATTGTTACAACTGCAGGAACAGCTTCTGATACAAGAAGAATAATAAAAATTGCAAGGGCAGAATTAAAGCTTAAAGAGTTGCGCTCAAAATCCAAACCAAGCGTGGATAACGCAGCAAATCTATTTTCAAATATTGCTTATCAGGGCATAAGAACTCCATCCATGATACCAAGCATCGCCCATTTTTTGATGGCAGGTTATGATGATAATGGAGTTTATTTATATGATATAATGCCAGATGGATTTTTGGAAAAGATAAGTAATTACACTGTTTCAGGAAGTGGGAGAATTAATGTTAATCCTATTCTTGATTCAGAATATGACAAGAAAATTTCTGTTGAGGAAGGGATAAAACTAGCAAAGAAATGTATTACTGCCTCCATGGGAAGAGATCCCGCCACAGGAGAAGGAATAGATGTTTATGTTGTTAAAAAAGGAGAAATAAAACAAGTTTTGGCACAAACAGCAGTTCCGGAATACAAGGACAGAGAGAAATAATTCTCTTTTAGTTTTAGATTAATCACAAAGGGTTGAAAATAATCTTTTAAAAAAGATTAGACAAAATAAAAATAGGAAAAATGGACATCTTAAAAAACATAACGGACCAGTTGAAAGAGAAAATAACGGAAGCCAATTTTGAAGGGGCAAACATAGTTCTTTACACAAACAACGAGAACTTCTTCAGGGAAGGCGAGCCAAAGATAAAGGCAATAGTGGACCAGATAAAAAAGAGGATTGAACTTCGCGCAGACCAGAAAATTCTTCCTGACAAGGAAACAGCTGAAGCAGAGATAAAGAGAATAGTTCCTGCTGACGCGGAAATAACAGAGATAATATTCGATGTGCAGAGAAGCATTGTGGTTATAGAAGCAAAGAAGCCGGGGCTTGTTATAGGAAAGCAGGGTTCTATACTGGATGAAATAAGACAGAAAACATTATGGACCCCTCAGGTTCAAAGGTCATCTGCAATAAAAAGCAAGATAACAGAGAATATAAGAGAAGTTTTGTATGCAAACAATAATTACCGAAGAAAATTCCTAAATGAGATTGGGGAGAAAATATACAAGGAATGGAATCCAGAAAAAATGGATGGGTGGATAAGGCTTACCTTCCTTGGCTCAGGACGACAGGTAGGAAGAAGCTGCCTTCTTCTGCAGACCGAGAACTCAAAGGTTCTTTTGGATTGTGGAATAAATGTTGCTGCAAGCGGAGCAGAAAGATTCCCTTACTTTAACGTTTCTGAATTTGACATAGGAAGCTTAGATGCAGTCATAATAAGTCACGCTCACCTTGACCATATCGGTTTGCTTCCATATCTTTACAAAATGGGATACAAAGGACCGGTATATATGACAACTCCTTCAAGAGATTTGACGGCCTTGCTTGCCCTGGACTTTATTGGAGTTGCATACAAGCAAGCAGCAGCTCCATTATACAGTTCAACTGATATAAAAGAGATGGTCAAGCATAGCATATGCCTGAATTTCAATGAGGTTACAGATGTTACACCAGACATAAGGCTGACATTCTACAACTCTGGGCACGTTCTTGGAAGCGCTATGGTTCATCTTAACATTGGAAACGGAGCGCATAATCTTCTTTATGCAGCCGACTATAAATATTCAAAAACCAAATTATTGGACCCTGCCGTTTCAAATTTCCCAAGAGTGGAAACAGTAATAACAGAATCTACTTATGGTTCAAAGAATGATATTCTTCCTCCAAGAAAAGAAACAGAGGAAAAATTTATACAAATGGTCAAGGAAACCGTAGAAAAAGGGGGAAAAGTATTAATTCCTGAATTGGGTCTTGGGCACGCACAGGAAACTGTTTTAAGGGTAGAGGAAGCGGTGAGAAACGGTGAACTTTCAAAAATTCCGATGTATATAGATGGAATGATATGGGATATGAATGCCATACATACGGCATATCCTGATTTCTTGAGCAGCAATGTAAGATCTCAAATATTTCAAGACAACAACCCTTTCATGTCTGATATTTTCTCAAGAGTTGGCTCGCCTCAGGAAAGAAAAAAAGTAATTGAAGGAGGACCATGCATTGTAATAGCCACCTCTGGAATGTTGCAGGGTGGAGCGTCTGTTGAATATCTAAAAGCATTTGCAGAAAATCCAAACAATCTTATGATTCTTAGCTGTTATCAGGGACCAGGCTCAATAGGCAGAAGGATTCAGGAAGGAGAAAGAACAATTCCGTTGGGAGAATACGGGCATGGAAGCGAAATTCTTAACATAAAACTCAGGGTTGAAATAATGACAGGATTTTCCACTCACGCAGGAAGAAATGAGATAATGGCTTTTTTTAATAATATGAGGCCAAGGCCAAAGAGAATAATAATAAATCACGGAGAAGTTTCAAAGTCTTTGGACCTCGCTTCTGCATTGTACAAACTTCAAAGGGTTGAAACAAATGTTCCAAGAAATTTGGAGACTTTGAGGTTGAGATAATCCCTAATTGTTAATCTATAAAACGGCCTGATAAATTAATTTCATCATTAAACTTTTTATCTTACCTCTCAAGCAATATTTAAAAGGACTTTCTTATTTAACATTAACATGAAGCACAAACTGCAGATAGTAATTATTCTTATGTCTATGTTTATTCTCACCCAGTTTATTGGGCTGTATGTAATAAATTATTATGCAACGCCTTCAAATCAGCTGCCATTGGGAATGGGTTACCCTCAAGCAGACTTGACATGCACAATAAATTCAATTAGTGATTTCTTCTCATGCACCCAGTTTTTGGGCTCAATAATATTCGCATTCATAATAGCCATCACTCTGTTTTTGTTTCTTACAAAAATAAGGGCTGAATTTATTATTCGACTTTGGTTTTTCTTTGTCGTTGTAATAGCGTTGATAATAGCTCTTCAGAGTGTAATCCCAGGCGTGTATTCATTCCTCTTGTCTGGCTTGCTGGCTCTTGGACTTGCATTCTTTAAAACATTCAAAAGGAATATTTTGGTTCATAATCTGACTGAGTTGATTATTTATCCAGGAATAGCAGCTGTTTTTGTTCCTATCTTAAACATATACAGCGTTTTAATTTTGCTTGTCCTGATTTCGATTTATGACATGTGGGCTGTTTGGCACACAGGAATAATGCAGAAAATGGCAAAATACCAGATAAACAAGGTGAAGGTATTTTCAGGATTTTTTGTTCCATATATGTCAAAGAAACTCAGACTCGAGCTAAAAAAATTATCAAAATCACAGTTAAAAAATAAAAAGATAAAGGTTAATATTGCGATTCTTGGCGGAGGAGATGTTGTCTTCCCAATAATAACTGCAGGAGTTGTAATGCTTACCTATGGATTGTTTTATTCCTTGTTTGCTGTGGCAGGAGCATCACTTGGCCTGCTTTACCTGTTCATATATTCGGAGAAAAAGAAGTTTTATCCTGCGATGCCTTTCATAACCGCGGGGATTTTCTTAGGACTTCTGGTTGGATGGCTGATTAGTTTATAATCTGCATCTATTCTCTCTAAAATGTTGTAAGATATAAAGATTTAAATATGGTTATAACATAGTTATAACATGAAAATGGAATTAATCAAGCCAGTAATCCGGGTGGGAAATTCAGCGGGGGTTTTGGTGCCTAAAGAATGGATGAATGGAAGCGCCAAAGTGGAACTGATAGCTAAACCAATAAATGTAAAAAAAGATATCTTGGAAATCTTAAGCCCATACTTAGAAGACATTATAGGTATTTATTTAACAGGAAGTTATGCCAGAGAAGAGCAAACAAAAGAAAGTGATATTGATGTTTTGGTGATAACTTATAATCTCAATAATTTAATCTCTTCAGGAAGATATAATGTAATTCTTATAAGCGAGGATAAAATTGCTGATGCCTTAGAGAGTGATGCAATGCCCATAATCCCTCTATTAATGGAAGCTAAAATACTTCTGAACAGAGAATTAATTGAGAAATATAGAAAAAAAATCAAATTATCAAATAAAAATCTAAAATGGTATCTGGCTATAACAAAATCCGCAGTCAGATTGAATAAAACCTTTATAGATTTTGGTAAAGATGCTGGTTCAAAAAAATGCGGTGATGCAAATTCATATTCTTTAATTCTGAATTTAAGAAGCGTTTATATCATAGATTGCATAAAAAATAACAAGAAATGGAGCACAAAAGATCTTCTTTCCCTTATAAAAGGAACTACTGGAAGTTTGGAGGCATATAGTGGATATTTAAGGGTCAAAAATGATGAAAAAACAAAGAAAACACTTCCTATCGCGGAAGCTGAAAAATTATTAACATATATCTCAAAAAAATTAAAAGAGCATGAAAAATGGCTAAAAGCAAAAAAAGAATAGAAAAGTCAATAGAGAGCTATGAGAAATTAATACAAGAGCATAAGGGAAAGAAAGAAACTTATGGGGGTTCAAAGGATTATCTGAAAGAATACTGGGAGAAGCAGATAAAAACCTTTGAAAAAGAGAGGGAAAAACAGGAGAAGAAACTGAAAAAATAACTAATTTGCTCACTTCTTTGATTCTTTCTTCTTACTTTCTTTTTTGTTTAGCATCTCACAATATGCAGTTAGGTATTCCTCTGTTGTAGGTTCTATGGCGCTTCCTATCAATGGAACAATAGAACCTATATCATCTTCCACTAATTTTCTGACCAGTTTTCCCTCTTTTATTTCTTCATGTTGAAAAGGATTAAGTAAACCATATCCCTCCTTGATAGCCATCAGTTTTCCGGAAAAGGCAGTATTCAATCCAGACGAATAAATTAATACCCATCTCCCGATATAATTATCGTGTAATTTTTCCTTATCAAACCCAAATTCTGAATCTGTCATATCTCTATGCTAAATTTTATCTATTTAAACTTTTCCCTAATGTAGTCACTTGTAAAGAATAACAATATCGTAAGATTTATAAAGCAGAGATTTCTGGATTTTTTATGATAGATTTAACAAAGCCAATATTTATAGAAAGGCAGATAAAAGAATATGTTTCTGTACTTGAAAAGGCATTAAAAAATACTCAGGGATCTGGTCCTATCAAGTTTATTCCAATTTCTCCAGAAATGGTTAATCCTCTCAATTATCCCATATCTTTATACCCTGAATTAAAAAAGATAGGGAACGACAGGATAAGAAAAATGATTGATATAGGCATCACTCCGCTAAAGATAATTAGTGATAGTGATGGAGATTCTTACTGTTCAAAGAATTATCCTTGGAACGAGCTTGTATCTGATGAAACGATGAATCAGGCAATTGACATACTAACCACGTACGCAACTGTCAGAACATGGCAGGATAAATTAGATGCTGTGAGAGCTGATCTTCCAAAATTAAATGCGTTGGAGAGAATACTTTAGGAGCTGAATAAAATGACAGAATTGATAGATTTGTTAAAGATTGCAACAGGAAGAAAGCTTTCTCAGAAAGAGATGGAAATGGCTAGGAGAGAAGAAAAACATAGTTATCCTTCAATGAAAGATTTAGATGAATTTTGGATTGATGGAGATTACATGGTTAAAAAAGAAACAAGGATTTTAAATTATCATGAAAGTAAAGAGGCATCAAATCCAGATGTAGTTCGTCAAAATCCCTCAAAAACAAAAACAGACACGAAATATTATAATTTAGATGGTTTACTTGTTAAGAGAAGGATTACTATAGATAAAATTAATCCTTTTTATTCTTCTCATAAAGTGATATCTTATACTCCTTCAGGTAGTTTCTTTGGGGATGTTCAATCTCATTCAGAATCTTTTGGAGGCCCACATTAAAATGCTCGTAAAAACAGAACTCGTCAGCAAGATTAAGGACTACTTTGACCTTAACATATATGAAACAAAAGTTTGGCTAGCTTTGCTTGGAAAGGGAGTTGCCTCTGCAGGAGAAGTTGCGCAGATATCGAGAGTTCCAAGATCAAGAACCTATGATGTTCTGGAAAGCCTTGAAAAAAAGGGTTTTGCTCTTGTTAAGCTTGGAAAACCAGTAAAGTATATAGGTGTAAAACCAAAGTTGATTCTTGAAAAACTTAAAAATAATGTTAGAAGCGATGCAGAGGAAAGAATAGTTACTCTGTCAAAGGTTACAGGTACTTCTGAATTTGAACAGCTTGAACAATTATATAAGGGTGGAATAGAACCAATAAAAAGGGAAGATTTGTCTCTTGCATTGAGAGGGAAAAGTCATATAACTAATCATTTAAGGGAAATACTTCAGAATGCAACAAAGGAAGTAATAATCTGCCTTAACGCAGGGGAAATGAAGTCAAAGATGAAGCTTTTCGAACAAACATTTGATAACTTAAGAAAAGCAGACATAAAAATTAAAATCGCTCTGTCAGGTGACGAGATTTTAATAAAGAAAATTTCTGAAATCCTTAGGGTAAAAATAAGCAGAATAGACATTGAAACAAAATTCTTCATTGTTGATAGGAAAGAAATATTGTTTTACCTTTCAAAAAACAATGAAAGCAACGAAGAGGACATTGCAATCTGGCTTAACTCTCCATTCTTCGCAGATGCTTTTACATCCTTGTTTGAAAGAGCAATGAAGGGGGAGGAAGGGAAATGAAACTATCAGGAGAACCACAGTATGATGGGGAAAAAATTGGTTTTATAGAGGGAAAGTATTACACCGATATTTTCTTTGCTTTAGATGATGTTACTGATGGAGATGTCCTAAAGTTATTAAAGATGGCAAAGTCAGAAGTTTACACCTTTGGGTTTTTTGGCTCTCATGATATCATTGTTGGGAAGAATAACTTTTTAAGGAAAGAGAATAAATATTCAAGTTTGACAGGTAAAAACATAGTTAAAATTGACTTTGATCACATAGGAAATAAAAGAATTACTAAAATATTCCTTCATGGTCCTAAGGCAGAGGAAATAGAGCTTAAAATTATGAGACTAATGCTTGCAAAAAGCCTGGAAAATTTGGCTTTGAGTCCGGAGAAGTAAGATGAAATATAAAAATCTAAAAGAAGCAACGGAAGATCTGCCAAATATTAGGTTTAATTTAGGTGCAAATCTAAAAGGAACTTTAGATAAAATAATTGAGAAATATTCTAACAGGGGGGTTATCTTTGGAATGCCGATTGGAACAATTATGGGGAGTACATATGCTTATTTACAAAATAATACAGGGCATTATTTAAATGAGAATTCAGATAAGAATATTGATGTTTATTTTTTAGGTTTCTTAGGGTTAGTTGCTGGCGCTGATTTGGGTCTCTTTTTAGGAAGATTGTATTCAACCCATAAAATAAGTGAATTAAAGAGACAATTTCCAGAGAAAGCAGATGCCATAAATAAATATGATAAAATAAGTATGGCAATCACCGCCAGAAAGGTTAGAACACCTGCTGTATAATTCTAACCAATAACCCTTAATGCTTGTAAATATTCTTTCTATAGCCTATTTTTATTACAGAGATTAATAAATCATTTTTGTTAAGGTCGATAAATAGCCTGTAATTTCCGACTCTTAATTTATAGCCTTCTTCGCCAACCAGCTTTTCCAGAAATGCTTCCGGCCTTATTCTTATTCTCTCAACTGCCCTTACTATCCTCTCTCGTTCAGAACCATTCAATTTACCCAGAAATCTCTCTGCCTTTTCCGAGAAAATTATATTGCACATTTAATTAATCTTGTACTTCTTCTTAATTTCTCCAAGAGTTACAAATTTTCCCTCTTTTATTTCTTTTCTGGATTCTTCTATCTCCCTTTTTGTTTCTTCAGATAATTCCATTGTATCTTCCAATAAATCCCAGATTATGTCTTCATAGCTTTCCTTGGCATGCATTTTCATCTTTTGAAGCTTTCCCAAAAGCTCCTTGCTTATTTGTATTGTTGTATCCATATTCACTATATAACCCGCTATAGTATATAAATCTTTTTACCCAATAACTCTTAATTCTTTAAATCAGCTTCAAACCAGGAATATTTTCAAAATGCTTTTTATTGAATGTTAATAACGGCTCATTGTTTGTTATTGCAATGGAGGCTATCATTACATCAAGGGCATCAACTATCTTTCCCTTTTTCCTTAAATGTTCAAAAATCTCAGCAGCTTTTTTGCTTGCTTTTTCATCAAATTCAAGCAAGGATATTATGTTTAACAATTCAATAATAGCTTTTTCATCTTTGATGCTTTTTGTCCTGTAAAATCCCTTCCACAGCTCAAAATTGTTTATAACTGTGGTGGTTATCCTGCCAGATTTCTCAAGATTTTTTATTAGTGAAACTGTATCTTTATCATTTCTTAACAAACCTATAATCACATTTGTATCCAAACATGCCATTATAACCTTCTTGATATGACTCTTCTTTCCCCATATATTTCTTTGAGAATAGCACCGGCTTCTTCATCGCTCATGTCAGCCCATCTTCCAGCCAAATCACTCAATTTTTTCTTTTTTTTGTCCATGTTCTCGGCTTCCATAACCTGTAATGCATCATCGAAAGAAACCCTCTCCTCCCTTTGTTTTTGCAGTTCTGCAGCTATATTTAGTAATCTCTTATAGTTCCCCTCGCTTATTTTTATTGTTCTTGATGTCATTTTTTCTTTAAAGACGGGTTCTGTGAAATCTCCTGATTTCAGCTTAGCCATTTTCCACTAAGTAACTAAATAACTAAGTGTATATAAACCTTTCTATGTTTATGTCTATCTAAGAGATTTCTAACCAATAACCCTTAGTTCTTTCACAGACATATCTGTAATTATCTTCTTGTTCTTCTCGGCCCATTTGTTAAGGAAATCTTTTATATCAAACTTGTTTTTCTCCCTTGCATAGATTCTTCCTTTCTTGTTGAACGTGGACACGTGCATTCTTTTGAATTTCCTGGCATTTTCCTTGTCTTTTAACTGTGGACCTTCCTTAATTACCATCGGTTTTTTCCTGACTGCAAAATAATACATTGCAGTCTTTTTGCCAGAATACTCGAAGCCGCTGTCTTTTACATCGAAGGATTTTGCTGTTTCTTCTTTTAGGTGTTTGTAAAACTTTACCAGCTTGCTTCCTGCAATATCTCCTTCTTGCTTGTCGGTTGTGGCCTTCAAGATTATCAATTCATGCTTGTTTTTTTTTGCGCTGTTCTTTATTTCTTCAAAATTGAGCTTTTTTGTTTCAAATGCTTTAATTGAGGGGTTTTTAAGGAAGTTTTTGCCTGCTTGCCTGAAACTGTCAAAAGTTTCATATGACAGTGCAGCCAAAACATTTCTGGATGAATGAGTTGGGTCAATCAGAATTACTGGCGAAGCCAGTTTGGCACGATTAACGTCCAACATAACCTGATTCTTGCCCTTGTAATATTTTTCCTCGTCTATGATAATTTTATTTCCAGCTTCTGTCTTTGACATTGCTTTGATAAAATTTATGAAGCTTTTGTAATGATAAATCAAAAGCTCAAGCCCATATCCAGAGAATCCGCTTACATATGATTCTGCCCCATAGACGCCATTTGCATAACAAAAAGCCTTTGCAAGCCTTATTTCATCAAGCAATTTTCCGTTTTTTATTTTTTTGTTTACATACTTTACATGAAAATACGATAAATCAGTTATATTCTCAGCTTCTTTTGGATTTCGTATTTTAAGAACAGGAACAACTTCTATGAAAAACGCAGCTCCGGTCTTTACCCTGAAATAATCTCTTGAGCCATGTATTTCCTGCACATTCTTGATTCCTGCAAGCGCCTGCCTGGTGATTGCCGATATGTCCTTTTCTCTGTATTTTTTGTTGTATCTTACAAAAATATCGATGTCATAATGTTCTTTCTTTATTATTGTCTTTTTTGCAAAGCTTCCGCCGACAAAAGCCTCTGCGCTTATCTTTTTCTTCTTTAAGTTTGCCTTTAAATTACCAAGAAATTCCTTTAACTTGCCGTTTATCTCTTCAATTTCTTCCTTTTCAGGCTCTATTTTCCTGAGAACTTCCCTTAGAATAGCACCAATCTTATTACTACTAATCATTACATCAGAATAAGGATTATGGCTTATAAAACTTTTCTTTAGAAAATTTTATTTGAAAAAACAAAGATTTTTGATTGTAAATTTTGCTTTCTGAATAATTAAATTTATATAGTCTCCCATCATACTCGGCAGATGAGTGATTTATTTACGGATCAAGCATATAATATTTCAAGTGGTATTGATGAAAAATCTGCTAAAACAATTGGCAGAAGCAGAATGTTTGTTCTTTGTTTAATTAATAGATTATATGAAGATGGAAAAAAGACAACAACTTCAAATATTACAAGAATTATTCTTCAAAATCTTAAGAAAAGAAATAAAGATTTTATTTATATGAAAGGTTTTTATAAATCCCAACCTATTTATAGAAAAGAATTTTACTTGATGATGAGGATAGGGGATTTTCTTGAAACGAGTGATAAAAGCCAGGGAATAATTGAACATATCAATGGAAGAACTGATTTAGGTTATAGATTAACAAAGGATGGAAAAAAATCATTAGAACATTTTGCAAGTAAGATTAAATAAGAAATCACTTTTTCCTTTTAGGATTTTTTATTCCCCTTATGCTCTTGATATCATTGCCAAGGGTTGATGAAAGGTCTATTATATATTTTCCCTCTCCCACTTTGTAAATTAGCGGCCTGTCTTTCTTAAATAGGTTTACAAGATCTATCTCAAACTTTCCTGGAGAAGCAATTCTCACAGATTCAATATCAAGTATGACGGGAGTTTCAATGTCGGTTATTCCCGCCATTTCTCTTATGTCCTTTTCAACTTTCTTTTTTTCCTCGTCAGGCATTTCAATAAGGCTTTCCTTCCCTTCCTTTATTCTTTGAAATTGCTCATCCCTTATGTAAAAAAAGAAGTGGCTTCCGCAGCCGCTGCAGCCTTCAAGCAGCTCCTTGCTTCCCACAGGATATATTTCCCCGCAATGCACACATTGATTTGGCATTTTCTGTTAATATAATGAAAAAGAATATAGTTAATAAATTTTTATGTTAAAGAAGACAATTAATAATAAAACAATCCTTGAAACTAAATTGAATGATTATTTATTTAACAGAAGTTCAATCTTTCTTGGATTTTTCTTAATTTCCTTTACTATCGTTGCAGGGCCTATTATTGTTATCGCTCCCAAATCTCCCCCTGATATAGCGTTTGCTATTCCCTGCCTTGCCTTTTGTAATATATTTGCTCTGTTGCTGCCAGATATGACTGCAAGTTCTATTCCCTTGAAGTTTTTCACATGTCTTATCATTGCCATCGTGTCCCCTATAAGCCTCGTTTCTTCTTCAGGTAGAAGCTTTCCCTGAAGTATTAATATATTATTTCCAAGGATTATATCCAGAATCTTCTTTATTCTGTCAGAACTATTAAGATCCCTTATTTCGTTGAAAGGGAGAAACTGCAAGGAAAATCCCTTTATCTTGCCAAGATTTCTTTTTGTCATTTTCTTTAGTCTTTTTTAAAAAGATTGTTTATCCCCCCAAGCATTGGCCAAGCCTTGCGTTATGGATAAAAGAGAGATAATGAATAACAAGATAGATGCAATTAAAATATTAATTTTGAAAAGAATTATGCCAAGCGCGTCTATTTCATTGGAATACCCAGAAAAATTAAGGCTGAAAAAATTAATGATATCGGTAGAATGCCCAATGTAATTGCTAAAACTAATAATTATCCCTGTTAGGCTTATTAACAATAAGACTATTCCTATCCCTAACTGGATTTTTCCGATTGTTTCTTTTTTAACCATTGTCTTTTATTATATATATTGCAGCATATGCTTTTTATTTTTTTCTAAATCTTTTTTGCAAGCCTGAAAATTGATTCGTAAAATTCCTCCATATTTTTCCCATACTTTGCGCTTATTCCGATAACTTCGTATTCTGGAAATGCGTCTTCTATCTTTTTTATGTTCGCTTTCTTAATGTCAATTTTATTTGCGACTATAAGAATTGGTATTTTTCTGGCAACAAGGTTTCCTATTATTGTTATGTTCACCTGGTTGTATGGGTTTTCCGTTGCATCAAGAACAATCACAACCACATCCATATCATCAAGCCATTTTATGCTTTCAATAACTCCCTGCGTGGCTTCCTTGGCTCTTTCCTTTGCCTCTTTCTTTTTTATCTTGAACTTCAGGAAATCCTCATAGTCTATTTTTGTGGCTATTCCGGGCGTGTCAATCATTTTGAAGGTGAGGGTTTTTTCCTTGTAAGTTATATCAACTTTCTCCTTGAACTGGACATTTCTTGTTTCATGCGGAACCTTGCTAACGCTTCCCATTTCCTCGCCAGTAAAGTCTTTGCATATCCTGTTTGCCAAACTGGTTTTTCCGGAGTTTGGAGGCCCGTAGAACCCGAGCTTTATGTGCTTTTTGCTCTTGAACATATTGCTGAAAATTTTCTTAAAGAAATTCTTGAATATTTTTATTACCATATTATTAATCTGTCAATCGACACCCCATATCTTTTTTCCGGAATGCCTCTTGATAGAATGTCTTATCTGTTCTGAAGTCCAGCCCGCATTTTTAAGTTTTTCATGTATCTCGCTTTCAGATGCCCCCTTTCTTCTTTGTCCTTCTATATAATTAAGAAGGTTGTAAAAATCAGTTTTATTCTTGAAAAGATGATTTTCATATCTTCTTTTATACCATGAGCGCATAATTATGTAGACTGCAATTCCAACAACCAGCAGTATTCCTATGTAAAATGCAAATACTTGCCAGCTGAAAGGAGAAACAGATTCTGTCGGCTCTCCGCCAGATGACTCTGTTACCACAAGCTTGCTTAATGGAGGGGCGATGAAGGCAGGAAGATTTTCAAAGTTCACATTTTCAGTGGTGGAGAAGACTATGTTCTTAGCTCCTCCCGTGATATTTATGTACGTGTATCCGTCAGCATCTCTTTCATCGTAATTCTCTTTAAACATGAGGTTCTCAAGATCCTTTATTATGAAGTAAGCCTTATAATTAAGCGCGGTCTTTTCCTGTATCTTAATGTCAAATATCCTGAGGATAGGCTCGGATGTTCCGGAATACCTTGCTGAAATTTCTTTGAATGTCATGTTGTTTATTATGTTTTCAGTGTTCCATGAATATATTGCGTCTGTGGCGTCCCCCTGATTTCCGTATGTTCCTCCCCCAATCTCCTTTAGAATATCAAGGTTCACATTATTCCCTTCAGGGTAAAAGACATAATTTGGCGCTATCGTTGTGGTTATTATGGACTCAGGTATTTTCAAATTGAATAAATCAGAGATTATTCCCCTATAACTGCTTTCATTCGCAGTTTTATATCTGTTTTCAATTTGGCTAACTTTTAAGCTTAGATTATTGGTGTCTACTGCCTTGTTCAAGCTTGCTCTGTAAAACAGGTCATATGAGTCTATCTGGCTTTTTATGCTAGCCAAATCATCCTTCATTTTTATCAGCGTGCTGTTTATGAAAGATGCGGGGGAAGTCACATTTATCACAAAAATCCTTGAAGAGCTTATATTATTTTTGTCCCTTATGATAATTTGCAGGTTATAATCCCCTGAGATGTTGTATGTGTGGGTTGTCTTATTTGCGGAAGTTGTCTCTGTGATATTGTCTCCAAAATTCCATTCATATCTGCTGACATTCTGAACTGGTTCAACATTTACTTCAAATTGGGTTGGAATTGCATATCCTGTCTGAAGAGGGGAAAGTCCCTTTA
Organism: Nanobdellota archaeon; assembly: GCA_020053375.1. Classification (GTDB taxonomy): domain Archaea; phylum Nanobdellota; class Nanobdellia; order Pacearchaeales; family GW2011-AR1; genus JAGVNG01. Next base: position 16,390 of record JAGVNG010000007.1, on the reverse strand, counting down.
TCAATGGGCCTTTTTGCACAGACAGGGTTTCTGAAAATATAGACTGCCCGTTAAATCTCAGGGAATAAGTGAAGTTTCCCAGTGTGTCCCTGACCTTCAGTCCGCTTGCGTCCAAGTATAATTTCCCAAATTTTGAAATAACTTTTGAAGGAGTTTCGCTCAAGTCATATAAATTATTTTTTGTAGGATGTGCGCCACTCGTCTGCCAATCTATGTTAATATTTTCAATAAAAACTGTAGGACTATCTGTAGCAGGCGCAGCATCATCTCCTTCTATATATCCCGTAATCTTCTCTGCTGGTTTATTGACCATAATTGTCAGGGGAACAACGCATCCTCCGCTCCTGCTGCAATTCATGCCTTCATATCTCTTATTGAGATAGTCCTGAGTCATTATAGAAAGTTCTTGTTCATTTGGAAGCGTGTTCCTGACAAGAATATTTTTTACAGTTCCAAATTTCTTTGCTTCTGCAAAAATCCAGTAAGCTGAATTCTCTTCAGAGGGAGGAGAATTCAAGAAACCGCATCTGTCAAGGTCTTCTGTTACTTTTGTCTTATATTCTCCTGTTCCAGAGCTTGCTCCAAGGCAAACATAATGCTCCCGGGGGAAATTTAGGGCATAATTAACATCACAAGATATTTCTCCTCCAGATGCGCTTGCGTCAGGAAGCTTGCATGATGCCAGCGAGTCTACTCCACTTAAATCATAAAGAGACATGGTAAGGTTCCTTTTGGTTGTTCCTGCTTTTATCACCCATGCGCCCAATCTGAAGCCCGGGGCCTCACTAAGATTTATTCTCTGGCAATAAGAATCAAGCTCAATCTTGGAGAGTTCTGAGCTTGCGCTTGTGTTAAAACAGCCATAGCTTCTGGTTCCAGAGCAAATGCTTGCGTCAGAATTGTTATTTGAGAAGTCAATTATTCCATCATTGAAAAAATCCACTTTTAGCTGATTGGTGCAGGAAGGAGCAAGCCCTGCGTCAGGGATTCTCAAGTCAAATTTTATGGAATTTATTTTCTCTATGTTTCCCGTGAAAGCCATTCCTAGAATCTTGTTTCCATTGCTGGTTATTGCCCCGTTATTTTCTCCGCTTGTGGCATAGTATTTTTCGCAGTCCTTATTTGGCGCGCAAGAGTAATTTATTTTGGGGTTTTGCCTCAGCAAGTCTATAAGAGAAATCTCGTTGTTTAATGAGTCCTTGAATGTGGCGCTTGTATTCTCGCCATTTATGCTTACGTTTATCCATCCTATAATATTCTGCGAAGCCCCGTATTTTTTTTCAATTAAATGCGAGGAGTTTCCAATATAAAGGGTTGCCGATGCCGAGCTGATAATTAAGATGAAAAATATTGAAAATAAAAATATCACCGCTCTTTTATTCATATATTAGAATAGGATTTTTATTTTATAAACTTTCCCCTATTATGATAGCTCTTAGAATAAATCCCAAATCTTTAGCCAATATGAATTTAGAAGGGTTATTTCTTTCTTCTTTTAACTCGTCCATGTCTGAACTGAGTCTTTGATGGGTTTCTGTTTCTTCGCAAAGAGATTATCAAGTATATTATTATAGCCAGTATTATCACCGCTATGACGCTGCCTGTTCCAAAGAATGGAAGCTGAACCCTTGAAGGGCATGCTATTGTATCTGCTCCTCCTAACTCACATTTTTCATCTTCGTCTCCTGAAACCCTGTCTCCAACCCATACTCCTGTCCAACTGAAGGACAAGAATCCATCAGCACAATCGTCTTTAGCAGTGTCCTGAGTAACCTGGCATGTTCCTGGGTTTGCATCAACACCGCCAGTACAAGTATTTGTTAATATATCACAAGTTACAGGATCACATGTTAAGCCTCCTCCTGTGAAAGTATCAAAGTCAGGGCATGTTAATCCACCAAATCTGTCGATAGGATCAACAAGCCCAGTATCACAGGTTTCTCCTGTATTTATCACACTATCACCGCATACTCCGGGTGTACCTCCTGTACATTGTGATGTGTCAATCGTGCAAGTTACAGGATCACATGTTAAGCCTCCTCCTGTGAAAGTATCAAAGTCAGAGCATGTTAATCCACCAAATCTGTCGATAGGGTCAACAAGCCCAGTATCACAGGTTTCTCCTGTATTTATCACTCCATCTCCGCAAGCAGGACCAATGCTATAGTTGCCTTGGCAATTACTTGTTCCCTTTTCTGGAGCTGGATTCCACCAGCAGCCGCAACTATAATTAGGAGTGCTACAAGTAGCAATTCCCGGCGGATCTACACTTGCATCTGCAACACCACATGAGTCCGCTACACAGCTTGCTGAATCAGTATAGTCCGAGCAGAGGTTGGTGTTGAGACATGGTTGTGGTCCAATACGTTTCGTAACAATCAAATCATAACTCTGAATACCTTCTATATTAAAATAATATTCCTGCTCAATATCATCAGCCCCATCATCTGCCTTAGTCCAATCAGTGTCAGTTAGGATTAATGGAGCAGAAACTGCTTTTCCTCCAGTAACAGTTCCCCTAACAGCATTTTCCTCTCCAATTGTTCTTATATCATCGTCAAAAAAAGTATCATCTTCAAAGACATTGAAATATTTAGTTCCATCTAGAAATGGTGAGTGTTCTATTATCATATAAAGTGGAGTTTCACCCAATATTACTTCCTTAGATGTTATCCTAGGAGAACCGCTTGAACTTGTGCTCCAATAAGCATCCGGCTCCCATACACATACGCTTGAGCATCCGTCGCCATTTGCAGTGTTTCCATCATCGCAGGTTTCTCCAGTTTCAATAATTGAGTTGCCACAAACATGGTCTATCTGGCAGGTGCTTGAGCACCCATCGCCGGGTGCAGTATTTCCGTCGTCGCAGGTTTCTCCAGTTTCAATAATTGAGTTGCCGCAAACAACACTCTTTGTAACATCTAAATTGCCGCTCGTAATGCCAATGCTTCCAACTCTAAAATAATATTCCTGTGTAACATCATCAGCTAACTCACTTGCCTTTGCCCAATCCCAATCAGTCTGAGTGAGAGTTACTGAGGCAATTGCTTTTTCGTCCACAACACTTCCTGTTATAGAATTATTAGTAGCAGTTGTTCTTATTTTATCATCCTTGGAGGTGTCATCATCTTCATAAACTTCAAAAGTTACAGCAGAACCATCTTCAATTCCGGGATTATCTATTATCATATACAATGTGGTTGTCCCAAGCATTACTTCCGTGGAGATTATTGGAGAGCCATAAGCGCTTAAACTCCAATAAGCATGTGGTTCTATTATGCAAGTACTTGAGCATCCGTCGCCATTTGCAGTGTTTCCATCGTCGCAAGTCTCACTATTCTCCGTTTCAAGAACCCCATTGCCGCAGACAGGAGGAACTGTCCTAACATTGCAGCATATTTTTGTTCCATAAGAGCCGGGAGTTCCTATATGAGCATTTGTTTCAGAAGAAAGGCTTAATATGGCATTATATCCTGTTGGACAACTGCCAGAAGTGATAGTTTGACAGTCGAACCCGCTTTTTTGATAGCAAATCTTATTAGCGTATGTAGATAAGGAAGAAGTTTGCGCATGGGCGTTTGTCGCGGAAGAAAGCTTTAACACTTCTGTTCCGCTGGTGCATTCATTAGCCTGAATTCCGTTTCCAAAATTACAGCACAATGCATAAAGATAATTATTTTCGCTATATAATTCTCCATGGGCATTGCTGCCTGTCGACAATCCTAATAAAGGATATTGACTTCCTGTGCACTGGCTTTTCAGTTTTATTAGGCAAGTATCAGCAGCGCTCGCAGAAGGCAGGAATGCAAATAAGAATATTCCAAGAAGAATTAAATAAAAAATACCTGCTTTTTTCACTCTCATTTTTATGTTATATTTCAGGGAAATCCGATTTATAAATGTTTTTTATCCTTTATATAATAATAGATTATTCAACAAATAATTATTGCATATAAAAAGTAATAGGTTAATATCTATAATGTTCACAGATAGAAATTTAGCCCAAAAATAAAGCTTGCAAAGGGATTTCGTAAAGCTTATAAACTCCCAAATTATTAGTTATTATAAAGTAGTGGCAAGATATGAGAAAAACACTATTAACACTATTACTGGGAGCTTCTTTGCTTTTTCCAGCTGGAGCTGTGTCACAGGACAAGATAAATCCATTCAGGCAGCCAAGCCAGACAACCAGATTTTACGGAAGCGGAGATGTAAACAGCGACGGAAAAGTGGATTTGATAGACTATGATATAATGCAGTCTTCTTCTCCTAAAATTGATCAGGCAGATATTGACGGAGATGGAACGCCAAGCACTGCCAACGATAAATCCATCTTAAACCAGCATTTGACACAGGGAGCAAAACTGCCCTCAGACTGGCAGAGCATAACAAGAACTGAGAGAGAAGCTTGGCGTAAAAAAATGCTTGCAGTAGACAAGACAGATACGTTGCATTATGTTGCAGGACAATGGGAATCTGGAAATTTTGCAAGACAGACCCATCTTAACTTTTATGGTTTTGGAGATTATGTTTTTCATCCAGAAGAAACAACTTTTAAATATGATACAACCAATGTTAAAAGATTTAATATTCCTATTTATGAAACAGGGGTTTCTTCACAAAGCGGAGGACATGGAATGAATGCCATTTTAGTCGGAGATAATCCTAAAAATTTTAGTGATTGGAGTTTTGTAGAGCCTCAAAATGATAGCATCAATGTTAAACCAGGAACATGGAATATTCCTTTAAATAGCACTGTTAAAATAATAAATCTCTCGTGGTTTTATGAACCTAATCTAAAGAGAAATTTAGCAGAAGAAAATGATTTTCTCACCTTCAACATCGTTAACGGCATTCCAACCCTCGCATCATATGACACCACAAGGCTTGTTTTGGACAGAAACTTCAACAGCCTTCCAACACAGCCAACTTTTACAAATATCAAGGATAATGACACTGTCAAGTTTAATTCTGGAAAATTATCGGTGAAATATACAAAATCAACAGATGCCGATGGAGACATTCTAAAATATTTGATAAGGGTTAATGGTCCGAGAGTGGACACTCTTGTAGCAACTCAAAATGATAGTATAAATATTCAAGATAGAACCTTCCAACCTTCCTCTAAATATACTCTGGAAGGAAAAGTAACAGATGGAAGAGACACTGTTAATTTCACAAACAGCAACATGGAATTCTTTACTCCAACAGTTACAGATGTCAAAAGGCTCGAGGATCCGAAGGCTCCCGCGAAATATTCCCTTAGCCAGAATTATCCTAACCCGTTTAATCCTGTTACAAACATAAGATACCTTCTTCCAAAGACAAGCAACGCATCCCTAAAGATTTACGATGTGCTTGGAAGAGAAGTCGTGACACTTGCCGACGGAGTTTTTCCAGCTGGAGAATACACTAAAGGCTTTGACGCCTCAAAATTATCTTCTGGAGTTTACTTTTACAGGCTTAAGGCAGGCGATTTTGTCGAGACCAAGAAAATGGTTGTGAACAAGTGAGAAAAAAGAACAGATACAAATTAATACATTAATCAAAAAGCTTAAAAAGCAAGGTTTACTATAATGCATTAATATGGAAGAGGAGCTTCTAAAAAACATTGATGAATTTATAGATTCGGGGAATGATAATCTGAAAAAAGGCAGATACAATGCTTCAGTGTCGGATTTTTTCAAGGCAATTGTTGTTAGCTGTGATTTTATCATTTACAAGAATACCAAAATTGTTCCTAAAAACCATAACGATAGATTTTCTTTATTAAAAAAATATTTCGCTGATGTTTATGAAAAGGTCTCTGGGCTTTTTAGCCTATACGTTAAATCTTATAATTTGCGTTTAAATAAAAATGACGCCATAAAAGTTGGGAATTATGCAAATGAATTTAGAAATAAAATCAATAAGGAATAAACTGAATAAAATAATAAAAAAAGATAATATATTAGATGTTATTCTATTCGGATCTTCAATAAAAGGAAAGCCAGCTCCTGGAGACATAGATATCGCCATTATAAGCGAAAATGAAATTGCTCCAGATTTATTTAATTTAAATGGATTTCATTTCAGTTTTTTGAAACCCTTGGATTTTTTCAAGAGAAGAATTACTCTCTTGAACACGCTTTTTAGAGAGGGATATAGTCTTAAATTCAATAAACCATTCTCTGAATTATATGGCTTTAAGAATAAAGTTTTGTTTATTTATGAATTAAAAGGCTTAAATAGCTCGAAAAAGGTTAAGATTGTAAATATTTTGCGGGGCAAAAAAAACAGCAACGGGCTGGTAGCGGAAAACAATGGAAATTGGCTGGCTAATCGGGTATTTGTTATCCCTGTAAACCATGAATATATCCTCGAAAATTTTTTTGTAAGATTCGGAATTAAATTTGTTAAGTATTATGCGTTAATGCATTAATTTATAATGACAAAAAGCAAGGGGAAGACTAATATATTAATTAAGAAGAAATTGATAAATGAGATAAAAAAATCCGGAATAAGGAGGATTAATCCCGCTTCTATTCTTTTTTTAGATGCATACATTTTAAGCAGATTAAAAAAAATATTTATGGATGTAAAAGCCGAGCTGAGCATATATGGAAAAAAGACCATGAATCCAGAGGATATCAAAGAGGTCTTGGATGAAGTTAAAAAAGAAAATTCATTTGAGGTTTGACTATTTGCAAGATTAAGGCAGGGGACTTCGCGGAGACTAAGAAGATGGTTTTGAGCAAGTAATAAAAGATATAGAACATATCACAGAAATATTTAAAGATAACAATATCATCATTACAGTATGCACCACGAAATACCTAAGGAGAACTATGTTAAGATATTTTTTATGGCACTAGGGCTTGTTATTATCTTGCCTTTTGTTTTTGCGTACAGAACAATAAAATTTCTCAGGGAATAACCTTATTAAACTTCTGTTTGCTTTTCTCTCAGATGATGAAAAAAGCAAAAAAGCAAAAAAAAACAGTGACCAATTTTGCACTGGACCCCAGCAAAGAAACACTCAGGCAATTCAAAAATTGCTATTCCGAGCCTTATGTTATAAAAGCCTCCTTAATGCCTGATGCGCATCTTGGTTATGTTGCTCCAATCGGTGCTGTCCTTGCTACTAAAGATTATCTTGTTCCCTCGTGGGTGGGCTATGATATAGGCTGCGGGATGACTGCTGCCAAGCTTCCCAAAAACATTTTGCCCCTTTTGAGAAAAAATGCGCAATCAATTTACGAAGCTGTAAGAAGCCGTATTCCAATGGGGCTTGGCGAAATCCATGATTCAGTCTCTTCGATAACAGAAGAAACCCGCAGGGAATACGAGAAAATTCTTTCTGATTTCAAGAAGAGAGAGCATGACCCTCGGGTTTTGCAATTTCTCTCCTCGGGAAAAGCCGAGAGAAGCCTTGGAAGCCTGGGACACGGAAATCATTTCATATCTCTGAACTCAGACAAATTAGGGAATCCATGGATTGTTGTTCATTCAGGCTCAAGGGCAGTCGGGCATTGGGTTGCCACATTGTACATGAAAAAATCTTCTGGAAAGGAGGAAGGATTTGAAGCTACGCATCCTCTTTCTTCAAATTCCAAGGAAGGAAAAGAATATCAAAATCTTCTTGATTTCGGACTTGAATTTGCAAAGCTAAACAGAATGGAAATAGTGCGTCAAGTCTGCCTTACCATTGAAAAAATCCTTGGCAAAAAAATAAAATTCACAATTTGGACAAACAAGAATCACAATCATGCGCTAAAGGAATCAGGATTATTCATCCATAGAAAAGGCGCCACCCCCGCAAAAAAAGGGGAAAAGGGAATAATTCCTGCAAACATGCGTGATGGCTCTTTTTTGGTTGAGGGAAAGGGAAACCGCGAGTTCATCTCATCCTCGTCGCACGGAGCAGGAAGAGTCATGAGCAGAAAACAGGCAAAAGAAACACTGGATGTAGTTTCATTCAAAAAAGAAATGGAAAAAGCAGGGGTTATAGGAAACTTTACTGACAACTCACTGGATGAGGCGCCAGAAGTCTATAAAAATATTCATAAAGTTTTGGACGCGCAAAAAGAATCAATAAAAATCATCAATCATCTAACGCCTTTCATAAATTGGCAGGGAGAAGGAAGGCATAGAAAAAGATAAAGTATGGGAAAGTTGATAATAAATAAATCAAGCCCCATTTTGAAATTGTAACTTTTATCAAATTTGAATTTGTGATTAAAATTATATATAATTACTTTTTGTATTAAAATCTGTCTTCTCCTCTGCTGTTTATTCACTCAGTGCGCACGATAAAACAATTTTTCTTGGATTGTATACTGTAAGGTTCGCAAATATTGTTGCCTTGCTGACATATATGTTTGCGTCAGCCGCGTTTTCGATTGCGCATTCCTGATCTATCTCGCATATTTTTGCATTGCAGATGAGATAAGATGGCTTTTTCTCCTCTGTTTTTGCCCTGACATCTGATGGAAATTCCAAGTCGTTAAGGCTTAATGGCAGGCTGGCGTCGCTTATTCCGAGAACACTTGCCCTCAGGCTGTCATTTAATTGCACTGCTCTGAGCATCGCCAGTTCATCCTTATATATTCCAGAGGAAATGTCTCCGTCGCTTTCAGCATTTCCCTCTATGACAAGAATAAGCACAGCTCCTATCAGCACAACCGCAAAAAAAGCTTCAACTACCTTTATCCAGCCTCTTTTATCAGAAACAATTTTATTTAACATTTTAATTTATATATATCCCCAATTCAATTTATCGCTAATTTATTATAAATTTTCCATCTTGTTAACATTTTTTATTCAGTCTCTCTGCTACCATGTTCTTATTATGATACTCCCTTCATTGCTGTTAAGACTCGTGTCAAGGTAATCTATAGAAGTTTCCTTTGTGTATACACTTACTCTTTGAGTGCTTTCTCCAGTGCTTAAAATAGTTCCATTTGAATATATAAAATCAAAGCCAAACTCCCCTGCCATGAGACCTATATTTTGTCTGAGCAGCGAATAATTTGTCTGGTAAAGTTCCAAAGCGTTCAGGATGCTCTGTTCAAAGATATGCCTTTCTGCTTTTACAACTCCGAGGGTATATTTATTCTTCTGGACATTTTCACATCCATTCAGGTTTCCCTCTTGGGATGATATTCCATTAGAGGCATATATCTTGAAAAATCTATTTACCTTATCATTTTCAACTCTTAAATGCCAGTCAGGATCAGATCTCCAGTCAAAGTTTATATCCGTCCCTGTTGCATTTTTTACAAACATGCGATTGCCATCTAATTCCGTTTCGTTTAAGGGAGTTATGTCAATAAACTGAAGACACTTATTGATGTTTACATCAAAATCATCATTTATATTAACGCTTATGGTTGTTAAATCAGAAGTCAGATAGTCAAGCAGAGATGCCTCTATAGCGCCAAGAGAAGATTCTTTTTCTTCATTAACGCCCAAGAAAGGTTCAAGTATGAAAAACAAAAAAAGAAGAAAGGTTACAAACACAACGAATGAGATTATCATGCCAACATGCGAGCCTTTCTTGTTTTTTATCATTTTTTATTTTTCCTGTTTAACCGGCTAAATTTTGGAATATTTCTCCAACTCCTTAATCAACTGGGGAATGTCCGTGATTGCCTCTTTTATTGTTTCAATATTGATATCCTCTCCGTAATAATTTATTCCATTTCTTAATTTTCTATATCTGTCAAATTTTGCGGAAACTGACTGTTCTTTGAGAATATTCCTTAAAAAGAAGGTTATTGATTCATGGTCAAGAAATTTATAACCCTTTAGATAACCGATTCCCTCACAATATTCTCTTAGCCCCTCGTAAAGTTCCCTTAAGATTGATTTTAAAGTGTCAGGATTTAACTTTATAAGTCTGGCAGTTTCAATAGCCTGAATTGAAGACTTGAAAAAGCTTGAAGCTCTTATTTTATTTGGCATTATTTTTTTAACTTTTCCATCCCTCAAACTGTTTTCAAAATTCATAGGGCCTCCAGTTCTCCAGACAACACAATTCCGTTGCAGATGCTGTTTATAAGATTATGATTAAATTTTTTTGATTTATTCCATGAATTTCTGGTAAATTTATGCAGACTTATCTTCCTATTCAATTTCCCCTCGTATTTCCTCGCAGAAAATTCCCTTTCTATATTGGATATCAGGCAAATGTCAATATCGCTGGTTTTATCATTCATGGCAGAGGCATAGCTTCCGAATAAAACAATAACTGGAAAATCAAAAAATTTTTCCATGTCTGGGACAAGGTTTGACTCCCTAATTTTTTCCAAATTATAATACAACTTTAGGTTTAAAGTCTTTTTAGTTGGAACTAACTGGTAAAACGAGTACAAACCGCCTTTTTCTGATGATAAGAAACCCTTCGCAACTAGTTGGTTAAGATACTGCCTGACGGTTGTATGATTAATTTTTAAAATTCTTGAAAGCTCCCTGATGCTGAACTTTCTGTTTGGTTCCTCAAAGAAGGGCTTTAATATGGTTAATTTTCTTTCCATCTGGAAATATATGTTTCCACTTGTTTATAAATCTTTCCATTTGAATATTTGAATTTACTTGTTGTCATTCTGTCTTCTATTATATTCAATTTCATCCCGCCCCTCCAAAAAACAGGTTTGCCCCTGTTGAAATTAAAAATGAGGCAAGCACGAGCGCAAAAGAATGCTTGACTCCCGCCTTTATGTTTCCTTCCGCAAGCTTTCCTATTGTCAGCCCGCTGAACAGGCCCTGTATCAAAAGAAGATAAAGGAAAGAGCTGGATAATTCCTGGGAATTTAATCCGCCTCCTCCTGCGGTTCCTCCTCCTCCAATTCCTCCAATTCCCGCAATCCCCCCGCCTATATTGGATATGCCCTCTATTATGGGAATTATTTTGAACTGCATTACTAGTATGATGATTATGAAAACAAAGAATATTATATATCCTTGGACAACAAGGGTTGATACCGCCGCCTTTCTTTCCTTCTTTATTTTATCAGATGTGCTGACAGCTCCCGCAACATCTTCCAGTATCCTTCCTATGTCCCCCCCAGCTTGTTCGGCCTGTCCGATAAGAGTAAGGGATCGGGATATTGTTCTGCTGTTGACATCTTTTGAAAAAGTTTGAAGGGCTATGCTCAAGGGAATTCCCATTGAAATTTGATTTGCCAGTTTCTTTATGTGGGGATTCAAAACTCCGAATGACTTGCTTCTTACATTAATTATGCTTCTGCTGATAGGAATCCCTGTCTTTACGCTTTCAACCAGGCTTCTTGCAAACTCAAGGAACATTTCTTCCTTCTCATTAGAGACTCTTGATTCCTTCATTATGACAAGAATAAAGGGCAGGACTGCTATCACAACGCCTATTCCAAGAAGAAAGAAAAATAAGTCGCTCCCCATAAAAAGCAAGGAAGTAAGTGCCACGGCTGACCCAAGAATTATTCCAATCCAGTGAGATTTTTTTACTTCCATTTTTATTTTATTTTTTTCCGAAAGGCGGCATAAGTTCTGCCTTTAACATATTTTAATTTGTTGAACAAGTCAATCTGGCTCTTATCGGCATATAAATCAATTGTCCTTAATTTCTTTTTTCTTACATCTCTCTCAAATTCTTTAATCAATTCTGTTCCCACCCCTTTTTTTCTAAATTCTTTTCTTACAGCTATTCCAAGCAAATCTGACCATCTTTCCTTACTATTATAAGTTCCAAAACAAACTCCTATAACTCTGTTATCATTTACAGCGACAAAGAGTATTCCTTTTTTAAGGATTCTTTGATAATATTTTTCTGGGAAAGTTTCTTCTATAACATCCATTTCTTCAAAAGAATCAATCAACTTTTTTATCTCTTTTATCTCTGTTTTTTTTGCTTTTCTTATTTTTATCATTTTTTATTCAGCTGGCTGCCTCAGGTGAAGGAATGTGAGGAAAAATATGTTTATTATTACTACTCCGAGTATCATTGTGATGGTTATTGCTCCAGTGCTCAATCCTATTCCCAAACCTCCTATTTTCAGCATCATCAGCAATAGCATAAGAATCATTGGCGCCGCAATAACGACGCTTATGTAAATATCCATAAATGTCTCCGCAGCCCTTGCCTGTTTCTCCCTTTCTAATTTATATTCAAACAAAAGGCTGCTCGCCCTTTTGTCAAAGAAGTCAGGAAGGTCTCCTCCCGATGTGATTGCAGTTGCAAGGCTATTGAACAAGTCAGCGAGCTTTCTGCTTGGGCTGTTGAATGCCATTTTTCTAAGAGCCCCCACCAAGTCATAGCCATATACATTTATTTGATTCAGAAGTTTTGTAAATTCCTTTGCAACTGCAGGGTATTCCTTTGTTGTTATTATAATCTGGAATATTCTTGTTGGGTCTATCATTGAGCCGGATATTGCAGCCATATGTATTGTTGCAAAGGGAAGCTCATGGTTTATTTTCATTTCTTCTGATCTCTTTTCGAGGGACGGATAAATGTACATTGAAAAGAAAGTTCCCGCAGGGATTAGAATCAAAATCCAGAAAACTTTTAGAAGCCTTGATAAAATGCCCTCATTCATGAAGGTGATTATTGGCCATTGCGCGCTTATGTTAAAAAATAAAAAGAAAAGGGTTATGGCTATGCCTGGAAAAACAGACCAGAACGTTGTGTAAAAAATCAGCGAAACATAGCTTGCAAGCACGTATTCCAGATTTGCTTTTCGCAGATCCCTTTCCAGTGATTTGAAATGCCCTTCTGCTATCAACTTTCTTGCCTGCCCTGAAAACATCTTGCTTGCAGATTTTACATACCAGCTTAATTTTTTGGATTTTTCCTCAATAGGCTTTTCCTCTTTTCTCTTGAGCCTTTTTACGGTTTCTTTTTCAATCTCAGAAGATTCTTCTTTGTATTCCTTGCTTTCCTCTTCGTTAAGTTCTGTCTCCCTCAAGGCAAAACCAGGGCTTGACTGGACTTCGGGCTTATTGTCCGCAGCCTGCTGGACTGGCATAGCCTGCTGAACCTGCGGCAGCGGAGAGTTCATCTTTATATTATTTAAGGAGGAAATTATATCATCCTTTGTTTTTTTAAGGTATGTTTCAAGGGATTTAGCATGCGCTTCCAGCTTTTTTTTATCTTGCTCATTTGCGCCATTCATAGAGTCATATGCCTTTTTGATTTCCTGAAGAACGGTTATTTCAGAGATGATTTTCTTCCGCAGGTCTACGATAGGCCCTTCTATTTTTTTCATTGTTTTAAAATTTCAGATATTTTATCCTGAATTTGCAATATTATCTTCTTGGCTTTGTTAAACTTCTGCGAATCATTTTTGTTATATGATTCATTTAGAATATCATTGGCTTCTTCAAGGGATTTTATCATCTGTTCCAGAAGCGGCACGTCCCCTTTTTCCATGGGGAAAAGAGGCAAAATGTGTTATTAAATATTTTGGATTAGGACAAGGTAAAATGACTAATTTTCATGAGCAAAAGGCAATAGTTTCTCCATCCAATCCAACTTTTCATATTTGTGCTTCCATGATACATCCATAAACAAGTGTCCAATTATTTTTGATTTATATTCCCCGTAAAGCCTGTCTAAAAAAGTCATGATTTCATTTGGATTTGTTGTTTTTAATCCAAGCAATTTTGAATATATTTTGGCTTCCCAAGGCATAATTGTATCTAGAACATCTCTATGATAAACTCCTGTCATAATGTAATCGACAGACGCAGGTCCGACGCCATAAATTTTAAGCAGTTCTTTTCTTAAGTCTATGTCATTTAAATTACGCATAGAAAATTCATTTATTTTTATGCAATCTTCCGTTGCCCTAAGAAAACTCTTTGCTCTATAACCGACTTTAAGAGCCCTTAGTTCTTCTTCAGGGACTTTAATTATTCTTTCTGGTTTCCATATTGAATATAATTTAATCCCGTCAAATTCTATTTTTTCACCATAATCTTTTAGCATTGCATTTGTCATCTGCACTGTTCTTTTTACATTGGTATTTTGCAGTAAAATAGCAATCATTAGATATTCATAAAGTCCTTCTCTGCAGAAATTTTTCATGCCTTTGAATTTCTTTAAAATTTTGCCAACTAATCTGTCCCTCTCAAATTTTTCATAAAATTTTGAATAACCTTCTTTAAACTCAAATCTATAATCCAGTTCTTTTAATAAAAGATTTATGTATTCTTCATTAAGCTTGGTTTTATAATAAAATTTTGCCTTGATTTTTGGTTTTAGCACCGTTCCCTGATTTTCAAATTTTATGCCAATTAACTTACCTTTGAATCTAAAAGAAAACCATAATCTCCCGGGCTCCCATTTATTGAGCTTGTCAGGATAATGTGTCGGATTATGCACACTATAATTAAAATTATAGGGGGTTGTTGGGTAAATTACAGTTGTATGAACTAATTTTAGTTTCATTACAATTTGAAGGGGAACTATTTTTTATACTTTCTTATTACTGCACTCCGAATTTTCTTAAAACTTCATCGGGCTTCTTGTAATATTCTATGATTACTTTCTGAATATCCTCGAAGCCGAAGACATTTTTCATGTAAAGGTTGTAAATAAGCTGGACTCTTTTCCTGAATTCAATCTCAAGCTCGCTCACACTTATTCCGTATCTCTTTGTTATTTTCTCGAATATTTTGCTGGTTTTCTTGAAATAAAACCGGTCGTCCGCCGCATTCCACATGAATGGCGTGTTTGTTATAGCCACTCCGTCATTTGTCACATTTATTATTTCAACTATTTCCTTTAATCTCCTTGTTTCCTGCTTGTTTGCTATCGCATGGGTCATTATGCAGACGCAGTCAAGAACATTTAGCAGAGTCGGTGAAAGTTCTATTGGGGGAGTCTCAAGCCTTTTTATTACGGTGTCAACAGAATCTGCGTGTATGGTGCTTATGGAAGAGTGTCCGGAAGCCATTCCTTGGAAAAGAACAGATGTTTCTTTTCCTCTTACTTCTCCCACTATCACATAATCTGGATTTTGCCTGAAAGAGCTTTTCAGTAAAGTGAACAGGCTTATCTCTCCCACATCTCCTGTTCCTGTTGCTGTTCTTACAACGCTTGGAAGCCAGTTTTCTCGAGGAAGATTAAGCTCGCGCGTGTCCTCTATGCTTACAACTCTCGCCTCAGGGGGTATAAAGAAGGCGATTGCGTTAAGGAGCGTCGTTTTTCCTGAAGAAGTTCCGCCCGTAATCAGGATGTTCATCTTATATTGCACGAGCAGCCATAGATATGCAAGCATTTCAGGGCTCAATGTTTTGAAGGATACAAGCTGTGTGGGCGTCCATGGGGTCTCCGTGAATTTTCTTATTGTGAAAGTTGGTCCCCTGCTTGTTATATCCTTGGAATATGTTGCATTTATTCTGCTTCCATCCGGCAGGCTTGCATCAAGTATTGGATTTGCATAAGATATGTGCTTTCCTGTTCGCTGCGCCAGTTTTTCAATAAAACTTGCAAGTCCATCAATATCTGTGAACACAAGATTGGTTTTCATGTTTCTGTATATTCTATGGACAATGTACACTGGTGTGTCAACCCCATTGCATTCTATATCTTCAACAAAATAATCTCTTAAAAGAGGTTCAGCCTCGTTTACTCCGATGAAATCTCTGCACAGATAATAATAAATTTTCTGGTAAGTTTCGTAGGACATTTTCATTCCAAATTCAGTTGCAAGAAGCTTGAATCTCTGGTCAAGATATTCCAGAAGTTTTTCCTGGTCCTTTTCAACAATTGTGTCAAAGTTGATTATGTCCCTCATTGCATCCACTATTTGATCACGGTATTCCTCTTCCTTTTGGTCAAGAGCTGGCTCTTCTATTTCATACATCAATTCATAAACTTTTGGATCCCAGTATATATGAACAGATGCAAAAGGGGGTATGAGACTGTATCTTACGTCTATTTTTGTCTTATCGGGACTTTTTTTTAATGGAGGAAATTTCGGAGAAAAATCTATGCCAACTCTCGGATAACTCATTATGTCTTGAGTAGCTGTTGTCATTTTTTGTTTTTCCTAGTTTTTATTTTATTATAGATGAATGCAACTAAGCAGGAGATTAAATACCAAAATATTATGTCAAATAATAGATAGAATAGATTAAATGAATAGATGCATCCTATTAGTTCAGGAAGCGCCGCTGGAAAAATGCAATTATAAAAAACTAAGGGAGACCCGTAAACAGAGCCGTTAATAATTGTATTATATCCAATTATCCAATTTGAAGTAAGCAACGTCAATAAAATTGTCAATATAATTTTTGTCCAGCCGAATTTAAAAAATTCTTTTAATTTCATTACATCTGTGGCAAGGATACCTCGGTTTTAAAACCGAGCGAGGAATTGCCACCCTCAAAATTTAATATTTCTGAATGATTAGAATCAGAAGGT
>JAGVNG010000028.1 GCA_020053375.1 Nanobdellota archaeon | reverse complement strand
CTGTTGCTCACTACATCAGTTCTTCTCAACCTTGGGTTTGTTAGTTTTGACATTTTATTTGTTGATACCTCGCCCTTTAGGGCGGGGTGATTCATTTTGATTTCCTATCTGAATAATTGTTTTTAGAAGAATATATTGATTGTAACCTCTTAAATTCATTATGGTCTTTTGGTATTGTTATGGTTCCAGAGCCTCTTCCAGTTGTTGCCCATGTTACTGCTGAATCCAGAGAACCATCCCTGCCAAAATCAAAGCCATAACTTGACATAAATGTTCCCTTTATTTCAACAACTGGTTGCTGATTTCTTAGTATAGGTTTTGAATCCATAGCGCTAACATACCATAAAAATGCTGCGGGTAATAAAAGAAATGACCAAAATTTTAAATTATCAAGATTATCTTCTCTATATTGTTTTAAATTACTAGTTTCAACTTCTACCGATTCATTAATATGTTTTGTCATCTTCTCTCCTTACAGCTTTGAAGCCAAACCCTTCAAATCAGCCTTCCTTCTTGAGCTGACTGCGTCTGACCTTAACTCTTCAAACTTGTAATTATCGAGTATATCCATAACCTGCAAGACTTCTCCGTACTTCTCCAATGTTGCCTTTGCAGAAGCTATTTGCTGAGGTGTGAACAATCCCTCTGGTGCTTCTTCAGCAGTAATATATCCTGCTTGTGAAAACTTCTTGACTATACTGCCAATAGTCTCAGAATATTTGCCAAGAACTCCAACAATTTTCTGCTTGTCTCCTGCATCCAAATCTTTCAAAATAGAATCATACCACTGAGCCATGTCAATAGGCTTGTATTTTCCCCTTTCCTCTTCAAACTTTCCCGCATAAACATTTATTGCTGTCTTTATTCCTTCCTCTGAAGCCTGTGTTCCTCTTATGAATCCAAGAGCTTCTTCTCCAAGATTAAGTCCCTTTTTACCTGCGAGTATTTCCAATGCGCTTGGGGCATATCTTGAGCTTTCCTTTGACTGTGTCAAACGTCCTGCTAGTGCTCCATACATATACTTTTCAAATCCCAATGGTTTTCTTTCAGCTGGTTGTTTTGCCATTTTATTTCTTATCTCCTGAAGACAATGCTTGTTTTTTTAATTCATTGAATTCGTTTCTTTTTCCCATTAAAAAATTAGATATGGAATCTCCTTCAACAAGATTTTTTGTTGATATATTAGAAGGATTTCCACTTGCAATAATTGAATAATATTTATCAGAAGCTATTCTGTATTCTGTTCCATTTCCTATATAAACAATATTGTCGTTTCCCTCATCGCTGAAAACCTCTTTTAGAGTGCTGTCTGCATCATAAACTTCTATCATTGGTCTGGAGATGCCCATTGAAGCAGCATAAAAAGTTGCCTTATCCCCCTTCTTTGTGGTGAAAGAGATTACTTTTGTCGTTGGGAATGTGGTTAATGCAAGAATGCTCATTAAGGAAGTTAATGCCAATGCCGGAATGGCTTTCTTTACTACTTTAACAAGTTTTGATTGTGATGTCATTTTACTTTCCTGCCTCCTTAACAACAACTATTCTGCCCTCGTGACCTGAGGCAGTAAGGTTCATGTGCCAAGAACCCACATTAGAGTCTCTGATCGGGAAACCTACTAAGCAGAATTTAGATGCTATGTCTTTCATACATTTCCCATAAAAATGATGTTTATAAACTTTTCTATTCTGTTGTCTTTTAGAAGAGGTGACAAAAGAGGGGATGGAAAATTAGTCAGAACAAGGAGATTATTCAGGCTAAAGAAAGGTTTAAATACATATACAAATTATAGTGTTAACACTAAATATAGTATAAAACAAAATGGCAACTTTTACTGTTTCAATACCTGAAGAATTGAAGAAAAAGATGGATGAACACCCTGATATAAACATGGCGGAATACCTTAAAAAGAAGTTTGAGGAAAGAATTAGGGAATTAAAAAAATTTGAGGAGTTGAAAAACTCTGGGAAGATATAATGGCTTCACTGACATTGTCTGTATCTGAAGAATTTAAGAATCAGTTAAAGCGGTTTTTATGGATAAACTGGAGTGAAATTGCAAGGGAAGAGACCATGAAAAAATTGATATTCGAGAATTATATGAAAACCAAGGACCTTACAGATGAGGAATGGAAATTCTGCGAGAAAATTGACTGGCATCCGGTGGATGAGCTGCCATTAAAAGAAGAATTCATTAAAAAATTAAAATTTATAAGGAAAGAAAAGGGCATTAAGTTTAATAATATAGATGAGTTAAGAAAGATAATTGAAAAGTAAGATGTATAATTATGAAATTGCTCCTTCTTTACAAAGGATACTTAATAAATTATTAAAAAAAGATAAAAAGACATATGAAGCGATTATGAAAAAAATAGAGGAGATTCTTCAAAATCCTCAGCATTACAAACCCTTGAAATATGATTTAGCGGGAGAAAGAAGAGTCCATATCATGAAAAATTTTGTTTTGAAGTTTGAAATTGAGGAAAACCATAAAAGGGTAAAATTTCTTTTCTTCGGACATCATGATGAAGCCTATAAGAGATAAGACAAGTTATTTTGTCTTAATCCTCTGCTCGGACCAGCCCTCGTAATTTATATCTTTATTTTACTCTCGTGCTAATCCTCTGCTCGGACCAAGTCTCAGTTACTAATTGGTAAATTGCTCTTCGCCTTAGTCCTCGGCTCTTCTGACCTCATCGTCATCTTTAATGGAAGCTTTGGCTTTACTCTCCTGAGAAGTTCTCGGGCAAGAATCATGGCTTTCTGGTTTGGGAAGGCCAAAAAGAATATTACTGTTCCGGGCTTCACAAGCGCTGCTTTTCCTATGGCTTTGCCGAATGAAAGCTGCATTCCTGTCTGCATACGGTCAGAACCAGCTCCTGTAAGCATCTTGTTCTCCCTCTGTATATGATGAGGATAAGTAAGAACCTTGAAAAGATACTGATTTACATATTTCGCTTCAAGCTCATGATTTACATACTGCCTGCATGCTTCAAGTGCATTGTTTCTTATCTGCCCTGCCTGCTCTGCAATCATGCTTATCTTATATGGGAATTTTCCTTGATTATATAATGGCTGACTTCCCATCGTGAACTTGACAATAGCTTGAGGAGGAACTGTTTTGATGTAAGCCTTTCCCTTTTGCTTGCTTACTCTGGTATAAGGAACAACATGCCTTTTTGTGTATGATGCTGCTTTTCTTAATGCCATTCTACTTCCTGTAGATGGAATTCTACTAAATTTTTAATTTTAGTTAATGCCATTTTTAATTTACCCCTACCACTTCAAGCAATTTATTTAATAATTTTTTATTCCCAAATTTTTTGTCAAAAACAATCTCATATATTGTAAAATCTTTCTGTGCTGAATACTCACGTCTATCTCTTAGAGTAATTCCCCCATCATAAGATATCTCTATAGTATTTTCCCCACCAGCCCACATTGAGGGAGATCCGACTTGTTTATATAAAAAGAGTCTAGCTTCCCAATAATTTCCCTTAGATATATCAATAACCTGTTCTACCTGTGCCATTTTATGCCTTCACCTCAACTGCAGTTGTTATTGCCTGTCCTGGAAGCCCTTTCTCAAATATAGCTCTTACAACTCCCTTTATTCCATGTGTGGCTGCTATTTTTCCCTTTATTATCTTTCCCGCAGGCGAAGTCCACTCAACATTTTTTCCGACGAATTTCTCAGCATCTTTCTTGTTTGAAACTCCGTCTAATTCTATAAGAAAATGCCTTTCATGGACAGTTTTCCTGCCTCTTCTGAATTGAATAACTTTTCCGTGTGTCATCTTGTTTTATTATATATTTAGTATACTTATTATCGCAAAAAATAGTTTTTAAAGGTTTTCTTGCAGATATTAATGCTCAAGAACAAATATTTCTCTTCCAACAACCTGATTTTTTCTGAATTCTTCGTATGAACTTATTTCTTTCAATCCGCATGAGCCCGCTATTTTTTTTATATTGCATGAAATTCTTCCCTTTTCCGTTAGTATGTAAGGGGCTGTGAAAACAAATCTTTTTTTTACATACTTTGCCATATTTCTAAGAACATTAATCATGAGGTTTTCATATTTTTTTATCATTTTTTCGGCAGCATCTTTTGATGGAATCTCCCTTAATATTTCTCCAAGCTGAGGCTCGCTTACCATTGACTCAACCTTTTCTATGCTCGCCTTCGTAGAATCTTCATTAATCAAAGAATATGTCTCTTCTTTTAGAGACATCCATTCTATATTCTTTAGCGCCATATTTATTGCTTCAGAATCCTTGTCTATTCCTACAACATTGAAGCCTTGAATAAGAGCTTCTGAAAGCACGACTCCAATGCCACAGAAAGCATCAACTATTTTTCCTCCCTTGGCTGTCCCTGAAAGATTAATCATTATCTTTGCCAGTCTTGGTGAAATAGCCAAAGATTCCCTTCTGTATGGTTTTTCGGTGTCCCTTAATTCCAAAGACTTATAATCAGTCCTGAAAAAAATCTTCCCAAAATAGTTTCCAAAAACAAAATATTCTTCATCAACATCATTTCCAACTATTTTAACGGTGCTTCCATCCTGCAGTTCAAGTTGCCCGGTTAGGTTTTTTCTTGAAGCCTTAACTTTTTCTTCCCTAAACCTCCCCTTGAGATATATAGTTATCATTTTGTACACTTCATCTTCGGCAAAATCCCATAACGCAAAAGTTATGTTGTTTTTCTTTCCTTTATAGATTGTTTTGATGTTTGCGTCCAATTCATTTTTTTTGCATTCAGACAGAGCTTTTCCAACAGCTATAGTTCCTCCGAGAAAATCAAGTTCCTCTTTGTCAGGTTCCTTGTCAATCTCTAGAAAAAGGGCGTTGCTTCTCGCCTCTCTCTTTTTTATTTTTATGCCTCTTAATTTAAGAAATGAATTAATTTCAGCTTCAGACAATTCTGGATTTCTTCCAAGAATAAAAAGATATTTCATAAATTAACAAGAAAATCGAAGCTTAAAAAATTATTGAAAAAATTGAGGATATAAAATTAGCGTTATCAAAAAAATAATACCTCCCCCAATATATAATTATAATTTCTGTTTTTCATATAAAATTTATCCAGTATTATGCAATTCTTAAAGCGCAATCTCATACTCACCAAGTTCTCTTCCCAATATATCAAACATTTTTGGATTCATCTCAATTGATTTGTTTGTCTTTTGTCTTTCAATAGCCTCGGTTAATTCCTTCATATTTGATTCCTGAACATGCGGAAGCAATTTCTTTATGCTGTTTCCTTCAATCAAGAAGCTTTCTCCTCCAGATACAATCAGCTCAGCCATCCTCTCTTTCCCGTCTTTCTTGTATTTCAATCTCATTCTTCCTTTTTCAAGAATGCTTAATTCAGCCCTTTGTGAGTATTCTATCAAATCACTGATGAGAAGAGCTGCATTTTTTCGCACTTCATCAACCTTCATTGGATTTGACTTCCCCTTCTTCAATTCCGTCTTTGCCTTGACCACATCCTCAAGAATTCTCATATGCTGTTGTGTAAACTTTCCCTTTTTTACAAATTCCTTCTCAAACAAGGAAACCATCTCTGACTGGGATTTGCTTCCCATCATGTTTTTCAAAAGGTCAAAAACATCCTTGTATATCTGCTCGATTGTTTTTTCCTGGAATCTTTTCTGTATCTGCTCCCTCAATGCCTTAAGCCTTTTCAGATAATCCTCACTGTCCTTAATCAGTCTGTCTATTTCTTCACCCTTTATTTCTTTAAGTTTTTCATGCTCATAATCCTTGTACATATTGACTATCTTTTCAACAATGTCTATGTATTTCTTCTCCAGCATTTTTTCATTGCCACCAAAATTCTTTCTCATTTCAGAGACAAGTTGTTTTGGAGTTGGGGGAGGAGAACCGTTCAGCATGAGCAAAGCCTGACTTGGAGTAACTATTCCCCAATAAATATCCCTGACCAATATCTCAACAAGCGATTGTTTTGCGAACTTTACTGTCTTATCTCCCATTGACATGAACATATCTATTGCTTCTGGACTTGGTTTCAGTTTTCCCATCTTAAGAAGAGCTTTCCATGGCATGAAAGTCCCCCTGTCATAAATTGGAATTCCATCTCTTATGAAAGTAAACATCACTGGATGAGCATCTTTGACACTTTCCCAGAAATCAGTGAGGAGATAAACCTGAACATTCAGCTTGTTCTTTACACCTGCAAGAGCTGAAGCCTCTCCGATATACTGATAAATAATACCTCGAAGTCTTTCCTTAAGTTCGAGTCTTGACATCCTCTTTACATCAGTATCATTAATTATAACAAAGACATCAACATCAGAAGTTTTAACAGCCTCTCCTCTAACCAGACTCCCTCCGATTACATAACTGACAACATATCTTTCAAATTTCTGAAGAACAAGCGATTTGTGTATTTCAGAAACTCTCAATGCTCCAAGTATCCCTTTGTCGTACAAAGGGAATGACATTGCAATTGCGCCTGCCAGTTCAAACTTGCTGTCAAGGCATGTTTCCCATATATCCATGGGGGTTTTCAAATGAAGCCATACTTTTTGTTTCAGGAAATCCAATTGCTTTACAAGGTCGGGCTTTATTTTTGGAAATTCCTTGAATTTGTCCTCAGGCATTATCACATAAAGGTGCATATATTTCTCTGTCTCTTTTGGAGCCTCTTCTTCGTCGATAAAAAGTTTTATGGATTGTGGGGGGAGAATTCCTATTGCCTGAACAAAAGGATATTTTTTTATTGTATATAGCCTGAATTTCTCCAAATCTTTCTTTGTCTTGTCCATTTCCTTCTGCATTTTGTCCATGTCAGGAGGAAGAATCTTATTTTTGTTTGAATATTTTGCGTCAAGATTCATCTCAGGAATTTCGTTGTTTTGATTATTCTGATTATTTTGCTGCCTGTTTTGCTCAGATTTCATTTTAAAAAAAGATGATTTTTGCTTATAAAACTTTCCGTTAGGAAATTTTATTTGAGAAAACAAGAATTTTCGCTTATAAAACTTTCCGTTAGGAAAAGTAATGAAATTTTTACGCGTAAACCTTGGTGATTGAAAAAATTTAAAAGCGCTGTAAAACTTTCATATTGACGGCCGATTAGTCTAATGGCAGAACTTCTCGTTTACACCGAGAGAGCGAAGGTTCGATTCCTTCATCGGCCATATTTCCAAATTTCTCAATCCTTAAACAAAAAACCTTTTAAATGAAAAAGGGCTTGGTATAAAATGAAAAGGGTGATACTATCACTGCTCGGAATGCTCGGCTTTATGATGATATTTCCGACTACATTCCTTGTTGAAATGAAAGGTATGGATATTCTGCCGAAAGTGATAAGACATGTCTATGCCATTGTTCTTTCTGTATAAAAAGTATTAAAAATAGTTAGTTCTCCTATAATTTATAAATCAGCAGTTATCAAAGCGGTATTAGTTAAATGGTAGAACACAACCTTGCCAAGGTTGAGACCGGGGTTCAATCCCCCGATACCGCATTTCTCTTCATAGGCAGGTTGAACATCCATGCAATCTCTGCAACTCTGCTTTTCTCATTTGCAAGAACATGAACTATTCTGGATGGAATGCAGGGGTCAAGCTTAACTTTTCCCTCTAATTTTCTTTTGTTTCCCAAAGTAATTATCGCTCCTTTAAACAGATAAGATGATAATTCAAACATTTTTTCTTCAGCAGCAGGACCATAAAATCCTCTGCTACCAAGACTTATTCCCTGAATTTTTCCTATAAAATCTATATAATCTATCTTTTTTTCATTTTTTAGCCTGATGCCTTCCCATCTTCCGGTATAATACCATGTTTCAACATAGCCTGCTGCATCTTTTACTCCCTTCGCTTTGATTTCTTTCATTAAAATTCGATAATAAAATTCTTTAAAAACATTAATATAATTGAAGATATACAATCGTTTATGCCCTCATGGCACAATGGCACTGCATCCGCCTCGAAAGCGGAACCCTTTGGGTATCCAGGTTCGATTCCTGGTGAGGGCGTAATCTTTCAAATTATCCCAACAAATGCCGAAGCGTCGTCATTTGAAGGCGTTTCAAAACCTTTTTAATCTGATTCTTGCTATTTTTTTCATGGAATCAAAAACAGAATCAAAATCAAAAGACAGAATCCGTCAGCCAATCGTCACAGTATGCGGGCATGTTGACCATGGAAAGACAAGCATTCTCGATTGCCTTAGGCAGAGCTCTGTTCAGGAAGGGGAAGCAGGCGGAATCACGCAGAAAATTTCCTTTACTCTTTATCCATCAAGCCAGTTAAGAAAAGCCTGCCCTCTTATAGACAAAGTTGGAATAAAACTGGATATTCCTGGCTTCTTGCTTATAGATACCCCAGGACACGCGGCATTTACAAACCTCCGAAAAAGAGGTGGAAGCCTTGCTGACTTGGCTGTATTGGTTATTGACATAAACGAGGGAATAAAACCGCAGACAGCAGAAGTTTTGCAGATTCTCAAATTGAACAAAACACCTTTCATAATTGCCTTAAATAAAATTGATAACTTGTCTGGATGGAGAAAACTTAATGATGATTTAAAAAGAAGCATTGAACTGCAGCCGCAAAGAATAAAGCAGGAATTTCAAGAAAAATATATGACTCTTCAAGGCGCTTTAAACAGTTTTGGGTTTGACGCCGACTTATTTTATAATATAAAAGATTTCACTCAAAAAATAGCATTGGTTCCATGTTCTGCGCGGACAAATGAAGGCATCCCTGAACTGATACTTATGCTTTGTGGATTGAGCCAAAAATATCTTGAGAGCAGGTTAAAGCTTGGCAAGGAAGCAAAGGGTGTTGTTCTTGAAATCAAGAAAGAAAAAAACAACAGCTATATAGAAGCCATACTTTATGACGGAAAGCTTTCAAAATCTGATGAGATAGCCGTTTCAAGCATTGATGGAGAGCCTATAATTTCTAGAATAAGAATACTTGAGGGAATAAAACCTTTATCGTCAATGTTCGAACCAAAGGATGAGATAGAAGCATCAACAGGAATCAGGATGCAATTAGTCGAAAAAACAGATATCCTGCCAGGCATGCCCTTTGTTTTATATAAGAAAGATAAAGAATTAATAAAAAGAATCTTCAAGAAAGAAATCTCAGAGAATATAAAAACCCAGACAGGGGGAATAATCGCCAAGGCAGATTCTCTTGGAAGCCTTGAAGCTCTTCTTGCATTGTTAAAGCAGGAAAAAATAGATGTTGTAAGAGCGGGAATAGGGAGCATAAACAAAACAGATATAATTTCTGCAAAAGCCAATCTTGAAATAAACGAGCTTGATGCTTCGATAATCGGATTCAATGTGGCAATCGACCCAGAAGCCGATGAAATAAGAGGCAAGGTTAAGATAATCTTAGGTGATGTTGTATACAAGATTATAGAAGACATAATTGATTTCAGAGATAAGAAAGCAAAAGAAATTGAAAAAACAAGGATGATGGAGCTCTCGAGCATATGCAAACTAAAAATACTTCATCAGCATGTGTTTAGAAATACAAAACCAGCAATTTTTGGAATAAAAGTTGAGGGAGGAAAATTGATTCCAAACCTTCCTCTAATTGATGAAAAAGGTGAAAGAATTGGTAGGGTAAAAAACCTGCAGTCGGAGAACAAGTCAGTTAATGAAGCTACGGAGGGAATGGAAATAGCAATCTCAATGCCTGGAATAAATTTTGAAAGAGTATTGGGTGACAAAAACTCGCTCTACTCTGATATAAGCGAGTCACAATTCAAAGTTTTCAGAAAAAACAAAGATTTGCTCACAGGAAATGAGCTGAGAATTCTTCAGGAAATAGAGTTGCTTAAGAAGAATAAAAAACTTGTCTGAGATGCAAAGAATTTTGCATCGCGAAGCTGAAAAACGGCTTCTGAAGCGTAGTCGAGTTGGAGCAGATAAAGAAGAAGAATTTTACAAAGGCATTGATAAAGTTGATGGCATTGGGGGCAATTGATAATTTGCGCCACAGGCGCTATTGATATAACTCATTAAATCAGAGATATAAGTTAATTTTGCATATTGCACAGAAGCAAGTTTTGCATGCTTTCCCGAATCAATCCTTGCATGCTCCATTTCATGAAATTCCTGTTCGTATATCTCTTTAAATTCCTTAAAATCATTACTTAGTTTTTCCACAATCTTATCCAAACTTTCTTTATCCATAATTCATTAATTGGAGTATAACCCTATATAAATCTTATGATAATCTTTTTTAGAAAAAAGCAATAAGATTAAGAAAGTTAAGAAGGCGTAACAATCAGCGATTTATTGGCTTTTTTGACTCTTCTTCTTATCGAGATTTTATCCGCAATTTTCTCAAAGAAATTTAATTGCCCTATTTCTATATCTTCCCTTTCCACGGGCCTTTTGAAAAGAGGAGCTGCAAAACTCATAATTTCTTGCCCGTTTCTTTCCATAGGAATAGGAGAAGTAAGTTGTTCCAGCCTAGTCTTGCACGCTGTTTTCATGCTGCAATAATCGCATTTGTGCCCTGTTTGAGGATAAATTATTCCTGATTTCAAAGAGGCTTCAACTCCATCAAGCATTTTTAATATTTCATAAAAATGATTTTCCCTTCTGGATGTTTTAAGGGAAACTTCGGGAAGATTGGCTTTTCTCCCCTTTTTCTGCTCCAGTTCCATAAGTTTTGCTCTGACATAAGGAGCTTCAAGCATTACAAATTCATGCTCAACTGCTTCATTAACAAATTTGGGATGGCCAAAAAATGTTTTGCGAATGCCTTCAAGCCCAAGAGATTTCGCGAATTTCTCATCAGCATAACAAAGAGAGCCCAATCCCACATTGTACATTGTCATCTGAGAGTCATGGTCTCTTTTTATTTCACCCATACTAGGGCTTCCGGATTTGAAATCAGTAACAATAATTTTTCCATCATTAACTCTAATTTCGTCTATCTTGCCCTTAAATCTCCTATGCCCCAGAATAAACCTGAAAGGAATTTCAGAATAAGGAGGTTTGCCTCTTTCAAACAAGTAAGGGAAGAGATAAAAAGCAATATCCCTAATCTTGGGACCCATATGATATCTTTGATTCGGATATGCCCATTGTATCTCCATTTCGCTCTGTTCAGCAGCGATAATCCGGCTTATCCATTTCCCAGACAAATAATCTGCAAAACTTCTGGCATCCCAGTATTTTTTGCCGTCCTTTTTTTTTCTTGTCTTGCGCGCTTCTTCCTCTGTTCCCAATTTTTTCCAAAAATGCTCTATAGAACTATGAAGAAGACCCCCCTTGATAAATGCGGGAACTGTAAGATTTCTAACACCCTCAACCCATCTTAAATAACCCCTTAGGATGCAATAATTATAGTCATCCATCTTTGAATAAGTCCAATCCATGAGATGCGCCATCTTAACAAAAAACTTACAGTTTCTCTGTTTATAATCATTTTTATAATTCATGATAAAACTTAAATACCCGCAGTTTCTCGGAAAAATATGAACAGCATAAGGACTCTTCCAAAAAGGATATATAAAACAGAAAGGCATGTTAGATGGAACTGGGAAGCGTCTCCCGACAGTCCAGGATTGGCAAGATATCATTTGATAGTTGTTGACGATAAAAATCGGGATATAACTATGAATTCTCTGCTTGAGAAAATATCAAAAGCAGGAATAATAAGCTCTTCAGTAAAATTAATAAGGACAAGAGAGGGAAAAGTTTCTGGATCTGAGTTAAGATATTTGTTTCAGAGTTATGATTCCCAGATAAAAATCGGGAGCTTTTTTGGGATAAATAAGCCAATAAGGAGAGATCCTGAACTGAATGAAAGAACAAAAAGAGGGTCTAGCATAGAGCAATATGTTGCAAATACTTACAATCCTTAAAGTTGATTATAAAACTTTATGAACAATAAATTTTCTTACAAGAAACTTTATAAACCAATTTCTCGATAATATTTTACAATGGCATTCAAGCTAAACATATCAGAAAAAAACGGAAAGACTTGGAAGTTGGAAACGGAAAACGAAGTCTTTTTGGAAAAGGCATTAAATGATAAGATAGAGGGCAGGGATATCTCGGGAGACCTTTCTGGTTATGAATTTGAGATAACAGGTGCAAGCGACAAGGCAGGGTTCCCTTCTTTCAAAGAAGTTGAAGGCATAGGGCTTGGTAAGCTCCTTCTGGACTATGGAAAAGGAATGCACCGAAAACCAAGAGGACTAAAGAAAGTCGGCTCAAAGCCAGAGGGACTAAGATTGAGAAAAACAGTTCGTGGCAGAATTATTTCTCCGGACATAATCCAGATTAATCTTAAGGTTCTGAAAGAAGGCTCAAAGAAACTGCATGATATTTTTCCTGAACAGAACCAGCCCAAGGCAAAGGCAGAAATAAAGACAGAACCAGTTGCACAGTAATTCTAAATAAATAATAAAACAACAAAATGAAATTTCTTTTAATTTATGACGTGCTAAAGCAAATGTTCTCTGATTTTTCTTTACAACCCAAAGCTTTTTTAACAAACTTTTTCTCAGTTTTAAATGGACAAATCAAGTGAATTACCAGATCTGAATATAGGAGTAGTTGGGCACATAGACCACGGAAAGACAACATTGCTCTATAAATTAACAGGTAAGTTCACAGACACGCATTCTGAAGAGCTAAAAAGAGGGATAACAATAAAATTAGGATACGCAGACCTAATTATATACAAGAAAGGAGATGAATACTCAAAAACAAAACAGCCAGGTTTTGTTCCATATCGATACATAAGTTTCATTGATGCTCCCGGACATGAAATGCTTATGGCAACTATGCTGTCAGGCGCCGCAACAATGGACGCGGCAATTCTTGTTATCGCCGCGAACGAGGGAATAAAACCACAGACAAAAGAGCACTTCATCGCCCTCCAAGCCAAGAAAATAAAAAACATAATTGTGGTTCAAAATAAAATAGACCTTGTTTCAAAAGAGCAGGCTTTGAAAAATCACGAGGAAATTAAAAAATTTCTGAAAGGCACAATCGCAGAAAACGCGCCGATTATTCCAGTATCCGCACAGCAGGAGTTGAACATAGAAGCCTTGCTTGAAGAAATATGCAAAATAGAGATACCAAAAAGAGACACTGCATCAGAGCCGTTGTTCTTGGTTGCAAGAAGTTTTGATGTAAACAAGCCGGGAACAAACATTGAAAACCTTCGGGGCGGTGTTCTCGGGGGAATATTAAAAAAGGGAGTATTAAAGATTGGTGAAGAGATTGAAATCAAGCCAGGATTAAATTTCAAGAAAGCCAATCAATCTGTTTATCAGACCCTTGTCACAAAAATCCTATCTCTTCATAAAGGAAACGAAAGCGTGAAAGAGATCAGGCCAGGCGCAAGCATATCAATAGAAACAGCATTGGACCCAAATCTTACAAAGGCAGACTCAATGAGCGGATGTCTTGTATCCCGAAGGGGGGTTCTTCCGGAAATAACCTATAATGTAAAAATAAAATATGAATTGTTCAATGAAGTGCTTGGCACAGACGAGGCAAAAAAAGTTGAGCCTATAAAATCAAAAGAAATGCTTATGCTGAATGTAAACACGACTACAACGGTGGGAGTTGTGGAAAAACTAAAGGACAATTATGCAGAATTAATCCTTAATATTCCAGTGCTTGCGCTTGGAGGCAGCAATGTTGGAATAGCCCGTAACATAAACGGGCACTGGAGATTGATTGGATTTGGGGAGATTATACAATAAAAACAATATTAATGTCAAATTAAATAGATATATTCCAAACAATTGATAAACATGTTAATTGATAATTATACTATCCCTGCTATTAATTGTCCAAACATATTCGCTAAGTTTATAAATCCCCATCAATATATCAAATGATGCAAAAAAGAGAGTATTTGTTGTTAAGCTTGGTCATGGTTATTGCGGTATTTGCTGTAATGGGGCACATCCCAACCATTTTGGCAGATGGCAATAATACTAATGTTTCTGTAAATGCAAGCATTAATGCAAGTTCTGATGATGACGGTGAGAATGATTCTGGTTCAGATGATGACAATGAGACAGATGTAAAAGATGAAGACGATGATTCTGATGATGACGAGAATGAAACGGAAGACAATGATGAAAATAAGACTAAAATTAAATCAGGGGAATTAATCAGGAAAGGCAATTGCACTATAAAAATTGAAAAGAAAATAGAAATAAAAGATGGAAAGAGAGTTGAAGTTATCAAGAAAAAAATGAAGTGCGCTGACGGAAGGGAAGCAGAATTCAAAATGAGGATAGATAACAGGACAGAAGATGGCAAATTCAGGGAAAGGATAAAATATGAGTTCAAGGGAAAAGAAAGGGAAGTTGAGGCAGAGGATGAAATCAACTTGGAAGAGGATACAAATGGAACAGAATATAGATTAAGGGCAAAATTAAAGAATGGCAATTTCACAGATATAAAGATAATGCCTGACCAGGCTTCTGAGATTGCTCTTGAAAGATTGAAGGCATTAAACTTTTCAATCCAGTTAAGGGAAAGGCTTCACAACAATATTCCTCAGGTTGTATATAATATAGATGCAAACAAGAGTGGGAGATTCCTTGGTGTATTCAAAATTATCATGAAAACAAATGCCCAAGTTGATCCTGAAACCGGCGAGGTTCTTTCGGTAAACGCACCTTGGTGGGCTTTCTTGGCTTCGCAACAGGATGAAACAGTTATAGATAGTGGAAATGAAACAAATAGTTCTGGTTGAGATTTACGCTCGCTTATTAATACATCAAAAAAATTATTAATATATAAAACAGCCCGTAAAATTACTTTTGGTATTAATTTTTTATTATTTCCTACTCCGCATCCCCATTCCCCTCAGCTTCCTGTATCTTTATCAAATCACCAACACTATCGCCATCATGAAGCTTTACAATTCTCACACCCTGTGTTGCCCTTCCCATCACCCTTATGTTCTTCAATGATGTCCTTATTATCATTCCCTTTGCTGTTGTTATTATTATATTATCATTGTCATTAACCGAAACGGTATTCACAACATCTCCTGTCTTCTGAGAAACCTTCACATTGATTACTCCCTTTCCAGCTCTTGCCGTCTTTCTGTAATCTTCAATAGCTGTCCTTTTTCCATATCCGTTCTTTGTCATTGTCAATATTGTTGCGGTGTTCAAAACTTCAAGGCTGACGACTTCATCTCCTTTGTCAAGTTTTATTCCAGTGACTCCATAAGAAGCACGTCCCATTTCCCTAACATCCTCACTGTTAAATCTTATTGCCTGTCCTTTCTTTGTTGCAAGCAACACTTCCTGTCCCTTCTTCAAAACTTGCACATCTATCACACTGTCTGAATTGTCTCCCGGCAAGTTTATTACTCTCACACCAGATGCTCTTGGTTTTGCAAAGTAGGACATTGCTATTTTCTTGACCTGCCCTTTCTTTGTTGCAATGAATAAAAAGTCCTCAAACTTCTTAACGGCAATGACATTTGTTATTCTGTCATCCCGAAGGTTCAGAAGATTAATCAGCGCCTTTCCTTTCCCGTATCTTTCCGCCTCGGGTATATCATAAGCCTTCAGCCATAAAAGTTTTCCAGTATCAGTAAAGAACATTAAATAATCATGGGTGGAACATGGAATCAGCTGTTTCGTGAAGTCCCCCGTTGCAAGATTGTTTCCAATCACTCCCTTTCCACCTCTCTTCTGTTCCTTGTATGTCCTCAGATCCATTCTCTTGCAATATCCCTTGTCAGTTATTGTAACTATAACATCCTTCTCTTGAACCAAATCCTTCTCGGAAATTTCAGTTATTCTTTTAATGACTTGGGTTCTCCTAGAATCCCCATACTTTGTCTTTAATTCATGGACTTCCCTTAAAATTATTTTCAAAACTTCTTTTACATCTTTCAGAATTGCCTCATACTCTGCAATTGACGTCTTCAAATCCTCTCCCTCTCTTTGCAGTTTCTCCCTTTCAAGAGAAGTCAGCTGCTGCAGCTTTGTATCAAGCACAGCCTGGGACTGTCTTTTTGTCAAGCTGAATTTCTTCATCAAACCTTCTGCAGCTTCTGTGGCATTCTTTGATTTCTTAATGAATGTAATAACTTCATCAATATTCTTTAATGCTATAAGAAGTCCCTCAACAATTTCCTGTCTTTCTTTGGCTTTTTTCAGCTCAAACCTTGTCCTATTGGTTATTATTGATTTTCTATATTTAACATATTCTTCAAGAATCTGCTTTATATTCAGAACTCTTGGCTGCCCATTAACCAGCGCCAAAAAGTTTGCATTAAATGAATCCTGAAGCCTTGTGTATTTGTGTAAGGCATTTATAACAAATTTTGAATTAACACCCTTTCTCAATTCAAGAACAATTCTTATTTTTCCTTTTGAAGACTCGTCTCTCAAGTCAGAGATATCCTTAAGTTTTTTACTCTGTATTAGCTCAGCTATTTGTTCTACAAGAGAAGACTTGTTCAGCATGTAAGGAATTTCTGTAATTACAACCAGCTCCTTATTCTTCACATCCTCAACAGAAGTTTTCCCTCTTACTATCATTTTTCCTCTTCCTGTGCTATACATCTCATTCATATCTCCCTGCACTATTCCCCCTGTTGGAAAATCAGGACCAGTTACAATCTCACATAATTGCTCCACTGTAATCTCGGGATTTTTCACCATTGCAATTATCGCATCGCATACTTCTGTCAGATTATGTGGAGGAAGATTTGTTGCCATACCAACCGCAATTCCAGATGCTCCGTTCAATAACAAAGCAGGAAGCTTGCCAGGAAGAAGATGTGGTTCTTTAAGGGAATTATCAAAATTTGGAGTGAACTTGACCGTTTCCTTGTCTATATCCTGAAGAAGCTCTGTCGATATCTCTTCGAGTTTTGCTTCAGTATTGTGGCTGATAAAACCATTAGAGATAAACGAATGGCAATCGCTATCCACTTTAACAGAATAAACTCTTTGTTTTCCTGCGTCTTTAATAGAAATAATCTTATCAAATAAATATTGGTAAGTTAAAAAATACTTAAATAAAGGTGCAAAATTGATTCTTGTTTTTTTCATGATAATCTGAGAAATCATTTTGTAATTATTAGACATATTCTCATATAAATCAAAATTGTTTTTAGAAATAAATTCTGAATGGGCAATATTTCTAATAAAAGTAGAAACAAAGGGAACTCTGTCTTTCAATGAAGTATCTTTTTTGTATAAAAGCGTAATTAATTCTAATTTCTTATTTTTTCTTTCAGAAAAGAATCCAATCTCTTTATAGAATCTTAAGAAATTTCTCTTTCCTCTTATTTGAATAAGGTGAAGATTTTTGCTCTTATCATATCTTCTAAAAGAATCAATGCCAAATCTTAACATTAAAGTCTGAAGTTCAATAATAAGTTTCTCACTTGTCGAACACGCCCTTATTTCCATCATCTTATTTGTAAAACTTACACTTCCGTCTCCTTCAAAGAAAGTTCTGATGAATTCTTTATCTACCTCTTTTGGAGATTGAAAAATAGTATCGGGAATTGATTTATCCTTAGATTTAACATCTTTCAATCCAATATTTCTCAAAAAATCAATTGTAAATATACAATGACATTCTAATCTCCAATAATCTTTTTTTCCATAAGAAGATGGCTTCTTTGAAAATTTGTGAAGTTTTGAATCGGGAAATACTCTTTTCCAATTTTCTTCAAATTTATTTATCCAGTTCAAATCAGAATTGCAAAATTCTATTTTATTTTTTCCAATATATCCCTCTGAAACCAAAGAACCAAGAATAAATGCCAATTCCTTGTTTAAACAAGAAGGTAAAATTCTTACTTTTGTATGTTTATCCCTAATTATAGGTTTAAATTTATCAAGGTTAATTTCTCTTTCAGGCCAGAATTTATCTTCTAATCTATCAAGAACAGCATAATCTCCTTCTTTAAGTTGTTCAAGAGTTTTCCATATAAAAACTGGTTTTCCAGATTTATCAGGAGCTATTGTTAAAACAGGATGATTATAACTTCCAGTTAGATTATATCCTTTATCAGTTGTAATTTTTAAAGTATCATGAATTCCTGAATCAAACCATTTAGAAGCATTGTTTATTTTTTTGTCTTTTGAAAGAATCTTTATAACAACATCTTCTTTATTGGATATTTCATTTATTTTAATCAATCCTCTGTCTGTTAATACCAAAGAGTCTCCTGAAACACAATACCTATATGCGGCAGGGGGGTCTCCGTCAACGCTTCCAAAATTTCCTTGTCCATAAACAAGAGGGTAACGGAGCGAAAAGTCCTGCGCCATTCTTACCATAGCATCATAAACAGCAACATCTCCATGTGGATGATATTTACCAATTACATCTCCGACAATTCTCGCGCTCTTTTTTGTCTGAGTATTTGGCTTAAGCCCCATTAAATTCATTGAAAATAAGATTCTTCTTTGGACAGGCTTGAGCCCGTCTTCAACTGCAGGCAGCGCTCTTGCAACGATGACAGACATTGCATAATCAAGATATGCCTTCTTCATTTCGCCAGATACTTCTGCATCTATTATTCCTCTTTCTCTTTCTTTCTGTTCTTCGTCTGGTTTTTCTTTTTCGTTTTTTTCTTCTGTCATTTTAACCCATATTTTCCTTTGCACTTTTAATTAATAATTTAATTGCATCATATTTTTTTCGAACAATTTTTTTAGCTTCTGGAATTGTAATTTTCTTATTCCAATCTCTATCTATTTTTGCATCAATTAGTGCTATTGTCTTTTCAAAATCAAAATTACTATCCTCATAAAACACTGCAACTAAATCTAAAAATGAATCAAAATGAGACATCGCATCAGCAGTATTTACTATTTTTGCTTCAATTGTCTCTGGATCTGGTTCTTTACTTCCCCTATGAGCTAAAATACAATGCTTTACTTTCTCAATAAACTCTCTACCATACTTTAATTCTTTCAAAATTTCTTCAGCCTTTTTAGCTCCAATTATATGATGTTCTTCTTCATTTGCTCCTTCAGTATATTTTGCTCTTCCAATATCATGCAAGTATGCACTTACTTCAACAACATTTATATCTGCATCAAGCTTTTTCGCTAATAATAAAGCATTTTTAACCACTGGCTTTATATGTCTATTAAAATCTTTTTCAGAATGTTTTTCTTTTACAAACTTTTTTATTTTTTCCAAATTATTATTTTCCATTTTTACGCAACTTCCTCCCCCTTTTCATCCAAATATTTCATAAACTCTTCCTCTGATACCTCATCCATAACTATGTTTCTCCCAACCCACTTGCATTTCTTGCATTCCCATTCCCCTGTGCCTTTTCCTTCTTCTCCTGTAAGGACGACCTGAACCTCATCGCTTCCGCATTTTGGGCACTTCCTTATCTTGAATGTTCCCTTTTCCTTTTTCTTTGTAGGCTTCTTTCCGCCTTTCAAAATCCAGTCAGGTGTTGTTAGTTTTCCCATTTTGTAAAAATTCCAGTGTTGGTTATTTATTATTTGTCCTCCCAATTTTTAGTATCAGGATTATACTTGTAACCAACTCCAGCACATTCATATTCGGAACATCCTTTTATGACATTAGTGAACGTTCCAAGAGTATTGTTTACACAAAGGTTTCCATTTAATTCATATCCGCTGGTACACTTATTTAGTTCGTGTACAAGACATCTGCATATATCCTCTGAATAAAAGTCATCAAGAGTAAGAACTTTTGATTGATTATTATTTGGTTGCACTTTGAAATTTAAGATACCCATTAATAATGACACGATTATGACAATAACTGTCAATGCCAATATTATTATCAAACCTGTTTTTTTCTGCATGTTAAAGTTTTTATTATCTGCTTTTTTGTTTTCATTTTAAATATCAAGATGCGCCTCCTTCCGATGCGTTTGAAAAACCATCACAGGAATCATATGTCAAGCTGCGCCTCCCTTGCATTATCCTGAATGAACTGCTTTCTTGCAGGAACATCATCTCCCATCAGCATTGAAAATACCTTGTCAGCTTCAATTGCATCTTCAATGAATATCTTCTTCAATTTTCTTGTTTTTGGATTCATCGTTGTGTCCCAAAGCTGCTGGGAATTCATTTCTCCAAGTCCTTTGAACCTTGTGACTGCTCCTTCGCTAGCTCCTGAATCGCTCGTTGCCCTCTTCAATTCTTCATCAGTATAAACATAGATATCCTTTTGTCCTTTTCTTATTCTATATAGGGGAGGAAGAGCAACATGAACATTTCCATTTTCTATTAATTGAGGCATAAACCTAAAAAAGAAAGTCAGTAAAAGAGTTTTGATGTGTTCTCCGTCCACATCTGCATCAGTCATTATTATTATCTTGCCATATCGAAGGTTTTCTGGGTTAAATTGTTCCCCAACCCCTGTTCCTATCACAGTAATCATGTTTGTAATTTCCTCGCTTGAAAGAGCTTTTATTGGGCTCGATTTTTCAACATTCAGTATTTTTCCTTTAAGGGGAAGTATTGCCTGATTTTCCTTGTCTCTTGCCATCTTTGCGCTGTTATGAACAAAAATACCGGAGGCAAGGGCAAAATTATGTGTTTTAGGAACTTCAATGTCATAAACATCAATTTTTTTCTCTTGCCACTCAATTTTCTTTATTTTGTGGTTCCAATTATTAACTACTTCAATCATTTTTTCACTATCTCCGCTAAAGAATCTACCGCAAAAAGTTTTCATGCTCAAAATACTGTTATCTTTATTTTTTATTCTTATTTTATCAAAATTCTTTAGGTTTCCTTCAGTTTCCAATATCACTTTCATTAATTTAATTGTTTTATTATAATAAGTTTTATCGTAAGATTTCCTTCTTTTTTCTCTAAATTTAGGTGTCCATTGCTCACTGGTTTTCTGCCTTCTCCATATAATCAAAGCCTCATCTTTCCATTGTTCTTTTGCCAGGTTAGATAAGTATTCTTTAGCATCTGGATTTTCCTCAAAGAATTTTCTAACTTTTTGAGATGCTTTTCTTCTATTTTCTGGGTTTTGCCAGTATTTTTTCTGTTCCCCATTCAATAATTCATTATTTTTTATCCTGTAATCTTCATTAGAATTGTAAAACTCAACAAATTTTTTAGACATAAAATCTTTATATTCTTGATTTTGCCATTGTTTTTTACTATTCTCTCTTATAATTTTATTAACTTCAGGCATCTTTGCCCAATTGCTCATTTTCTCCTTATATTCTGTAGTTAGATGTGCCAACTTAGTTTTTTCCTTGACATCCTGCCTATGGAGTGTTTTTTCCAAATGTTCTGTATGCAAAATTAAATGCTGTTCCTTAGGTAGTCTCACAATATTTATAGGATTATTATTTCTTTTATTAAAATCAATATGGTGCCTTACATCTCCTTGTGCGATTTCATAAATTCGGGTTTTTAGATTATATTCATCAGAAAGCATATGGGTAAAAATCCATTTTCTATTAGTATCCAAGACCATTTCATATCCTTCAATTGTAATTCTACCCCCAATTTTAGATATTTTCCTATAAAGAGGCATCAATGAATCTTCCTTTGTTAAATCTTTAGCTTCTTTATATTCTCCATTCCTCAACATGAATTTATGGTCAGATGTGCAAATTATTTCTTCGCCATTATCTAAAATTATTTTGATTACTTCTGCATTTTTCTTAGTTAATCTTGGATTTTCGATTTTTTCTATTCCAACACTTCCATTTGATTTTATTGTGTAGCAAAAATGCTCTTTTCCTTGTTTTTTCTCATTAATTATTTCAATAAAACTGAGATTCCTGCCATCTGCCAGCGCTATCTCGGTGTCGCCAGAAAAGCATCCCCCTGCTGACTCTCCCTCAACAATATAAACTTCTGTGTTCTCTGTTTTCTTGCTTGAACAGTCTGCAAGTTTTCCAGGAAGTCCGCCAAGTGAAAATGCATTCTTTCTTCTTATCAGATCCTTTGCCTTCTTTGCAGCAAGCCTTGCCTTTGCAGATTCAAGCGCCTTGAGAGTTATTCTTTTGGCAATAGGCGGATTTTCCTCAAAGAATTCCGAAAGCGAGGCCGTAACGGCCGAGTCAACAAATCCTTTTACTTCTGAATTGCCAAGTTTGGTTTTTGTCTGTCCTTCAAACTGAGGTTCTGCTATTTTTATGCTTATTATTGCTGTCAATCCTTCCCTTACATCTTCTCCAGTCAAACCTTCTTCGCTGTTTCCGTTCTTTAGCATCCCTGTTTTCTTTGCATAATCATTTATGACACGAGTTACAGCAGTCTTAAAGCCAGAGACATGTGTTCCGCCTTCCACGGTGTTTATTGTATTGACAAATCCAAATATATTTTCCTGATAACCGCTGTTATACTGGATTGCAACTTCTATTATCGTTTTATCAACATCCTTCTTGAAATATATCGGCTTATGAAGAACTTCTTTTGAATCATTCATCCATTTTACGAACTCTATTAGCCCTCCTGATGAGAAAAACTC
This sequence comes from Nanobdellota archaeon, assembly GCA_020053375.1. GTDB lineage: Archaea > Nanobdellota > Nanobdellia > Pacearchaeales > GW2011-AR1 > JAGVNG01. Next base: position 15,131 of record JAGVNG010000028.1, on the reverse strand, counting down.
CTGCCTTTTTCCTTTTATTTCATCCATTAAAATTATTTTAAGTCCGGGGTTTAGAAAAGTTATCTCCCTAAATCTCGTTTCCAAAACTTTGTAATCAAAATTAACAGTTGAAAAAATAGTTTCATCTGGCCAAAAGGTTACTTTCGTTCCCGTGGCTTCTCCGGCATATTTTCCGGCAACTTCAAGCTTTGTTTTCACGTCCCCCCTCGCATATTCCTGCCTGTATATTTTCCCTTCCCTTTTTATCTCCGCAACAAGCTTTTTTGACAAGGCATTTACAACAGAAATGCCAACTCCATGAAGTCCACCAGATATCTCATATGATTTCTTGTCGAATTTTCCGCCTGCATGAAGCTTGGTAAGTGCTATCTGCACAGCTGGAACCTTATATTGGGGATGCATATCAACTGGTATTCCTCGTCCATCGTCTTCTATTGAGGCAGAGCCATCTTTGTTAATGGAAACCGTGATGTTCTTACACACGCCTGCCAGTGCTTCATCCACAGAATTGTCAACTGCTTCATATATGAGATGATGCAATCCTTCCTTGCTCGTGCTTCCGATGTACATGCTTGGTCTACGTCTGACCCCCTCTAATCCCTCTAACACTTGTATATCTTTTCCAGTATATCCTTCTTTAGTCATTTTTTTCTCCTATCTTATATAACATGGAACTTGGTATAAACGATTTTATAATTTTTATTAATTTCTTGGTGTCTTTCTGTTTAAATCTTAAGTAATAATATTTTCTATCTCTGAATCCTATTGTTGGGTCTAATCCAAATTTCTCATTAAAAAAATGTTTCATTAGATTATGTTCCTCCAAACTATAAGAATTTGTACATAAGATTGTATAACCTTGTTTATTATCATAGCTTCCATCATCACATACCCAGATAGCCAAACTTTTTGGGGTTAATTGATTTAGTATCTCTATTGTAACTATTTTTCTTCCATTTTTATAAAATAAATTTCTATAATAATTAAAAACGGGATGTGTTTTTGTAGAAAAATCTACAGCGTGGATAAACAAGTTCTTGATTTTTCTCTTGACTTCTCTAAATTCAGAGATATTAAATTCTTTTAATAATTGTACTTTCCATTTAGAATAATTTTTTTGTTTTATTGAATGAGAAAACCTGAAACAGCTATTTCTTTCTCTTTGTCTTATGCTGGCATCTCCCATTAAACTACCAATAATTAAATCATGTTCTTGTTGAGATAACAATAAAAAGGGGTTTTTTTGGATCTCTTGATTCCAATTTCTAATTAATTGGATTAATTTCCTTGCAGGAATTGCTTTTATATTATGTTTTTTTGAAAATATCTTAATCTCCCTATCTGTTCTTAATCTTGCTAGAATGCTTGCCTTACTTTTTTCTATATCGGGTAATATTTGGAGTATTCTTCCCTCGTCAACAGCAGAATTAAGAATCCTTGGTTTTATTTTTAATTCTTTAGATAATATCAATATATCCCCTTTTTTCTTGATTTTTTTTGATATCTCAATTAAATCAAATCTCTTCCTTACTCCTTCAAGCCCTTCAAGAACTTTTATTGATTCTGCGCTGTATTTTTCTGCCATGATAAAGGTATAGGAATAAAGTAGACACTCCCTGCTCCAACCTTGTTTTTTTAGCACAAAGCAGAGCAGAAAGCTCTATATTTTTTACCCTATTACTTCTAAAAAAGAGAAAGTGGTTTATAAATCTTTCCGACATTTTATCGACGGTAAACGCATTTTTCAGGCAAAATTCCCGCGAAAAAAGGTACATTTAAAAACCGCGGATTTATGGGCTTTTTATGAAAAAAACCACAATTTTAACAGTCATAATAATTGGGATTTTAATCCTTTTAGCCGCCTTTTTACTGGCATTAAAATCCTCTAATTTACAGCCATCCAATTATCCTGATCTCTTTTCTTATACAAAAGCAATATGCAACAAAAATAATTTCTGCCGTGATTATAAGATATCTTGTGAGGGTAAAAATATTTTAAAAATAAGCCCAATAACAGGGGCAACAATCAAATTCTCTCCTGATTGGAAAGACCCAAGAGATGAAGAAACCATAAAAAAAGGATGCTAATTATTTAATCGCTTTTTCCTTCTGTACTGTCAACATTCTTGCCTTCATCTGAATTTAAAGCAACACCCTTATCTGACTTGCTGACCCACCTGACTTTTCTTCTCTTCATCAGCATATTTTTCCTGCATTTTGAGGAGCAAAGATACTGAATTCTGCCGTCATTCATTACAAGAGTTAGCCCTCTTGGAATATCATACACAGTTCCGCAATATACGCATTTAGGCATTTGGCTTCCCCCTCGTGAAATAAAGATGATAGAGTCCGCCATCATTTTTATCAAGTTCAAGTATCTCCTTATATCCTATTGAAGCCATATCATGCTCTATTCTGCCTATTGATTGCTTCTGCTCTTCTTTTTTCTTTCCTGCAAGATTTACTTCTAATGCTATTAAAGACAAATCCTCTGTGCTTGAAATCCTTTCCAAAACTCTTAATGAAATATTTTCTGTCATTTTAATAATCAAGCATACGCTCCCTCGTTTGACCATGCTTGCGGATGACATCTTGGCGTCCGCCTGACGAATGTCATAAAAACTCCAGTTTTTATCATTAGGTGTACGCTCCTTTGCTTACTTTGGACCTGATTCTTCTTGCTTCTATTTCAGTTTCTCTGAGCATTAAAAAGTCGCCTGGCCTTATCGGCCCCTTCACATTTCTTCTCATGCTTCGTCCCTGGTCCCTTCCTGCTTGAACAAGACATTTAACCTGCGTTATTTCTCCCCTGAATCCTGTCCTTCCTATTATCTCTTCTACTAGAGCAGGTACAACTTCTCCAAGAATTTTATCGCTTCCTTTGGCGCCCTGCTGTGACTGTGCTTGTGACTGCTTGTCTTCTCTGCCCTTTGATTTTTTTGGTCCTTCTCCCATTTTGAGTTAATTTATTGATTCATTTAATTCATTACTTATTACTTGATAAATTATGGAATTATTTATTCCAAGTCTCTTATCATATTCTGGAGAGCTATTTGGAAATTGGATGCCTTTTTGCGCCACATCATAAATACTTCCAACTTTTTTTACCAATCCATTTCTTTCAAGATTATTCAAAATCCTCTTATGCATCCATGTTGTTCTAAAATACCATAATCCCTCATACCTAAATCCTTTATCCTTAAGATAACTTCTTAACTCGCTGACTGCATTTTTCATTTCAACAATTTCTCTTTCAGATGGCATTTTATTTTAATCCTGCAAGCTCTTTTTCAGCCTCGCCTGCATTAATCACCACAACAGAAGATGCAGATACGGGAAGTCCTGCAGCAATTCCTAATTTCTGCTTGCTGTCAACTTCCTTGCAGAGAACTTTCTTTTCCTTGCACAGAACAGGGAGATGCTGAACTATTTCCTTTGGTGAGACATCTGCCGCGTACACAACCAGCTTCGCGGTTCCTCTCTCTATTGCCTTGGTAACTTCATTTGTTCCCTTCTCTATTTTTCCTGTTTTTCTTGCCTTCTCAACTATTGAATAAGCGTCTATCATTTTGTTTGTGATCGATAAAATCAAGAGAAGAATTGTTTAACTCCTCACTTTCGTTCATCGGATAAAATATTGAGAGAAAATGGGTTTTTAAATCTTTTTGAGATATTTTGCTGGATTTATGAATTCTTCTCTAGAAGGAGCGCTGCTATTTGAAAAATTTTTTATATAAGAAAGAACGCCCTCAAATCCAATCTTATGATGTAATGCATTAAAAAATCTGTATCCTCTTGATTCTGAATAAACAAAAAAACTATCCGTTTTTCCATCCGTTCTTTTTATTTTATCGATTAATCCTAATTTTATTCCTATGGGGGTATTAAACACAAGCCATTTGCTAAATTTAGGTTTAAAATTGTTTGCTTTTTTCCGATAAATTGCAGAAATTTGGGAAAATATCTAAGGCAAAATATTCCGCAGCGCCTTCAATCAAACCATAACTGCTAACTAAATTAAAAGCAAGTAGGTTTTTTAGAAATTCTAAAAAATTATCCGGCACAAGACCGCAGCCAAGGAATGGATTAAGGGAATGTTGTGTTCTATGACCCAGCTCATGTAATACACAATATTCTAAGGTGATATCTCTTGGATTAAAATCCTCTTTAGAATTAATAAATATCTTCCCTGGCGATGTGCACATTACTGCATTCTTTGGGAGTTTTTTTGGGTCTTCTTCCTGTACTGTTATTTCTTCCAATTGTATCCCTATATTTCTTCTAATTTCTTCAGAAAACTTACTTACGTAATATTGAGTTTGTCCTCTTTCAATTTTCATACTTCTCAGGTTAAATATAAGTTATATAAATCTTTGTTTTTAAACTAATTCTTCCAACTAACCTCAACTTCATCAGTCCTCTGCCTTGGCTTTATGTCTATCTTGCCTGGCTTTTCCTTTATGCCTGCCTTAAACATTATCTCGCCAAGGAAAGCAATCATTGCTCCATTATCCATTAAAAGATCATTTGAAGGCACAAAAAACTTGGCTTCTCTCTCCTTGCACATTATCCTGCACATTTCCTGCAGTCTTGTGTTGCATCCAACTCCTCCTCCAAGCAACAATTCTTTCTTGCCAGTGTGCGCCAAAGCTCGCTCAGATGTTTCAACAAGCATTGAAAACACGACTTCCTGTAATGAGTAAGCCAAATCCTCGACAGAGTATTTTCCAGACTCAAGTTTTTGCCTTAGGTTTGTAAGCATACCTGAAAAAGCAACATCCATTCCTTTGACTTTATACGGCAGTTCTACAAAATTTTTTCCTTTGACAGCCATCTCCTGCATTTTAGGACCACCCGGAAATCCTATTCCAGCATACCTTGCAAACGTGTCTATGAAATTCCCAACTCCAATGTCTAAAGTTTCTCCAAATATCCTGTATTTTCCAGACGCATACGCGATTATCTGGGTGTTTGCTCCAGACGCATACAACATTACAGGATCTTTTGCGCCAGTAATTTTTCCTATTTCAAGATGAGCAATGCAATGATTTACAGGAACAATAGGAACATCCAGTTTTTCAGCAATTTCTTTTGTGAACTTCATTCCAACTAATAAACACGGAGCCAATCCGGGTCCTTGTGAAAACGCGATTGCATCCGCAGCGCCTTCCTTTACACCAGCCTGTTTTAATGCTTCTTCGTAAACTTCATATTTCTTCTGCTCGTGATGCCTGGCAGAATCCATTGGAATTATTCCGCCTTTATCAGTGGTATATGCACTTCTGACATTTGCCAAGACTTTTCCGTTTTTGACTATGCCGATGCCGAAGGTATGTGCAGTGCTCTCTATTCCAAGGATTGTTGTCATATATTCTAAATGTAGTAGTATATTTATAAAATTAGCCGATTTTTTAAAAATAGCCCAAAATCCATGATAAACATCATAAGGGATATATATTCTGCAAAGCTGACCTTCAAAAGAAATTCTGGGGAAGTCATCGTCGATATACGTCCTGCTAAAATTGGAGAATCTAGAAGAAAAAGTCTGCCTATTCCGAAAGATATAATCTCTGAAAGGTTGTCTTGGATGAAATACCAAGGGAATGTAATTTCAATCTATCATAGAAAGATAAGGAATGATAATTATGAATATAGGGACCAAATGAATATAATCGCTCCAACAAGTCTTTGCCAGAGACTCGAACAGCTGGTAAGCAATGTCTGCTCGAACATCTATTCAGTTAAGAAATGAAAAACACAGAAAACAACATATAAAATTAATTAAATAAAAAAATAAAAATAAAAAGAAAATTTATCTCTTCTTCTTTTTTTTCTTTCCGCCCCGAGCCATCTTTGCTTCGCATACATTTCCCTTACCATCAACGTAGTAAAGATGTCCAGGCTTTCTCTTAATCACCTGTTTAACAATTATTTTTCCCATCTTGCATCCTCCTTTTTAATTCTTATATCCAATTAAATCATAAAACCTATTTAAATCTTTCTCTTTCCGACGAGATTTTCGATTATTTTTGAGTATTTGTGATTGATTGGAATCTCTACAATCTTGCTGAATGGTTTTTTTGAATAAATATTAAATGAAAACGGATTCACTCTCATAATCTCCAATACTCTGTTTTTATCGTCGAGCCAAATTGCCAAAAAGGGAAAGAAAACAAAGAAAGAATGCAGGGCAAGCCTCTTTCTGCCTGTGAAGTCAAATAATAATGCGTGGGCATTTTCTCTTTTCTGAAACATTAATCCGATGGCTTCGTCAAAATAACCGCATTTTTTGACATTGAGGGAAAAAGTTTTGCTTTTATATCTTAAACCAACTCTTAAAGTTTTTTTCTTTTTCATTTTCCTCTGCTTTGACCATGCTTACGGATGGCATCCTGACATCCGTCTGACGAAGTTTCTCCTCCTTTCCTTTTTCTACCATTGTTTTAGCCTTGTATGTCCGATAATTAAGATTGATATTTTCCTCGCACACAAAATCATGCTGTCTGAAGCCCCCGCCAAATGTCTTCGGAATATGCATCAGCTCGTGAATTATTATCTTTAACTGCTCTTCCTTGTCAAGCCTGTCAAATCTTTCGGAAATAAATTCCAGCGCATAAATAGCCCTTATTCCAATTGCTTCCTGTAAAAGCTTTCCCAGCGCATGGCAACGGGCAATTGTTCCCCTTGACGAAGAACCATAACTCCTGAAGCATTTCAGCCGAGTCACATCCACATGAGGAAACAATATCTTTGATATTTCCTCTGCCTTCAATTGTATGTCTGGTGCTGGTTCGTATCTCATTTTTAATTTTATTATAAGCACAGAGGCGCTCCAGCCGGGAATCGAACCCGGATGTCTGCTAGGACTTCGCTCTTAAGGCGAATGCGCTTCCAATTGTGCCTCTGGAGCTGACCTCTGCACTGAATTATAAACAGAAATATTTATATACTTAATGCCACTATTTTCATCATTATCTGCTAGGACGAACGCTTCCAATTGTGCTTCATAGTCCGTCAAGACATACAATTCCAATTTTGCTTCATGTATTTTAATCATTTATTTCAACAATTTTATTTCTTGAGGTTAATCCTGATTTTATACTAACTGACTTGTTAAAATATTTTTTCAATAACTTTGTCAATTCAATGTTTGCCTTGTTATTCTCCGGAGCTGATTTCAGATAAATTATATATTCATTGTCTTTTTTAATGATTTCCTGTCTATTTGACTTTGGCTTTGCCTTTACTTTTATTATCATATCAATATTTATCTCTTCTCCGGTTTTTTCCAAGGTCTTCCCAATGCATGATAAATCTCCTCCTCTGTTCTCCCTGCAATTCTCTTGTCTCCCTTGAAAAGTCCGTGCTGGTTTAACTTTAGTCCTTTTGTCCTCGCAACTACTCTTAATCCTATTACAGAACCAAATTTGCCTGAATACGCCAGAAGCGCGGCACCCCATTCCTCTGGGACAGTATAATAAATTTCAACTTCAACCCTATCTATTTTAAAATAAGCCTTCTTTTCTCCGCCAAGAACTTTTTTGCCGTGTTTTTCCAAGATTTCCTCTATCTTTTCTCTGTTTTTTGGTATCAGAACAATATCAATATCAACCGGATTCTTCTCTTTCCTTCTTATGCTCCCCGCGATTTCCACTCTCTTCGAATAAGGCTTAATCCATCCAACAATCTTCTTCGCCAGATGCAATACAAAACTTCCCTCTCTTGTAACATGAACTTTTCCCTTTTTCAAAATTCTTTTAACACCTTCTTCTTTCATTTTTTGTTAATGTGGCATCTCTAACTTATAAGTTTTATCAAATTTATTCAGCAAAAGATTGATAACTAATAAATCATTCTGGGAGCCATTTAAGCCTCACTTAAAATATTGAGGGATTTTCTAAGAAGTTCTCTAGCTCCGGGATGACGTTGATAATAACAATAATTTTGCTCACTTGTTTTTAACATATCAATATAAATATTAATTGACTTCTTATTTTCTTTATATTTTATCATATTTAATGAAGTTTTAATAGAGTCTATATCGGCAAGAAGCAATCTGCCTTCAAATTTGGGCAACAATTTTTCTAATTTTGATAAGTTTTCTAGTTGTGATAAAATATTCCTTATTTCTAATTTTATACATTTCATTTTTTATTCTTTTTTATTTAGTTACGATTTCAAGTGCATCTCTATTTTTCAACTCATAACTTTTTCCAAGTGCCTTTTTTGTCCTTGCATCTATTGCTCTAATAAAATTCTTCCCAAAATCAGTGTGGAGGAAATATGCAAAATCTAAAGCTGTAGAACCAGGAGGAAGCAGAAAACAATCAGGCAGTATATTTCCCTTGCTGTCTGCCAGCTTGCTTGAGCTTGCTGGAAAAATAGCCACATACTTGAGAAACTCAAAAACAGCCATGTTCAAAACTTCCTGCACTCCTGTTCCGCCATACGCATTCATTACCGCGGTTTGTATTTTATCAAGCGCAGCTTTTTGTTTATCATTTACCTTACCAATAATCTTAAAATTATCTTCTCCAGGAACATAATCAATAATCCCCACTTTTGAGGCTTCTCTCAATGCAAGCTCTGAATCAGCAGAACAGGGATATATCATATAATCAGGAAATCTATCTTGCATTTTCTTTATATTCCTCGAAGCGTCTCCAATGTCGCACTTATTGGCCGCAATTATCATTGGCTTGCTGTATTTTCTCAGTTCTGAAGAGAACCGCATTACTTCCTGTGCGGTCCATTGGGATGGTTTCTTGGTGAAATTTAATTTTAACAAAACCTGCTTGACATCGTCTTCCTTTACCTTTAATCCAGAAAACTGCTTTGCAACAGCTTCTGAAAAATTGATGTTTTCTGACTCTGCCTTTCTTGCAAAGCTTTTCCATACTTTTATCATTATGTTGTTAAACCATTTGTTTAATTCATCCTCTAGGAAAATAACATCATTGCAAGGGTCATATCCAGATGTCTGTTTCCCGCCTGCATCTGTTGTGCCAGAAGCATCAACAATATGAATGAAAATATCCGCCTGTCTTAAATCATCCAGAAATTTGTTCCCAAGCCCCTTGCCCTCTGATGCTCCTTGCACAAGCCCAGCAACATCCATCAAATCAACAGGAACAAATCTGTGAGAATTTATGCAAAATCCGTGATTAGGATTGCATTTTGTCTTGAATTCCTTGTCTATACAATCAACCTTCACATATCCTACTCCATGATTTGCTTTTATGGTTGTGAAGGGATAAGAAGCTATTTCAACTTCTGCTAAGGTCGCTGCCTTGAAGAATGTGCTTTTTCCGACAGATGGTTTTCCAACTAATCCAATCAACATATTTTATACTCTCCTTTCTTTGCCATTGTAGGATTTCTTTCCAAGAAATCCCCATTTCCAACAAGTCCTATCAGCATTTTATTGAAGATTATTGTTTCTTTTTATGATATAAATCCAAAATATAGACATACTTTTTATCTTTTAAATATTCATATGATAATCTAAAAGGCTTAACATATAATTCACGTGTTCCCTTTCTGTTATATCTCATTGGCTTACCTATCTCTGGATTTTCTGAAATTTTTTTAATTTGATTTGCAACTTTTTGCTTTATAAAATCATCCAACTTAGAAAAAATATTTGTGAATTTTTTATCAAAACGTATTTCTACCATTTCATCATTTCTTCATAGATATTTTCAGAATCAATGCTAATATATTCTCCATCTTCAATTCTCTTTCTGGCTTCTTCTGTTCTTCTTGCAAATTCAAAGTCATCTTTGAACTGTTTATCCATTCCGCTGGCTTTCTTTAGAATAATTTTATCATGGAATTTTATTATCATAAGTTTTTCTCCTTCTTTAAATCCCTTTCTCATCTCCAAAGGTATTACTACCTGTCCCTTTGAACTAAGTCTTGTTATATCTACTTCTACCATAAGTAAGATATATCTTACCCATATTTAAACTTTTCTAATTCATTAAGAAACTCTTTTTATCCTTTCAAACAGTTATTCTTCCTCCTCCTTCAAAACGGCCAAGCCTGGACGTTTTCATTCTTCTCTCCTTTCCTTCTTTCTTCTTCTGTATATTATAATTATTATTATAATCATTGCCAAGATTATTATGAATATTACCAACCATAAGACTATTGTTCCAAATGTGATTGGCGTCCTGGTTACAACCTCAAAGTGCGCGCTTGATGGAGCAACTCCTCCGGGATACTTCAGTTCCAATCCAACAACATACTTGCCAATAGGCAAGTTCCCAGTGCCAAAGTTCCTATCAAAGTCAATTCTGTTCTGAATCAATAAGGTTTCTTTTTGTGTCAGATATATTTTCCCGGTGTAATCCCTTATTGTGTAATCCAGAGTCACATCCAGCCTCTCCTTGTCTCCCAATGGTATCAGATTAACTCTTGTTAGAAGGTCATCTCCTTTGACTACAATATAATCCTTGTTCAACACAACAATGTTTGAGTCAAATAGCAGAAGGGCTGTCTTTACATTTATAGACACGGGAATTAACACACCTCCTATTCGTATGTTTCCAGTAAATATACCAGTGTCCTTGCCTGCAATAAATGTAACCGGAAGCTGCATTGTTTGGCTAGCATTAAGGATAAATGCAGTAGTGTTAATTAAAATCATGTCAACAGGATTTGAATTGCCGTCGAACATGCTCTGTGAGACAGTAATAGTTGTTGCAGATGCGCCTGAATTGGTTATTGTGATTATATCTTGGATGTTTGTATTCACCGCCAGACTAACTGTAAATTGCGTTGGTGTAACCGTAATGCCAGTGGTCGTGACGGCACCTCCGCCGCCTCCGCCGCCCGCCCCTCCTGTCCCTCCCGTCCCTCCTGTTGTCTCTGTTGCGCATATTGCAGAGCATCCGTCTCCGCTAACAGTATTTCCATCATCACAGGTTTCTCCAGTCCCCGTATCAATTACTCCATTGCCGCAGACAGGATTGTAAACATCCCCTGTAAAAAATCCTTCTATATTCGTGTCAGGATTTATTATTATCTGCTCGCTTCCGCCAGAGTTTATGGATATGACATCGGAAGAAACAAGATTCACAGAAAAAATCACCAAAACAGCCGAGACAATTAGGGTTAATAAAAAACTTCCTTCATTAATCTTAAACTCCTTTGTATTATCCTTATCATTAATATCCCCCTGTTTTCCAGTCCTCCTGCTCATTAGGAATATAATCCCAAATCCTTATTAAAGTTAATTATGGTGTTAAAAATATCAGGATTTCTTGAATTGTTCCCGCATTGTTTTTTTCTTAAATTTAAATTCCTGTGGCGTTAAATTTAAAGCCGTGTAATCTTTAAAGTTTTTTAATAAGTCCCTCAGATTTTTGGCATAATAATCCAAAGAATATTCCTTCAAGATGGATCTGTATGCCTTAATGTCAACCCCAGAAAAAAGCAGCAGGGATAAGATATCTATTTTATCCTTTTCCCCTTTAATAGAATTTTTTCTGTCTTTATAAGCTCCCTGTTTTAAAATTATTAAAGCCTCTGGGGAAACAACATTGAATCCTTCAATTTTTTTAATGTACTTTTTTAAATTTTCTGGAGCAATCGTAAGCTTTGAAAAATAAGAAACATAAATATCAACATCAATTTCATCGGATTTTACTTCGTATTTTTTTAAATTATAGTTTTTTGACAAGTTCTCATTTTTTAATTTCTGCAATTCTTTTATTTCCACGACAATATCTATGTCTTTGGATTTTTGTTGCCTTGTCCATAAATAAGTGGCCCACCCTCCTATAAGAATAAAATTATATTTTTTCCTCAACTCTTGAAGCAATTTCCAGCTTTTTTCAGTTAATTGTGAATTCCAAAACTCCATTTTTAATTTTTTATTTAGATATTTTACCTCCAATATGGTTTTCAAATGCATTTATAAAATCCTTTGCGTACCACTCTTTTAGATTCCATAAATCAACAAAAATTTGGCCAAGAGGAATTTCTGCATATAAATTCAATGAAATATCTTTTTTTAAAACAAAAAAATTAGGCTTTATTTCTGGTTTTTCCAATGAAACTTTTAAATCTGATATCCTCTTTTTAATTATCTCCAAATCCTTTTCATCTCCATAAACATATATCTCGGAATAATCTGCGGGAATATCCTTAAATCTGAATTTATACGCGCTATAAGCAGTATAAAAAATATTTGGGAGAACTCTTTCTATCTCTCTGACAGGGGCTTCAATTCTTGCCTGAAAAATTATATCCTTGCTTAAATTTCTGACTGAAGCCCACAAATAAAGAATTTTTTTTATGTCAAGGGTATGAAAGCTTCTTTGCTGAATTTTTAATGCGCCAATTGAATCTAATTTTTTCACCGCAAGATTAATGATACTCAGGGAAATATTAAGTTTTTTTGACAGCTCTGACTGTGTAAGAATGAATTCATTTTTCTCCATTGCCCTGAAGAGAATTTCCCTATATACTTCTTCTGTTTTTTTCATTTTAATTGGGATTAGTCATATTGTTGTGTTTCTATATAAACGTTGGGGAGTTTATAAATGTTTCTTTATTACTAGAAAGATATATAAATAGTAAAGAAGCAGATTAAATTGAGGCACGAAAGAATTTTGTGTTGCACGGGACCATTCCTATCCCAGAGAACAGTTTATGAATAACAAAAAAGATTTCAACTAATTGCTGTTAATGTCCATCATAAATATAATTACAAATCGTTAATAAAGTTAATTATGCTATCAGAGATATTGAAGCGGCTGCCTCAAATTAATTCTCAAGAATTTTTCTTAACTTGGAGTATATTTTCCTTGTAAATTCCACTACTTTTTCGGCATATTCTTCGTCAAGCATTGTTCCATAGTATAGCATCCCATTTCTAAAAAATCTCATTTGGTCTAGAAATACAATATCTGCCTGTGCAAATCCAAGAACCCCCACATAAGAAACTTCTGCCTCATGTGCTTTTAAGCCAAAAGCATTCAATCCTCCAAGAAGCATTTTAGCTCTTACAAGTTCCATAATTATATCATAACAGAGTTTTATAATGGAATTTGCGTTATCATTGTCAATTCCCATTGTTTTTATCAGTTTAAGCAAATATGTATAGTCTTTTTCAGATTCTACAATAAGAAATTTTGCCCGTGATTTATTAGGATTTTGCTTTTTAACAATCCCTAATTGAACAAATTCCTCAAATTTTTTCGAATCCATTATAACTCAACCCCTCCCGTCAGAATAATTCCATTAAGAATATTTTCCATTAAATGCTTATGAATTTCTTTAAAAGAGGGATAAAAATTAATAATTATTTCCCTTTCCAGCATCTTGTTAAAATTGCCAAAATCAGTTTCTTTTTTCTTTCTTCCAATTATCGCAATGTCTATATCAGAAGTCACTGTATCCTCTCCTCTAGCATAGCTTCCAAAGAGGATTATTGTTGCTCCTGCAAATTCCTTTTCCAAGAAGTCTGCTAATCCCGATGCATAAATTTTTCTTAAATTGTCAACTCTCTTTAACTGAATAACCTTATAATTGTCTCTATTTAATTCTATAGACCATCTCCGGGATTCCCTGTCCTGTCTTACAACTATCAAATTCTCATTTTCCAATTTTGGGAGTGCCTTGAAAACAGCAGGAGCGCTAACTCCTAAAAGGAGCGCAATTCCTCTTTGATTTAAGGATTTTCCTGACTTTGTAAACAACATAGCTAATATTTCCTGCTGGAGAATAGTTAACTCTTGTTTATACATATTTACCATAGTTTATGGATAATAACCTAAGTTTATATGTCTTTCTTTTCCTATTTTCCCATCATCCTGCTCATTAAGAATATAATTGCAAATCGTTAATAAAGTTAATTATGCTGTTATTAATATTAAAGTTATCATGCATAGATTATCGGATAATGAGATTTCTGTTGGATTATTTCTTCAAATCTTCCAATTTCCCTTTAATTTCTCTTATATCTATCTCATTAATTTTGGCTAAGATTTCCCTAGATTTATCAATAAATAAAGGTGCTGTCTCCATTATATAATCGGAATCTTTTTTTAAAATAATCTTATCAGCATAATATTGGGCAATATTCCTAAGGTCAAATGCTTTTTTAATAATTTTGAAATCCTCTTCCAAATAAAAATTGTTTAATAGTTTTTTCATAAATTCAATGGTGCAGGAATGAATCTCACATTTAACTCCAATTTTCACGCATATGGCATATAATGAATAATACATTGAATAATAGCAGGCAGAAATTGCAAATGTCTGATTATATTTTCTTTCCCTATTCATCGTTCCAAGAGAATCCTCGGCCATTTTCAAATAACTTTTAGCAAGATTATCATTAGGCTCAATCAATTTTATTCCGCCATTTTGTCCACAACACCATTTCAAGCTTACCATATTAATTCAATGAAACTCTCCTCTCCTTTAAGTATAATATGATTTTTAATTATTTCTTTGATGATATGCTCCTTTTTATCAAACTTTTCTTTATTTGTTTTTATAATATTAATTTTTATATTATAAAGTTCCTCCAAATCCCAAATATCTTTTATATCTCCTAAAATAAAAATGTCTATATCAGATTTTTCATTTGCACTAAAATTTGCGTAGCTTCCAAAAACAATCAGCAATCCGCCGCTTCGCTCTTCTAATTTTAAAAAGAGTTCTTTTAATTTTTTATACTTTTCAAGAAAGATGATTTTTCTTTGAATTTCTATTATCTTGATTATTTCCTTCATATAAGAATAAAATTGATTGAAGTAATAATATTTGTTTTTGCCTTCCTGGGTAAATTTAAGTATATGATCTCCCTCAAGTTCATTTAAGACATTAGAAACCGTTTTTTGATTCATTCGAAGTTTTTTTGAAATATCTCGACCATATACCCTTCCAGAATAATTCCCAGAGAATTCGCTCAAAACCCTAAATTTGTTCTCATTAAGTAACATATTACTCATATGAGTAATATACCATTTATAAATATTCCCTTTTCAGTTCCTCCATCGTCCTTCCCATCAAAGATATAATTACAAATCGTTAATAAAGTTAATTATGCTGTTAAAAATATCTTATATGCAATTTATTGGGCTTTTAAATGCGGCACCCCGATATGCTGGCAT
>JAGVNG010000021.1 GCA_020053375.1 Nanobdellota archaeon | reverse complement strand
GCTTAGAACTCCCAATCAAGCTTTCCTAGAAAAACAAAGAAAGGAATAAAAAGATGAACAACTTAAATCCACGATATAACATTAATAGAGGATATTACAGAATTGACAATTTGTTTACTTGGGGGACCAAGATGGGGAATCATCATCATAGTTATTATTAGTAATTCTTGTTTTATTTGAACCATCTGAGTTCATTATCCATATCTCAGCAGAGGGGCTATAAATTCCCGGATTGTTTACATAAACTATTTTCTTTCCATCAGGCGACCAGAAAGGATTATAATCAGAAGTGCTGGAACTGTTAGAAATATTTATTTGGTTAGAACCGTCGGCATTCATTACATATACTTCTTCATTTCCATCCTTATTTGTAGTAAATGCAATCTTAGTTCCGTCGGGAGACCAAGAAGGAAATCTATCGTAATAAGAATTATTTGTTAATCTTTTTATTCCTGTCCCATCAGGATTCATAGTATAAATTTCGCCTTTGACGTTATCTCTATTAGATGCACATACTATTTTAGAACTTGGCATCCAAGCGACATCCCAATAATAATGAGCGTTATCATCTGTTATTTTTACCGGAGATGAACCATTTTTATTCATGATATATATCTGCTCGTATCCTACAACTTCTGCTGCTGCATATGCAATCTTTTCTCCATCAGGGGAAAAGACAGGATTTGCTTCTGTCATGGAAGAGCTGGTTAATCTTGTTTTATTTGAACCATCTGAATTCATTATATGAATAGCATAATCCCTTGATGATGTAGTTCTTGAAGAATATAATATTTTCTTTCCGTCGGGAGACCAAGAAGGATTTGTATCCCAACCAGCAGGATCACTTGTCAAATTAACTTCATTTAAACCCTCTGGATTCATTGAATAAATTTCAGCATCATTGTTTCTTGTTGTGCAAAACAAAATTTTTCCTTCGAGAGTTGGAGAAGCTGATTTTGCCAGAAGCGTTTCATAATTAATAGCCTCTTTGAACTGCGCAGATAATCCTTTTTTCAAAACTTCCATTTTTACACCAAGGGATGCTCCAAGTCCTCCATACAGTTCCCATCCCCCATTCTCGGATTTTAGTCTTAATCTTCCTGAGATTCCTGCAAAAGGTCCTGCAACTCCATAAAGCATCATTTCAAGACTGGGTCCTGCAGATACCTTTAGTTCAAGGTTCTTATTTAAAACAGGGTTGGAAAAGGTGAAATCATTTGAGAAAATGGCAGAAGGATTCCAAGTTCCATTATAGTGCAACCCGATATCCAAACTAGCATTATCCTGAACCCTCCCACTTAAAGGATTCAAAAGAGTAGGATCAATTGTTACAGAAACACTCAATTTTGGAGAAACGATTACTGGAATGGGAACAACTGTAGGAAGGTAAGCTATCACAAAAGGCTTAAATTTATATTCCGCAATTTTTACCTGGTATGTTCTCGCTAATCCTATTGAATTAAAACCGACAGAAATATCTGAGTTTATGCTCGTGGAATTCTTGAAGTTTATGTCATCAATCTTATGGTCATTAATTTTAATGCTTAAATCTACATTGTTGTTAAAAGAGATATTTCCATTTACTACCAATTGATCCGAAGTTGTAGAACTATCCCCATCAAAATCATACAAAACAGCATTTTTAATTGGAATATTAAAATCAAAACCCGCCACAGAGGAAGGGGGCACCTGAACTCCTTTTAAAGAGGAAGATGAAACAATCTGTGAGGGAAGAAGTTTCCCAGAATAGGATAATGAAGCATCTTTCACAACCTGCTCCAAAGTTGCCTGAGAGGTGTAGAGTGTTTTTTTGTCAGCTGAAACTGAATTAATCTCTCTCAAAAATCCATCAGGAGTTTTTGTTGTGATGTCAGAACCTATTATATCTCCAGGTAAAAAATTCACTGACTGCGAGAAAACAAGATTATCTTCATTGACTTGGAAAAGTTTGTCAATCTGATTATTATCCAGAACATAAATATTTGAAAGGTTTTTTACAGTCAAAATATAATTTTGATATGCAGAATCTTTTCCGTCGGAAACAGCAATATTAATCTCTTGGTTTTCATTATCAGATACCTCGGGGGCTGTTCCGCTTATTAATCCTGAACTAGACAAGGAAATCCAATTTGGCTTTTTAACTGAAGAATAAATTAAATTGTCCCCGTCAGCGTCCTGCGCTTTGGACTGATAACTGTAACTTTGTTTTTCTTCGACGCTTGTCACAGGAGTAGAAATGAATGAAGGAGGATTATTTTTTACTATCTGGATTGGTTCTGGCGAGGGAGATGGCTCTAAAGCATCTTCAGAACAGCTAAGAGATAATGATGCAACAAGGCCAGCAGTGATTATCCCCCTTCCTAACTTTCTTAACATTCTTTCCAATGGCATGACACTATAAAAACAACGTGTTTTTAAGTCTTTACACTGATATTTTTAAAAGAAATATGAGACAATTATGGCTATTAAAAATCCAAATATACCCAGAACCAATATCCCTATCGCAGATATCTTTGAAACAAGCTCAAACTCCTTTCGGGATGGCTTTTTCATAATCAGCCATACTCTCTTTGACTTCACTGCAAAAGCCTTCAGGGATTCAATCATCTTGTTCATATTTTAAATAAAAAGGAGGAGTTTTTAAAATTATTCATACATCCAACCACATAACTTCTTTATCAAATTTGTAGATAAATCTCTGAGGTGATGATTTTTTCCAGCATAATCCCCCAACTTTTCTATATTTTATCTGAAAAGTAAATTTAGCGTCGGATGGTTTGTTAATTCTTAGAAATTCTCTTAGTTCTATTCCACTATCATCTTTAGGTCCTTCAAATCCCGATGTCCATCACCTTGCATAAGCGGTTGTAAAACCCAACGATTTTTATCTCCATAAAAACCAATTTTGTCTTGAAAAATAACCCCATCCACCTTTAATATCAGTTTACCATAGACTTCAACTTCCATTTTGCTATTATTAATTAAGATAAATATTAAATCAGAACTAGACTTATGAAGAATATTAAAACAAACTATTGGATGGGGATTAAGATTAGATATATTAACGAAAATGGGAAGGAATTCAAATATTCCCATTTTTATTCAATAAAATCGATTCCCAATTCTTCCTCAATTTCCCTATGTTTCATACTTTCAAGAGATTCTCCGTGACCCAAAATCTGCGAGCTTCTTACGCCTGTGACTATCAAAAGCACACGGATTGATTTCTCCATGTCCTCTGAAATCTGGGCTCCCCATATAAGTTTTGCGTCGGGACTCAACTTGTTTCCAACGTTTTCTATAATTATTTTGCATTCATCAAGACTCATATCGGGTCCTCCGACTATATTTATCAATGCCCCTGTTGCATTTGAAATATCTACATCTAACAAAGGATTTTGTATTGCCTTTTCCACAGCTTCTATGGCTCTGTTAGAACTGTCAGATTCTCCCATTCCAATGAGAGATACTCCTCCATCAACCATAACCGCCTTTATGTCCGCAAAATCAAGATTCACTAAACCAGATGTGGTCACGAGCTCTGTAACCCCCTTGACTGCATTGGTTAATATTTCATCTGCTATCTTAAATGCAGTATGCAAAGGGAGTTCAGGAGCTAACTCAAGAAGCTTGTCATTTGGTATGACTATCAGTGTATCAACCGTTGACTCCATTCGCTCCAATCCATTCATTGCATTTTCAAGCCTCTTTTTTCCTTCTATCGTGAATGGAAGCGTAACAACTCCAATTGTAAGCGCTCCCTGTTTCTTGGCCAAAGCGGCAACAACCGGCGCTGCTCCCGTGCCTGTTCCTCCCCCCAACCCGCAGGTTATGAATATCATATCCCCGCCAGCAATTTTCTTTTTTATTTCTGACTCTGATTCCTTTGCAGCTTCTTCTCCAACCTTGGGATTGCTTCCAGCCCCTAATCCCTGTGTTAATTCTTTCCCTATAAGGATTTTTTGATCGGCAGTAGCATACAGCAAATCCTGCGCATCTGTATTTATCGCTATCAACTCTCCTCCCTTTATTCCTATCTCCCTCATTCTGCTCAAGGAATTTCCGCCTCCGCCCCCGACGCCTATTACCTTAATTTTTGCTGTTTGTTTCTTCAATAATTCCTCTAATTCCTTGTCTATCTCTCTAACCTCAGAGGATACATCATAAGTCGAAGAATTATCTTTCTGATAGTATGTATCTGCCATAAAAAAAATAACTAACTAATGTTTATAAGGATTATTGTATTTTTTTGTCCAAGTCTGCCAAAGTGTTGTCAGCCTGAAGGATTATTGTATTTTTTTGTCCAAGTCTGCCAAAGTGTTGTCAGCCT
>JAGVNG010000027.1 GCA_020053375.1 Nanobdellota archaeon | reverse complement strand
GTTGAGAGCTTGTGCGTAACTAAGCATTGTTCCATTGATAACATTTGTCCAGCTTGCCATCGTGCCATTCACAACATTAGCCCAAGAAGCCATTGTCCCGTTGTTTACCTGAGCCCATGTTGGCTTTGTAAGGTATGTTGAATAATTCAAAGTCCACAAGGAATTATTTAAAGAGTAACCTCTTATTGCCAAATAATCTGTGTAGTTCAATGTCCACAGGCTGTCGTTCAATGCATAGCCATAAACAGCCGTGAAGTTAGAGTAGTTTGCGTTCCACTTTGGTTCACCAGAACCATTGGTTGAATAGTAAAATGCCGATGAAAGGTTGTTGCCTTGCGAGTAGATTGTTGTAGTTGCGTTTATGTCGCCTATGACATTAAGAGGGTTTTGGGGGCTTTCTGTCCCTATGCCTATTCTACCCGTAGTTGTTATATTTCCGCTTCCGTTTATTGTTCCGTTAAACTGCACATTCTGTGTGAAAAGGGTGGTGATTCTGGATGCCAAACTCCCAAGCCAGTTAAAGAATCCATAATCAGCAGTCACATTATAGCCCGTTGCATTAAGGTTAGTGTCAACATCAACTCCGCTTAATGTTACATTTCTTGCCGAAAAAGTGTATGGGGTTCTTGCTATTTTTGATGTATTAATCAGAGTTCCATTCCTGTAATAACAAAGCCAATACTGGTCTGTATAATTCAGGGAAACACTATTCAGATAATAGGAAATTATGCCCCTTGCATCTGTTGTAAGAGTGGTTAAGTTTGAATAAACAATCGCGTCACAGGTATCTGCCAGCGAGATGTTAAACGCAAAGGCAAACGTTCCTGTTCTTACGCTTCCATTGTCATAAAGGGTTTGAATATTCAGGTGTAAGTCTTCTCCTACTGCCGCTGCGGCAATAAAATTAAGAGACAATATCAAAGCTGTTAAAAAAAATAAAAATACGAGGCTTATTTTTGCTTTATTGTTTTTCTTTTTTTGCTTAAAATTGGCCAAGCTTGGACGATTTTTTTTCTTTTTTTGATATCTTTTGAATTCAATCTTTTTCCTGCTAAATGAAAGAAACCATACACCTCCAGACATGTAAATTAGAGGAAAAAAACAAACATAAAGGTTAAGTCCCTAATAGGTGCTTAACTAGGAAGATTAGGGCCTTTATGCAACTTTATAAAAAATATCAGTTTCCTTACATTTTTCCTACTGTAGGTAAAATCCCTCAGGTATTTTATCGACGACAAATTTGAAAAAAATAGTTGTAGGTAAAATTTATAAAAGGCAAAAACCTTGCTTTTTAAGAAAAAGAGGAAAATGAAACAGCCTATTAAGATATATCTCGATTCTGAAACCCAAAGAAAGCTATTGAAAAAAGCCAATGAAACAGGATTTAATGGCAGAGGTTCTCTGACAAGATTTATTGAAAAAATAGCTGGAGAAGATATCTGCTTTTTGGATGATAATTTGAGAAAAATGCTGAAAACTTTGTTTCCTGTAAAGAATCAATGATTATTTAATGGATTCTAAACTGCCTTCAACAATTGTATCTAATGCTTTTGTCAACCTTGTAAACCCATCTAGGTAGTGATATCCTGTTTGAACATGATTATAGTTTATAAAAACACTTATAGCTCCAAAACCAGAGTTAGTTACACTCGGTTCCGCCATAAACTCTAATTTCCTATTTGTCAGTTCAAAGAATATCTCCTTGGATGCTTCGGTCAATGGAAGTGTGGAAAGATTGTAATTAAATGTAATTTGATAAGGCTTGTTTGCCATGGTCTCATCATAAACACCCGCCTTTTAAGGATATTGTCTGTGAAAAATATAGTTTTAATTGTTAGAATAAGATAATTATAGATAAAAATGATTAAGATAGGATAACTTTTAAATATACTTCTATCATATCTTTTCAGAACGAGCCTGTAGCTCTATGAGATTTCCAGATCCAAATGGAGACTCTCATTTGAGTGGGGGCTATTCGTGAGCCTGTAGCTCAGCCTGGTCAGAGCACTGCTCTTATAAGAAATTAATTCGATAGAGTTAATCTCTTTTGGATTTCATCTAAGAGAGGCAGGGGTCCACGGTTCAAATCCGTGCAGGCTCATATTGTCAAATGAGGATTTGACTAATCGGTTTAAATGGAAAGGGAAACTTATCCGTGTAGGCTCATGGGTTTCTTTTAAAAAAGAAACTGTAATGGCAGAAAAGGAACAATGATAAAGAGACTATTCAGAAGCAAGAAAAACAAGGTAATCGGAGGGGTATGCGGGGGGATTGCAGAGTATTTAGATGCAGACCCTGTCCTAATAAGGCTTTTATGGGTCATAGCAAGCCTGGCTTGGGGAGCGGGAATATTTGCCTATCTGATAGCTTGGATTATCATGCCGGAAAAAGATGAGAAAAAATAAATTCAATCTTTTCCAAAAAGATTATTTTTACATTAATTATTTAAAACAAAAGAAAGATTTAAATAAGTGAGCTCACTTATTCTCAAATGACAAACATAACCCTTTCAATAGATGATGATGTCTATAAAAAAATGAAAAAATTCTCAGAAATAAAGTGGAGTGAATTTGTAAGAAAAGTAATAAAGCAAAGAGTTGAAGAAATGGAAAAAATAAGCATGAGTGATTGGGAAGAAACAAAATTCCTTGCAGATGAAAAATTGCTGGCTGAATCATGGTTATCCAAAGAAGATGAAAAAGCGTTTGCCTATTTGCAATGATATTAAAAAAGTTCGATATAGTCCTTACTGTTTTCCCGTTCACTAATTTAAAAAATGCTAAGAAAAGACCTGCACTAATTATTAATCCACTAGAAGGCGAAAATTCAATTGTTTGTCAAATTACCACAAAACAAAGAGATTTCCAAAAATATGGAATATTTTTGCCAAAAAATGCATGTAGTGGAGATATCCGTTTCGATTCTTTTATTTATGTTGACATGATATTCACATTGCATAAAAGTCTTATTTATGGAAAAATAGGAGAAATAAATAGTTCAAAAATAAAGGACGATATTAATCAAAAAATAAGATTAGCATTGCAGTAGGAAAAATAAAATTTTCAGTTATCTTTAAAAACTGTTTTTGTCTAAAATAAACAGGTTTCCTAGTGAAAAGGTTTCCGAGTGAAGTTTCCTAGTGAAAATTAAGCAAAGCCTTACGGCGACTTACAGGCGACGTAGGGTGAGCGAACGAAGTGAGTGAGCCCCGATAGTTCAGAGGCCAAGAATGCGGCCCTTTCACGGCCGTGACCCGAGTTCGAATCTCGGTCGGGGCGTCCCTAAACTTTGTAGAGTTTAAGTGGGCGTTGGTAGAAAAGTATAAAATTGCTTAATTCTTGCAACTATTAATGGGCTACAGATTGACTCCGATAGTAAGTAGTATAATTTCCATATTAAAGAAACATAACTTGGAAATCAAAAGAATCAGAGGAGACCTACTCTGGTGCATTAATTGGTCTTTTAGTTAAATTTTTAAGTATAAGATTCTTTAAAAAAGAATGAGTGATGAAGATGATGATTTTCCTTCAAAAGAAGATTTGAAGAGAAAACCTGTTTATACACAAGTGCCTTTGGAATCTGGGCATCCACAAATTACTATTGAAAACCTTTCTACAAAATTAGAGGATTTAGGATATAAGGTTTCATATCCAAATCCAGAAGTTACAAAAGATAATGTAGCAGATGGAGTTTCAGACTTTGTAGCAAAAATGGAAGCTAAAAGGTCAGAAGAACAATCGCGTAAAAATGCTAAAGAATTAAGAAAATATGCTTGATATGTTTAGGAGTTTCTGTTTTACTTACAATTATTGCCTTTCAAGGTTCTTCAACTATTATAACTCTTGCTGTCATATCTTGGATAGTTACAATTGTCTTATTTGTTTTATCCAAACCAAAAGAAATGTTTGATACGATTTGGATAAGAGCAGACGCTAAAATTTATTCAGGCAGTAAAGCAAGAGAGATAAGAGATTCTGGAAAACATAAAGCAGGAACAACAAAATTAGCCACAAGTGTATATGTTCATAGTGAGATTAGATTTTTTATTGGAGCTGACTCTGAAATAGGTGTTGAAAGAGTTAAAAGAGATGTGAACGAGATTTCTAAATATATACAAAAAATTTAATTTGACATCTTAATCAATTCAAGCCATCTATTAGGGCTTTCAAATTTCAAAGATGAAATAGCAACATCAGATGGAGTTTTGCCTTTAAGGGCTTCGTGTTTTCTTACGAAATTGTAAAAGATTTCTATGCCTTTCATTATTGAGTATGCAGAATTAATAGAGCCGTGAAAACCTCTAAAATTCTGTGTTCTTTGTCTTATACTATTGTGCATTCTTTCAACCCAAATATTAAAGCCTTCACCTCTTGAAGCATTTACAATATTATGCTTGACATTATGATTTCTTGTATGCTTATTGTAACCCCAAACTCTTTTTATTGGTTTTATGTATCCTGTAAAACCATCTGTGGTGACTATCTTAATATTGTCAGATTTCTTTTTGATTTTTTCAAGAACAGAATTAACTTCTTTTCCAGTTCTTTCTTTTGTATAAGCAGAAGAAAGCATAAATCTGGTTTTAACATCTATTGCATCAATAAACCAATTCTCATCTATACCTAATTTTGCTTTATGGCTTTTTCTTCTATGATATTCCATCTCATCAACTTCTATGTAAGAGCCAGTATTGACTTTTAACTTATCTGTATATTTAGCAATTTGCAGAGAGTATTTTCTAATCCACCTTAATATTGTGCTGTGGTCTGAATTATGAGGATAAAATGCTTGTAGATGGCTCTGGACTTCACGAGTGCTTAAACCACGAAAGAATAGGTCAAGAGATAAAGTAATTTTTTGTGGGGTGTTTCTCATTCTGTAAAAGCCAGTATGCTCTATGAATTTCTTATTGCAGTTTTTGCAATAGTATCTTTGTTGTTTTCCATATGCTTGTGTTGTAAAAGTGCCTCGTTTTACTATATTATCGCTTTGGCACTTTGAACGTCTCGTTTCCATAAGACATTCAGGTACCTGATGTTTATATATGTTTCGGTACCTGAATTATTGTCTTTTTTATCTATAATTCAAAAAATGTAAAATAGTAAAATATATAAAGATATATCTTTACATTTATATTATGGAAAATTTTAAGCCAGAAGAAATAGTAGATTCAATTTTAGCGGGACAGATGCCAGAAGGCTATGAAGTTGATTGGACATTAGGAACAAAAAATTTAGATGTCTTAGGGGAGAAAATTGCTGCATTTGCGACATCTGGTGGTGGTTGGTTAATAATTGGACTTAATGATGAACGTCCTCCTAAAGTTATAGGGGTAAATGATGAACAAACAGTAATTACACAGGTAGGAAGTGTATTGAGAAATTGTGACCCTATTCCTACAACCTCAAGTCCAAAATTTATTGAACGTCAGGGTAAAAAAATTGCCATATATAAAATAACAGGTTTAGGAGGGAACATTTGTTCTTACAGAGATGTTAGTTATCATAGGGTTCAAGATTCAGCAAAGAAAATGACTCAGAATAATTTTAGGGATATATTTACTCGTAGAAATATGTTGACGTGGGAACAGAGACCAAGTCCAGCAACTAAAACAGACATAGATAGAAGTGAGCTTCTTTTTTATATGAAAAAAGCAGCTGAACGTAATTCCTTAAATCCACAAACCGAAGAAAATTTTCTTAAAAGCAATAAAGCAATTATGGAACAAGGAGACCAATTAACTAATTTAGGAACTATTGTTTTAGTTGATAATCCATCATACTTCTTACCGCAATGTAAAATTCAACTTGTAAGATTTAGAGGAGATAAACCCATAGATAGAATTGCAGCCATTCTTTTAAGCACAACTGCAAGAAAATTAATTGATAGTTGTATTAATTTTTTAAAGCTTAATTTACCTGTGAGAACATATTATCAGGGTTCTGATAGATTTGAAGAACCAATAATTCCAGAGATAGTGCTCCGAGAAATTGTGGTTAATATGATTGTTCATAGAGATTATAGTGACCCACAAGAATCTTTAATTAGGATTTTTGATGATAGGGTTGAATTTCAAAATCCAGGTGCACCAACCCCTGCAGAATTAGAAAAAATATTAAATCAGGGAATTCCAACTCATCGTAATCAATGGATATATAATTTCTTGCGTCCAGTACATAAAGCAGAAGCAGCTGGACAGGGCATACCCATAATAAAAAGAGAAATGATGCGTAGAGGATTAGAACAGCCAGAGATAACAATTCTTTCAAATATATTTCATCTCAATTTAAAATTTGCTGAAAGAAAACCTGAAACATTAGGAGATATTATTTTATTATATGGGCGTGAAAGAGGAATTCTTTCAACTTCAGATGTTATGAAAGTACACAAAATAAGCAGACCCACTGCAATTCGCATATTAAATGAATTAGTATCAAAAGGATTAGCTAAACATTATGGAGAAAGACGTGGGAGCACATATCATTTTAACTGATTTAATCTCTTTCAATTATAATTTTGTGTTCTTCTTTTTTTACTTTTAAATCTTTTTCAAGAAGTCCTGAATTTTCTACAATCTCTTTTGGCAAAGTTATAAGATATTTGAAGTAAGCAGTGTTCCCAACTCTTTTATCAAGTACTTTTCTTATTTTCATAAAAGATAGAGGTACCTGAACTATTTAAATTATTCGGTGCCTGAATTTGCAATTTCATTTCTTATGCCTGCTAATTCTTGCAAGATTTTTATATTTTGTTATTAAGACATTAAGACCAATTAATGCACCAGAGTAGAGGAGACCATATAATCATAAACAGGATAGATAGCTTACCTTCTTTGAAAAGACCAATAGTTTTAGTTAATGTGAAAAGACCGAGCAATGCTGTAAGATTAAATTTGCTTAAGGAATGTGAAGAAGCAGGGATAAAAAGGGAGGAATTTGAAGGTATATTTTAAAAAGTCTTAAATAGGTTAAATGTTTAAATTATAGCATGGAAAATAGAATGGAAATTGACATTATTATAACCCCTGAAGGCAAGGGCAATAATAGAATTTATAGCATAAGTTCTATACAATTTCCTAATATAGTTACTCAAGGAGATACTATAGAACAGGCGAAGGCTAGGCTAAAGGAAGCTCTAGAGCTATATTTTGAAGAAGTGCCAAGAGAAAAAGAAATCCTAATAAAGATTAAGAAAGAAGATAGTTCGCCCTTAATTTCTAGAATGTTCTTATGATTCTCCTCCATATTAAATAATCCCCTTTCTGTAATTAGATTCTCGGTCGGGGCGTATACCTACATTTAGTTAAAAACAATAAATTTATAAATATGTAGATATACTAAATCTCATGGTAGAATTAAAAAAAATTAGGAGAGGAAAAAAGGAATATTTTTATCTTGTTCATAGCCATCGGGAGGGTAAATCTGTTAAAAAGAAACAGGCTTATTTAGGAGATGCAATTCCAAAAGATTTAGATGAAAAAAAGAAGAAATTTATGCAGGAATTCTATAAAGAGAAATTTATAGGAGATATTGATAAAATAAAAGAGAATTTTGCTGTTGAATATAAAAATCTTCCAAAAACCGCCAAAGAAAAATCCAAAGAAAATTTTGCTGTTAAATTCACATATAATACTCAAAGAATAGAGGGTTCAACCTTAACATTAAAAGAAACAGCAAATCTTTTAGAAAGAGGAATAACCCCAAATTCAAGACCCTTAAATGATGTTAAGGAAGCTGAAGCCCATAAAAAAGTATTTTTTGAAATGTTAGATTACGAAAAAGACTTAAATTTGCAAATCGTGCTAAAATGGCACAAAGAATTAATGAATGAAACAAAAAGCGATATTGCAGGAAAAATAAGAAATCATAAAGTAGCTATTTCTCAATCTAAATTTAAGCCCCCAATGCATATTGAAATAGATATCTTATTAAAAGAATTTTTTGAATGGTATAACCAAAATAAATTTAATTTGCATCCTGTTGAACTGGCAGCTTTAGTTCATCTAAAATTTGTTACAATCCATCCCTTTGCAGATGGCAATGGAAGAATATCAAGACTCATGATGAATTTTATCCTAAAAAGGCATAAATTCCCTTTACTAGACATTCAATATTCAAAAAGAACCAGCTATTACAATGCATTAGAAAGGTCTCAAACAAAAAAAGAAGATAATATCTTTGTTCAATGGTTTTTTAGAAGGTATTTAGATGAGCATAAAAGTTATATATAACATCTCTCCTGCGCCCTGCCATGAGTGCGGTCGGATCGTTGACTTCCTGTCGGCGACGTTCACGAAACTTTAGTTTCAGTGTGGGGTGCTCCTTTCACAAATCTTTTAAACAAAAAATTTCTAATCTCATCATGAAAGAAACAATCAAGTATGCGCTGCTTGATTCACTTGGAACAACCGCTTATATAGCACTAATCGCATCTTTTATGTATTTTGTAGAAAAAGGGTCATTTGGAGCAGGCAAGACAGTATTTGTTCCCATTGCAATGCTTATGCTCTTTGTCTTTTCAGCCGCTTTTACCGGAACATTGGTTTTCGGCCGTCCAATTGTCTGGTAT
This sequence comes from Nanobdellota archaeon, assembly GCA_020053375.1. Classification (GTDB taxonomy): domain Archaea; phylum Nanobdellota; class Nanobdellia; order Pacearchaeales; family GW2011-AR1; genus JAGVNG01. The sequence continues at coordinate 31,135 of JAGVNG010000027.1, read as the reverse complement.
CTTAACGGAAGAAAGCAGGAGGCTCTTTCATTGCTCTTTTACACCCTTGGTATCTTCTTAGCCATAACGATTATTGTCTTTCTTTTGCTTATCCTACTTATTGTCTGAATAATTGTTACTTACAAGTTAATACAACCGCAATACTTATAAAGCAAAAAATTGTCTAAAAATTATGATAAGTTTGATAATACCAACAAAAAATGAAGAGAAATACCTTCCAAAAACACTGCATTCCATATATATGCAGAAGCCAAAAGATTTGGAAGTAATAGTGGCTGATGCTCGGTCAACGGATAAAACTCGGGATATAGCCGGGCAGTATGGCTGCAAGGTGGTTGAAGGCGGACATCCTGGCGAAGGAAGAAACAATGGGGCAAAAGCAAGCATGGGAGACATCTTGATGTTCCAGGATGCGGATTTGACTCTTCCTCCTGGCTTTTTGCATTCTGCGCTTGATGAATTTTACGGGAGAGGGCTTGATGTTGCGGGAACCTTGCAAACGCCTATTATCACAGAAAATAAATCCAGAGATTTCTTATATCATTTGATTTATGAGGGGACTAATCGCTCTATGAAAGCGGCGCAAAACACAAAAAGACCCCTAATGCAAAATTTCATGATTGCAAGAAGGAAAGTCCATCAAAAAATAGGGGGATTTGACGAAACCCTTGAATTTGGAGAAGATTCTGAATATGCAAAAACGGCGGTTGAAAGAGGATACAAATTCGGAATTCTCGAGACTCCTGAAAAAGCCCTAATATCCCCAAGAAGATTTGAGGGAAGAGAAGTCAGGATGCTTCTGAAGAATGGTTATTTTCTGGCGGGAATGTTCTTAGGGCATCAATTCAAGAGAGGAAACGGCAGGACAAAATATTTTTAAGCAATGATTTATTTGTCTTTCTTGAAAATAGTCATCATATCAAAGAATGATTTTTTCTTAAAGTCATTAATCTTCATTGCATCAACGTCAATTACAGCATTAATCAGCCCAAATGACGTAACAAAGATGGTTGCGATGAACATGTCCTTTCCATTCACATTCTGAAGTGAAAAAAGCATCTTCTGAATTTTATTGGTTATCTTTTCTTCTTCCATCCTTTTTCCTATAACTTTTTCTATTTCATCAAAATCAAAATTATGTTCTATAGAGATTTTTGTTGGAATTTTGGTGTCCTTTGTTTCCACAAGTGTCTCCTCTGCATTTTCTTCAAGCGGAAAGCTTAATATTTTTTTTGAAGATGGAATAAAGAAATCAAAATGCTGTTTGTCTTTGCCTTCCTCTTTGTCAATTATGAAGAAGCATGAGCAGGGAAATGCCTGTCGGTTTTCCTTTGCAAATTTCTTGAAGTTCTTGGAAGCTTTTAGCTTTTCAGCATAAAACTGGAAGTTCATTTTAATCAAAGAAAGGCTTCACAATCTCTTTATTTAATTTCTTAAATTTATCACATTCTAATTTTAAGTGGTAAGAAAATTTGGTTTCAAATCCTATATTTTCTACATTCTTGCCAACCTCTTTTACTGCTTGGATAGCAGGCACAAAATCCCCATCAGAAGAAACTAAAATGGCTGTATCATAAGCATTATTATAGGCAAGTTTAACCATATCCACTGCCAAATGAATGTCATCTTCTTTAACCTGATAGATGGTCTTTCCATCAATCTTTACTTTTTGCATTCTGCAAAGAACAAGTTTGAAATTCTGCATTTTACTCAATTTATCAAAAAATTTCTGTTGTTTAATATATGTTTCTTGGTCAAAATTAACATCTAAAGGAGCAGAATAATAATAAGTTCTTATAAGCTTCCTGCCATCAATTAAATATTTAATGAATTTATCAAAATTAAAATCATTAAGGCTTAACTTATCTTTAAACATATCTTTAACAATATGATAATGGTTGCTTCCATCAATAAAAATAGCTATCCTTTCTTGCGTACCCATAAAAAATAATAAATTAACAACTTAATAAAATTAACTAAAATGGAAAAACATAAAACCCAGGTTTGCAGGGCAATCCTGGGGTGTATATAATATTAATACTTTTCTATGGTTTTTAAGATTTTCTATTCTTGATTTCTTCCTTTACTTTCTTAATAAATTCTTCTGTGTTATAATCAACAATATTCTTTCCTGTCCTGTCACGCACAGCCAGCTTTTTTTCCTTTTCTTCTTTGTCCCCGATAACTATTAAATATGGAATTTTCATCAGAGAGGCTTCCCTAATTCTTCCACTAATAGGGGATTCATCAATGTCAATCTCTGTTCTTATGCCTTCTTTAACCAATTGTTCATTCAGCTTTTTAACAAAATCAATATTTCTTTCTGTAAGACTTAATGTTTTAACCTGAATAGGACTTAACCATACAGGAAGGTTTCCCTGGTTCCTTTCCAAAAGGAATGCAATCATCCTTTCTGTTGCCCCTGTGGATGAGCGATGTATAACCATTGGCCGTGCCTGCTTATTGTTCTTATCTTTGTAAGTCATATCATATCTCTCCGGAAGCGCAAAATCTATTTGAACAGTAAATAATGTGTCTTCTTTTCCGTAAACATCCTTATATTGCAAATCCAATTTTGGCCCATAAAATGCAGCCTCTCCGTCTGCTTCAATATACTTCATCTTCAATTTGTCAAGTATTTTTTTCATAAGCTTCTGAGAACTTTCCCATGCCGCTGGATTATCAATGTATTTTTCCTTGTCTTTAGGATTCCATTTTGAGAATCTGTACCATATGTCGTTGTCGCTAACTCCCAAACTGTTCATCACATATTTTATTAGATCAAGGACCTGAACAAACTCTTCCTCAATCTGTTCTGGGGCGCAGATTATATGCGCATCTGCCAGAGTGAATTGCCTTATTCTTGTCAGTCCCCTTAATTCCCCTGTCTTTTCATTTCTGAACAGGGTTGCAATTTCCGCATATCTTATTGGGAGTTCTTTGTAGCTTCTTGGTTTGCTTTTGTATAATATGAATTGGAAAGGGCATGTCATCGGTCTCAATGCAAATTTGTCTCCTCTGACATCAAGAACAAACATTGAATCCCTGTAATGTTGCCAATGTCCTGATATCTTGTATAAATCAGAAGATGCCATCACGGGTGTGGATGTGTGAAGATACCCCCTCTTTAATTCCTCATCTGTCACAAATCTTTCAATCTCTCTTTTTATTGTTGTTCCCTTTGGAGTAAGCAAAGGCAATCCTTTTCCAACAATCTCGCTTACAATATACAGGTCCAAATCTCTCCCAATCTCAACATTGCTCTTCAATCCCTTCTCTCCCTTGGGAGCAGACATGTGAACTTTTGTCATTTTTCTTAAAAGCTCATCTGTGTCAATTTTTTCCTCTTTTTCTTTTCCCTCACCCTCAACTCTAATCTCCCTGCTCAACTCGCTCAATGGATGTCCTTTAACCTTCATCTCAAATTCCTTGTAATATCCAAATGGAGCTTTCAATACGCTGAAATCCTTCTTCAATTCCTTTTCAACATTATTCAAGACTTCCGTAGCGAGCGCAGGGCTTGCAAGATTGCTTGAGAGATGAGCATATGGATACAAGACTATATTATTTGTTTTAACCTGAGATGCAACATCTTTCACAGCTTCGATAAATTTCTTCGTAACTTCCTTCACATTATCATCAATTTTTTCAATAGCTGTTAAAACAACAAGCGCATCCTTTGCACTTCCGCCTTTTTTCTCCTTCTCGGAAAGCTCCTCAACACTCTTCAGGGCTTTCTTCAGTGGCTTGAAGTTTATGTAATCAACGTGAAGTGTTAGGATTTTCATCTTCGTTTAAATAAACTTGCCAATCTCCTTTTTAGCTTTTTCCTTTTTTCGCTGGTGTTCTGCAAGAAAAAAGTTTATCTTTTTTATTAAATATTCCTTCAATTCAGAAGTAAGCATTTTTCCGCTTCTATAATCTTTTTCTATCTGAGCAAGTTTCTTGTCATCAGGCTCAAAAAACATTTTAAGATACTGGAAGCTCACGTCCTTGTCAGGGTTTCCCCCTTTCTTTCTGTGCTCCTCTAGGGTATCCTGCCCTCCTGAAAAGGCGTATTTTTTAATTTTAGTTTCAACTTCTTTTGCCGTGTCTGTCATTGCGATATATGAAGCCTCATCGCTGCTTGACATTTTACCATCTCCCTTCAGGCTTGGAAGGAATAAATGATATATCGAAGCAATAGGAATAAATTTAATCTGCTTGTATCTGCTAGCCATGTCCCTTGCAATTCTTATATGGGGGTCCTGATCAATTCCTACAGGAATGAATGTTGGAGCGCCGTTTTCAAATTCGGGAAGCTGGGGATGATACATATCCGCGGCCTGAAACAGGGAAGAATCCATCTTACCTGGAGAAATCTCTCCATAAACTGCTTTGAACTCATTGAATGTTGCATATCGCGAGAAATTTGAAGCCAATCTATAATAGGCATTGGATTTTTTTGCATCGGAAGACCGCTCGCTCTGGAAATAAATATGACAGTTTTCTGGCTTCAATCCAAGCGCAATGTAATTTGTTACGTATTCTTCAATTGCTATTTTCCTGCTGTCTTCAATGCTTTGCCCTCTTGCATTATAGGCTTCCAAATCCGCGACAGCGATATATAATCTTGCGCCTAATTTTTGGTAAAAAATCATCTGTTGGGCAAGAAGCATATGTCCCAAATGAAACTTTCCTGTTGGCATTAAGCCGGTCATCATCACAAAAGGTTTTTTGTTTTTTATGCAGCCAAGAATGGTTTTGTCAAAATCTCTGTGCGCAAAAACAACTCCTCTCTTGAAAAGAATATTGCTGTAAAAAACCTCCAAAAGAAGAGGCAGTTCTTTTATCCCAAACTCCTTAATCAGCCTGCCGTAATCAATCTCCCCCTTGACTTCCCAGGGGGTTATCTTCATCTCTTCCTTTGTCATATTTAACCAAGGCGGAAAGGATTTTTAAACTTTACAACCGAATGAAAAATTGCCAAATATTTATAAATAAGTCTAATTTTAATTCATTGAGATGAAATTGAGGTTTTTTGTTCTGGCAGTAGCATTAATTTTCCTAATGAATTACGTGTCTGCAGAAATAGTCATTCTCCAGAGCCCTTCAGGGCTATATAATTTGGGAGATATAGTTTCAGTTCCCATAAAAATAACAAGCCTTGCCGCAACAGGAGAGGTATTTTCAATAAATCTTATATGCAACGGGGCAGAAATAGAGCTTCATAGGGAATATGTTCTTATACAAGCAGGAGAAGAAATTGAAAAAAATCCCCCCCTCCCCTTAATAAAGGGGTTTATAGGAAACTCGAAGGGAGCATGTGGGTTAAAATATGTCTTTGGAAACGAAGCAAAGCTGACAAATGAATTCACAATTTCAGATTTGGTTATGATAAACATAAGCACATCAGGAAACGAATTTGCACCAGAGCAGGAAATAATAGTTGATGGGCAGGCAAAAAAGGAAAATGGAAAGGAAGCAAATGGGTTCGTTGATATGGAACTTATTCAGGGCAATGAATCAAAAAATATTTTTGCGTCAGATACTGTGAAAAACGGAATTTTCACACTAAAATTCTCTGTCCCAGAAGAAACAGCCTCAGGACAATACCTCCTGAAAATAAATGCATATGAAAAAGATTCAAAGAGCGAAATAACCAACAACGGATTTGCAAATTATAATATATTCATTAGCCAAGTTCCAACAAGCCTTGAAATCTTCGTTGAAAGCCAGAAACTGGCGCCAGGAGAAACCGCCAGAGTCAAAACAGTTCTGCATGATCAGACAGGAGTGCCAATGGATGCCGCATCAAATATTATTGTGCAGAACAGCAGGGGAAAGACAATAGAGCAAAAGGAAATTGCAACCAATGAATTTCTTGAGGTTCAAATCCCTTCTGATAGCCTTCCCTCAAACTGGACAATAAAGGCTTCATCCAATCAGCTTGCAAGCGAGTCGAAATTCGAAATAAAAACTGTTGAGAAAATAAAGACTGAAATAATAGACAAAACCCTTATAGTAGCCAATATTGGAAATGTGTTGTATAATCATACTGTGCTGGTGAAGGTTGGAGAACAGCCATTGAATATTGATGTGTTGTTGGATGTTGGAGAATCGCAAAAATACACATTAAGCGCTCCGGATGGAAAATACGGAGTAGAAGTTATAGTTAATGGAAAAAGCAGCATAAGCGAGGATGTTCTTCTTACTGGAAAGGCAGTGGATATTCGGGAAAGCGGAATAAGCCTTGAAAACAACACTGCAGTATGGATTGTTGTTATTCTTATTCTTGCATTTTTTGGGGTAAAGCTGTTCAAAAAATGGCATAATAAAAGTTTCTTTGGATATGTTCCTTCTGGAAATGCAAAGTTTAGAAGTGAAAATAAAAAAGAAATTGTCCAGTTGAAAAAAAGCTCTGTAATCACGCGGAACAAGGCTGAACTGGAACTTTCAATAAAAGGGGATCAGCAGGATGTCAGTGTAGTGTGTTTGAAGATAAAGAACATAGATAAATTAAAGGGAAGCAAAACAAACTATGAGGGAGTGCTTCAGGAAATAGTCAATGTTGCCGAGGAGCAGAAGGCTTACATTTACGGAGCGCAGGAAAATATATTCTTTATATATGCTCCAACAAAGACAAAGACATTCAGAAATGAAAAAACAGCAATAGATTTGGCGCAGAAAATAGAGCAGATAATCGGAGCATACAACAAGCTTGCAAAAGAAAAGATACTGGGAGGAATTTCTGTAGATTACGGAGCGATAGTCGCAAATTCAGAGGGAAACATGCTGAAATTTATGAGCTTGGGCACATTGATGAACAGCTCAAAGAAATTGGCTTCGCTGTCGGAGGGAGAGGCATTATTGAGTGAAAAGATAAGAGACAAATTAGGCTCGGGAATAAAAACCCAGAAAAAAGAAGTGGCGGGAACCGCAGCTTACACAATAAGGGAAATAAGGGACGAAGAAAGATCCAGTGAATTCATAAGAAGATTCCTTGACAGAATGGAAAAATAAAAAATGAATTTAGAAACTGTTTTGGGAAGTTATTTGATAGGTGTATCTTGCACATCTGCAGTAAAGGCGTCTATATGCCTGGTTCAGGCAATAGACGGGCTATATTATAACAATCCTCGTGTTAAAAAACATGACACTATCTTTGCACTTTTGCCAACACCATTTGATGTGATATATTCTGCCTTTGAAAGACAAAAAAAGAATACTGCCCAAAAATAAATAAGTCATCTAAATTTCCGAATCTCACAATTCTAGAAGATATGCCAGATAAGATAAGCCAAAAATCATAAAAGAGACATGTTCTGTCCATGCTGCAAAAAAATACCCCTGTTTGACGGTTGAGCTGTCTAATATTGTTGGAATGCCTTCCATCTCATGTTTTTTTGCAAAATATAAGCCTAATATCGGCCAGAATTGCGCTTCATCTGGTTTCCTTCTTAAATCAGCCGTTGTTTCATTTATTATTATTTTTTCTAACGCTTCCATCTTTGCTCTTCTTTTTAGCTTCTATGTCGGTCTCTTTTTTTGAATCAAATTTAGAAAAGAACTCGTTTATCTTGAAGCCTATTGCAAAAAACTTGAGAATTATTCCGAAGGCAAGAACTGCTATTCCTATTATAAGCATTATCAAAAATACCCTATATGACTGGGCAAATATCAGGGTGAAAAACCGTAGGTATTTATCCAAATTTATTGGAGAAGTTGATATAATATTGATTAGCCATATTGCCAATGATTCAAGCTTGGCAAATAAAAGAGATGATAAGATTATAAGCGAGCCAGCCACAAGAGGCAGATTTGTCTTTTTCTCTATGAAAAGAAACATAAGTCCCAATAAGACTATCAATGCCAAAATAGAATAATAAAATTTGCCGCTCCAGTAATTTCTTGAATGCTCTGAAACAAGGAAAAATGGAATTGAATCTTGTTGCATGCAGTCAAAGAAATTGCAATTATATTCCTTATAATAAGATTCATGAAATAAATTGTCTACTGCGGAATTCACGATGTTTTCAGGTGTTCCGTTTGTGATTGCAGAGCATGGAACTGCAAAGGTGTAATTTTCTTCGCTGAACGCATATTCCAATTCTTGCGAGGAATTGGCGCAAAATTTCTGCATTAAAGGATACTTCTCATCTTCTATAAGCGATGTTATGTTAATCTGCTCGTTTAATGTCTGCTTTACAACGGGGATTAATTCTTGCCGAAGGTTTTGATAATCAAGAGAAGACGTGACAACAAAAAGGGAATTTGCCAGCAAAAGAGATATAAAAAACAGAGATGAAATAATGACAAATAATCCTCCTCTTATAAATCCCATTTAGCAAAATGGCAAATTAAATTTATAAACTTAATGGAGACTATGCCAAATAAAAACCTTTATTAAGTTTCTGATTTTTCATAATAACATGAAGGAAAAAGAGATGATAAATGATAAAATCGAGTTTGTCAAGTGGTTCTCTGAATTGGACAAGAACTCAGGAAGCGTTGCTGGAGGAAAGGGCGCAAATCTTGCGGAAATTTACAATCTTAAGGTTGCAGTGCCTCCGGGATTTGTTGTGACGGCAATGGCATACAGCTATTTCATAAAGAAAGCGGGACTTGACAAAAAAATAAGGGAGCTCCTTGGAAAAATAAATTATGAGGATACCGCTGAATTGGATAGGATAACCAAAGAAATAAGAAATTTAATTGTGAAAGCCAAGTTCCCAAAAGAAATGGAGAATGAAATAATAGAGGCTTATGATACTCTGGGAACAGAAGAGCCGGACTTCACGTCAGGAGATGTTTCAAAGCTTATAAAAAGCTCAGACGAGCCCATCTTTGTTGCCGTCAGAAGCAGCGCAACCACCGAGGATTTGGCTGAGGCGAGTTTTGCGGGACAGCAGGACTCATTCATGAACGTAAAGGGAAACGCAGAGATTATAGAAAATATGAAAAAATGCTTTGCCTCCCTCTTCACATCAAGAGCAACATATTACAGAAATAAAAAAGGATTCAAGCATGAGGATGCGAAGCTTGCAGTTGTTGTGCAAAAGATGATTGATTCCGACAAATCAGGAGTCATATTCTCAAAAGATCCTAGCTATAAAAAAAATGATGTTATTATAGAGGCTGTATGGGGGCTTGGTGAGGGAATAGTATCGGGACAAATTACTCCTGATAGATATATTGTGTCTCCTAATCTCGAGATTCTTGAAAAAATCATAGCTGACAAAAGGATAGCAATAACAAGAGATGCATCGGGAAATCAGGAGATTGTAAAGCTGAAAGAACAAAGGGCAAATGCCCAGGTTCTCAATGAAAGAGAAATAAAAAATCTCGCGGAAACCGCCCTCATGCTTGAATCACATTACAAAAAACCACAGGACATAGAATTTGCAATAGAAAACGAAAATGTATACATTGTGCAAACGAGGCCAATAACTACAATTGAAAAAAGGGTTGAAGAAGAAGCGAGCAATGTAAAAGGAGAAGTCATACTGACAGGACTTGGAGCTTCTCCAGGAATAGCTTCTGGAAAAATAAGAATAATTCATGAGATGCAGGATCTTGACAAGATGAAGGCAGGGGATGTGCTTGTCACAACAATGACAAATCCGGATATGGTTGTTAGCATGCAGAGGGCAGCGGCTATTGTAACGGATGATGGAGGGCTTACAGCTCATGCTGCAATTGTCTCGAGGGAAATGGGCATACCCGCCGTGGTGGGAACGCATACTGCAACAACAAAACTCAAGGAAGGAGAAATCATAACAGTGGATGGAACAACTGGAAAGATATACAAGGGAAAAACTTCTGAGGATGTTAAGCAGGATATAATGCCTGTAACCACAAAAACAGAAACAGAAATAAAAGTAATGGTTGATTTGCCAAGTTTTGCCGGAAGAGCTGCAAAAACAAGAATAAAAAAAGTGGGTCTTGCGAGAATGGAAGGAATAATAGCTGAATCTGGAAAGCATCCTTATTATTTTATTGAGAAAGGAAAAATAAAAGATTATGAAGATACGATATTTAAGGGCATAAAAGGAATCGCAGATTTTTTTGAAGAGGTATGGGTAAGGACATCTGACATAAGAAGCGATGAGTTTGAAGATTTAGAAGGGGCTCCAAAAGAAATTGAGGCAAATCCAATGCTCGGAATGCACGGGATAAGATACGGACTAAAGAATCCGGAAATATTAAGGGCAGAATTAAAAGCCCTTAAAAGAGTTGCGGACAATGGCAAGAAAATAGGGGTAATGATGCCCCAAATAATTAGCGTTGAGGAGCTTAAAGAAGTGAAAAAAATTCTTGATGAAATAAATTTCAACAGGGCAAAGGTTGGAATAATGGTGGAGACGCCTGCTGCTGTGCAAATGATAAAAGAATTCTGCCAGGAGGGAATGAACTTCATATCTTTCGGAACAAATGATTTAACCCAGTATATTCTTGCGGTGGACCGTGGAAACCGAAGTGTTCAGCATTTGTATAATGAGATGCATCCAGCAGTATTGTATCAGCTTGCATATGTGATAAGGGTATGCAAAAGACACCATGTTGAAACAAGCATATGCGGGCAGGCAGGAAGCAAAAAAGAGATGGTAAAATTTCTAGTGGAAAATGGAATAGACAGCATAAGCGTGAATGCAGACGCCGCAAAAGAAATCTCGGAGTATGTGGCTGAAATAGAAAAGGAAATGATAAGAGGAACAGATGAGGAGCCAAGGAAATATCAGCCAGAAAAAGAAAACAAAGAAGAATATATCCCAAAAATAAAAGGAGCAAAAAATGTGAAAAAAGAAGGCTATCCAAAGATGGCTGATTTAGAAGAAGTTGACGAAGATAGAATAGAGAAGGACATAGATGCAATAGAAGAGGAGAAAAAGGAGTATCTTAAAAAGAAGGGCTTATCCGGCGATGCAGGACTAGATGATGAAAACGAGGATAACGAGGGCGGAGGAGGGATGCAGGATGAAGATGACGAAGAAAACCAAGGTATTCCCGGTCTGGAGGAAACTCGTCCTGGCAGCGCCAAGTCAGGGAAAGATGATATTTCAAGTGTATTTTAATGATTGAACTCATTAAATTTATAAAGAAAAAAAGACTGCATATAAGATGATTAAAAAAACCAAAGACAATGCAAAAAGGGCGCAAAGGGAGCCAAGACAAAAAGCATTTTCTCAGCCCCAGACTAATATTGACAAGGCATTGATAGAAAATTTTGTGGCTACTCAAAGAGTAATGGTCAATCTTTCTGGAAAAATTGACAATCTCGCAAATCAGGTCTCAAAACTTCTTGAATTATTTGAGATATCGGCAAAAGCTCTCGCTGAAAAGAATTTTTTAATATCAGGAGACAGAATGAATGAAAAAGTAGTGCAAAAAATTGACACCCTTCTCGACCAAAATAAGATTATAGCCCGGGGACTTACGCTTATGCACGAATTAAGTTCAAACCAGAAAGCTCCGACTGAATACTCGGCTGGCCCAAAGCCTGTTGAAACAGGAACTGAAGGTTATCAAAAATCAATAGTAAGCGGAGAAAACACGGGCAATTTCGAGAGTCCTGTTCCTTCTGATAGTAAGAAGTTCAGGAAGTTGCCACAGGGATAATATGTTAAAGGATATATCAAAAGAAAGCAGAGCTGTAATTTTTATCGAATTTACCAAAAGTCTTCTTATGCATTCTGGTTATGGCGAATTGGCTGAACTAAAACAAATAATAAGAGAAGAAGAAAAAGACAATAAAAAAATCGGCTCTTCAAATAAAGAAATAATAAAAGGAATAATAAAAGAAAAGGAAAATGAAATAAAAGAAATAAAAAAACAGGAAATGCGGGACGATATTGGAAAAGAACTGGAAGAAAAAGAAATAATTCCCGTGAGAGTGCGTCCCCGAGTGCTAAAGATTCCAGAAACAAGGCTTCCTGAAAGACTTCAGTATCTCAAGCCAACTTTCCAAAATATTGAAATAGAGTTGGGCAAATTAAATCCCTTAATTAAAGACCCAGTTATAAGAAGAATAGAATGCAACGGACCCGGAGAAAAAATTGCTGTTATGGTGCCCTTGCAAAAATTCACTGACATAATCCTGAATAAGGAAGAGATAGATGAAATTATAAAAACTTTTGAGAGAATGTCAAAGATTCCTGCAACAGAGGGAATTTACAGAGTGGTGGTCGGAAAACTTATTTTCTCAGCAATAGTTTCGGATGTGATAGGCTCAAAGTTCTCGATAAACAAGATGAATTATGCTAACGTGTTCAAATAATCACCCGCTATTAATCGAAAAATTATCTAAGTAAGTTGTATTCTTCTGTTCTGTGGCTTTGTTAGTTTTAAGCCTGTATGCCAAGTCTTTCAGCCACCTCATCCTGTCCGATGTCATCTGGTAGTCCAAATCAGCCTGCGCCAGATTAGAATCATATGAATATCCAATCCATCTGCTTCCAATTTCATATTTTCCAATTAATCTTCCATTTAATATCTCGGGAGCGGTTGTTTGAACCTGCATATCTGCTCCGAATTCCTGCGCAAGCAGTGTTTTCTCATCTTCTGTCAATATGAGGCTTACAGTCTCAGCCATTATTATCTGCAAACCCTGTGAAATCTGAGAGAAGTTTGCAAGAGTCTGATTCTCTTCAATCGTAACATTTAATGCTGTTGAATTTGCCACATTGGTTAAATTGGACGCAGAAATCCCCGAAGCCAAAACAACGCTGTTTGAAATTATCTCCTCGTTTCCATAAACTATCTTTATAATCAATTCTCCGTCATTCAGAACCAGTCCCAAAGAAGATAGATTTATGCTGAGTGTCTCTGCGCCATCTCCTATAAACTCTTGTCCGTATCCTTTTTCAATTTCAGAGTAAGATGTTTCAATTAATGCCTGATTTTCTGCAACTTTAACCAAAACAGTTGTATCTGGAATAGCATTGCCCAAAGCAGAAACGCTGCCTGATTTCAATTGAACCGCCTCTCCTTCAGAAAGATTATATGCGAAGGGTTTTTCGAAAGATGCCTGCCCATTTATCTCCCCGTTTTCTGATATTGCCTTCCCTGTTGGAACCAGGCCCAGGAAGAGGTTATAAATTCTGGTAAAAAATCCTGTTATAGGAGATGTTGAATTATCAATAACAGTCTCATTGCCAACTTCTGTTGTATTAGAATTATCAGTATTATTTTCAACTGCGGAAATTGTTTCATTTATAGAGTTTGATGTTTTTGCAGTATTCGTGGCATTAATGCTTTCATTTGCAGGAATTGTTAAATTAGTATTTGAATTATTAGCGCTTTCATTTATTGTTTCGTTGGAAGAATTAGGAATAGCAATATTTTTTGTTGAATTAGGCTGATATATTGTTAATGTAAAACTAACTTCCGGATAAATTTGTTTCTCTCCCGCAAGCCCATATCCCTCGCCCATGCCCGACAAGAAAACACCTTCCATGTAAAACTTGCCTGCGGTGGGCAGATTTGAAACTAAGTCCCTCAAGTTATACTCATAACTCTGCCCGGAGTTTTCCAGAACCAATTTTGAAGAAGAGGGAATTAATTCTCCTTCTTTTAAGGAAAGAACAACATTTCCTAAAATGGGCTGATTTGCAGTATAGTTCATGTCCGTACCCAGCACAGCCTGCCCAGTCAATCCGCTGAAATCAAAAGTTGACAGAAAATAAGCCAAGAACAAAACAAAAACAGACGAGACAAAAATCCACAAGAATTTCTTTAGATTCGCTGTCCTCTTCGAGCCGTGATATTCTGAAACAACCTTTCCATCTACTCTCTTGCTTTCATATATATAAGGTCCATAAAGCTTCCCGTCTCTTTTTATATATTTCTTGTATGCCATTTTGTTCTTTCTGGGCTTTGTCTACTCTCTTTTGGAAACCTTTATTAAAGGTTTATTTTGTAAAAAGATTATATGTAAGTAACTAATCCAATAATCTTTATTTGATTATTGGTATAAAATTAAAGTTCTATTTAAAGGTTTTTATGTAGGGTAACTAAAATTATAATCCGCAGTTCTGGGCTTGCCATATCTGATAATTTTCATTTTGAGCAATGTTTGGGAAACCCAAAGCATCTTCAAGCCTCAAATAACTAATATCGGTTTCAGTTACATAATCCGCAAATGTTATTGGGAAACATGCAACTTCTGGAGAATTGCTAAAGTTAACATAATAACCAATATAGCCTGCCATGGTAACTTGACTCTTTGGAAGATTCTGACTATCAAAGTATATCTTATTCCACACAGAATTTATTGTTCCTTCATTTATTGGAGAGTTTATGACACATTCTCCAGTACCGGTTGCACTAAATCCTGGTTCACATATACAGATTGCAGTACAGCCATTTGGAAGAGGAGTTCCGTCACATAAAACTCCTGAATCTTCAGGAGGGCTCCATGCTCCATTACATGAAGTTGGTACGTTGGCAATACATTGTGAAGTATCAAACTGACATTGCATATTACAGCTTAATGTTCCTCCAACAAACCCGCCAATTATTGTAGTGCAGCTATTTCCTCCTAGATTAGTTCCATCGCACTGTTCAGTAATGCTGTTTCCATTAGGAGTTTGAATTATCCCATCTCCACAAACTCCTGTATTTGGATTTCCATTTCCATTGTTGCCAGAAGAACTCCCGCTAAAGGTATAAATATCAGTAACATCACCCAAAACCTCTTCTCCACTTCTTATGAAGAGAGGTGCAATAGAAGCGGTTTTTATATTGCTCGGACTGAAAGTTGTAGGAGTCACTGTAAATGTTTTTGCCTGAAGTTCTGTCAATCCAGTTGATTGAGTAAATTCTTCGCTGTTTGAGCCATCGCTTAATATGAACTTCATTCCAGTCATATTGCCAAGACCTGCCGCTCTTTTTACCGTGAGAATTATGTCATTTCCACTGACAGAAGCCTGAAGAAAATTAATGTCAACTGAAAATTGCTCGAGACCTGCCTGATCTGAGCCCTCTGAAAGTATATTGCTTACAACAGCCCAGACAATGCCGATTGCTACAAGAACAAGAAGAATGATTATAAGCGTAGTCACAACCTCTGAGAGTCCCTTGCGTTGGCTCATCAGAGACGGTGCAGACCGCCTGTCATCTGAAACACGTGAGAGTCTTTTACTCATAATAAAAATAAGGAAAAGAACTTTATAAATCTAATTCCATATATCTACTGAGGTTGCTGAATCTGCGAGCACATCTGCGGTGGAATCAATGTTAGCGTCTGATTTTCTGCAAGAGGAATCTGAACATATCCATATTGCTGAATCTGCGCCAAAATTGTAGTCACGGCAATCTGCACTCCTTCAGTCTGTTTTTGGACAACATATCCTTGAATTGTTGGCTGTATTACAAAAGAATACAGAATGAATGCTCCAAGAGCGACCACTAACACAACAAGAATAGCTATCACAACCTTTGTTCTATCTGCCATCAGGAAAAGAAATAATCCCTATTTAAAAACTTTGTGCTATTTTAATGCTAATAATGCGAAACAAATAAAAACAATTCTTTGCTTATTAAAATATGAAAAAGAGGATAGTTGTCATAAGCCTTGGCGGAAGCCTCATAATTCCAGACGAAGTTGATGCGGTCTTTTTAAGCAGATTCAAAAAAATAATAACTAAGAACTCAGAAAGATACAAGTTCATAATAGTATGTGGCGGGGGAAGCATCGCCAGGAAATATATAAATGCCCTAAAAAAAGAAGGGATAGGAAATGACTTTCAGAGTTTTGCGGGAATAGCCGCAACAAGGACAAACGCGAGATTCATGAGTTATTTTTTCAGATGCAATCAGCATATGGGAATTCCCCATCAAATAGAAACCGTCAGGAAAGATATCCAAAACAGAGACATCGTCTTCTGCGGAGCGTTGGAATACAAGCCAAACCAGACATCTGATTCAACTTCAGCTGAGATTGCAAAAAAATTTAATTCCATATTCATCAACTTAACAGATGTTGCTGGATTGTATAATAAAAATCCTAAGGAGCATAAGGATGCAAGATTTATTCGTGCAGTGTCCTGGAAAGATTTTGACATGCTTGCCAACAAAATGAAATTCAAGCCAGGACAGCATTTTGTGCTTGACCAGGCTGCTGCGCAGATAATAAAGAAGAACAGGATAACAACATACATACTGGGAAAAGACATGGCTCAGCTAGATAATCTATTAAACAACAGAAAGTTTAAAGGAACAATAATATCTGGCTGACATGGAAAATTATGTTATAATCTCAGAAGAAGACTTTCAGAAAGCCCGTAATGCAATAAAAAAGGCAAGAGAGGCGGCTTTCAGCAAGAAGATAATCTTTTCCACATTCAATGATGATTTAAACAGAAAAATTCTTGAGAAAGAGAAAATAGACGTGCTTCTGATAAAACTTGGCGGGAGAAAGGACAGGATAAAACAGAGAAATTCAGGCTTTAATCATGTATTGGCAAAACTTGCAAAGAAAAAAGGCATTGCAATAGGAATAAACCTTGATGAAATTCTTGGTTCGGACAAAAAAGAAAAGATAAGAATACTTGCAAGATTAGAACAAAATATCAGTCTCTGCAAAAAAAACAAGCTGAAAATGATTTTTATCCATGAAAATAATCAAAAAGATATATATGACTTAAAGTCGCTGGGGCTTGTTCTTGGAATGCCTACTTCTATGACCAAGAACCTATGATAAAACAAGGGAAAAATTATAATAAAATAAATCTATAACAATTCCCAACAACATTAAACCTCTGCTCAACTGCTTTCAAATTAACATCTGTTCTTTTGCCCTGTCAAATTCGCAAAAGGATTTTCAAAAGCAAAATCCTTTTAACCTATAACTTATTCCTACTATTATTAAAATGGATACAAAGAAAATAATAGAATCACTAAGCCCGAACGAGAGAAAGATTCTTCCCCATCTGGATGAAAAGAGCATAGAGGATATATGCAGAAAGTCAAATCTGGACAAGGTTTCCGTGACAAGGTCGCTTACCTATCTCCAGAATAAGAAAATTCTCGAATTGTCTTACATAGTAAAAAAGATAGTTGATGTGGGAATAAATGGCGCGCTTTACAGGAAAAAAGGCTTGCCCGAAAGAAGGCTTATGCACCTGCTTAATGAAAAAAGAATAATTAGTTTAAAGGATGCTCAGAAAGAAAGCAAACTATCAGATGATGAACTGAAGGCCTCGCTTGGCGCCCTCAAGAAAAAGGCCATGATAGAAATAAAAAACGACAAGATAATCCTCGGCGGAAACAAGGAAGATGTTTCCAAAAAATTCGCGGAGGAATTATTTTTGGAATCGCTGCCTCTTGACTATGATTCCTTGTCAAAAGAGCAACTTTCTGTCCTGAAATATCTCGAGGGCAGAAAAGACATTATTCGCATAGAAGAAGAAAAGTCTGCTGTTATAAAACTGACAGAGCCTGGCAAAAAACTAATCGGAGAAAAATTAACCTCAGAAAATATGATAGAGCAGATAACACCAGAAGTACTTCAAGGAGAAGCATGGAAAGGGAAAAAATTCAGAAGGTATGATGTAACCTCATCAGTTCCCCTGATGAGCGGAGGAAAAAGGCATTTCGTAAATCAATCGATAGATTACGCAAGAACTGTATGGACAGAAATGGGTTTCAAGGAAATGAGTGGCAATATGATAGTAAGTTCTTTCTGGAATTTCGACGCATTGTTCACTCCCCAAGATCATTCTGTCAGAGAAATGCAGGATACATTCTTCATAAACAAAAAAGATGAATTGCAAGACAAAAAGCTCACTAAGTCAGTGAAAGAATCTCATGAAGAAGGAGTCGGAGGAAGCAAGGGATGGGAATACGCGTGGAATGAGGAAGAGGCAAAGAAACTTGTCTTGAGAACACATACTACTTGTCTGTCTGCGCAAACTCTTGCAAAACTGAACACGCAGCAGCTTCCTGCAAAGTATTTTGCGATAGGAAAAAATTTTAGGAATGAAACACTTGACTGGAATCATGGCTTTGAATTCAATCAGACAGAAGGAATTGTGGCTGACAGAAATGTTAACTTCAGGCATCTTCTGGGTTATCTAAAGCAGTTCTTCAAGAAAATGGGTTTTGAAAAAATAAGAATACGTCCGTCGTATTTCCCATACACAGAACCATCTGTTGAAATTGATGTGTGGCATCCTGAAAAAAAAATGTGGCTTGAACTTGGCGGAGCAGGCATATTCAGGCCAGAAGTAACCATCCCCTTGTTCGGAGAATACATTCCAGTGCTTGCGTGGGGCCCTGGGTTTGACAGAATGCTTATGGATTACTATGAGATAAAGGACCTGCGTGAATTATATAAAAATAATATAGATAAATTAAGGAAAATGAAGTTTTGGATAAAATAAGATGAAAGAATTAGAAAGCATAAAGATATTGAAAGAGAAAAAAATTCCTTATAGATTAATAGAGTTGTCAGACAAGGGTATTTCTTTTGAAGATGTTATAAAAAATGCGAAAGAAGAAATTAATCCAGAAGAAATTTGCAAAACTATTATTGTTAAAGATAAAAAAGATAATAAATATGCTTTTTTCTTAAAAGGAGATGAAAAGATTGATTTTTCAAAAGCAAAAGAAATTATCGGGAAAAAGATAAGTATTGTCAGTTATGATGATTTGGTAAAAACTACGGGAACAGAACCTGGAGCAATATGCCCTTTGCTAATGGATATGTCTATTTTTGTTGATAAAAAAGTTTTTGAAACTAAAAAAATAAATTTTGGTTCAGGAGACCATTTATATGGATTAGAAATGAATGCTCATGATTTGAATAAAGTTATCAAATTTGAAATAGTGGAGGTATCTGCATAAAAAATGGCACTAATAGAATTCAGCAAAAAACAATTCGAAGATGAAATAGGAAAGCTTGACGAGGAAATGAAGGAGAAGGTAGCAATGTTCGGAACTCCAATAGACCATCTGGACGAGCAGAAGGTACAGATTGAGATTTTCCCAAACAGGCCTGACCTTCTTTCATTCCAAGGTTTCAGGAGAGCTTTCAGAGCCTTCCTTGGCAAAGACACTGGCTTGCGGGAGTACAAAATAAACAAGCCAGAAAAGAATTATCTCATAAGCATTGCTTCCTCAGTAAAAGATATAAGGCCTTTCACAGCCTGTGCAATAATAAAGGGATTAAAATTAGATAATTCTAGAATAAAAGAAATAATGGAAATACAGGAAAAATTGCATCTTACTATGGGAAGAAAAAGAAAAAAACTTGCTATTGGAATTTATCCGCTTGACAAAATAAAACTTCCATTAACCTTCAGCGCCCTTGAACCTGATAAAGTAAAATTCATTCCATTGGATTCTGATAAGGAAATGTCTGGACTGGAGATACTTCAGAAAACAGCAGCAGGAAAAGAATATGCGCAGCTTCTCGCTGGAAAACAAAAATTTCCTATTTTTGTAGATGCTGAAGATAAAATTTTAAGCATGCCTCCAATAATAAACTCCCAGACGATAGGCAAGGTTGCCGAGGACACAAAAGATGTTTTTGTGGAATGCTCTGGCTTTGACCAGAAAGTTTTGGGCAGATGCCTTAATATCCTTGTAACCTGCCTCGCAGATATGGGCGGAAAAATTTACCAAATGGAAATTAAGAGCGGTATTGCAAAGAAAATCTTAACCCCTGATTTTACTCCTGAAAAAATGCGCCTGTCCACTGAAAACACAAACAAGCTGCTTGGGCTTGAATTAAAGCCAACACAAATAGAAAAATTGCTTGAAAAAATGGGTTATGATTGCAAAAAAGGAGAAGTATATATTCCATCATGGAGAACAGATGTCCTGCACGAGGTTGATTTAATAGAAGATGTTGCAATAGCATATGGCTATGAGAACTTCATTCCAGAAATTCCCGCAGTATCAACAATAGGTGAAGAGGATAAAAAAGAAATACTAAAGAGAAAGATAGCTGAGATACTAACAGGGTTGGGATTGCTTGAAATCTCAAACTATCACCTCACATCAAAGCATAATCAATTTACAAGCATGGGTGTTCCGGAAAAGCAGGAGAAAAGCTTTATAGAAATGGAAAGCTCAAAGACAGATTTCACAATATTAAGAAAAGACTTGACGCATTATCTTCTGAAAACTTTAGCTGAAAATGTGGACGTTGAATATCCGCACCGCGTATTTGAAATTGGAAAAGTCTTCAATATCGAATCAAAAACAGACCAAATAAAAGAGCATGAATCTCTTGCAATAGCCTTAGCACCCGGCAATTTCACAGAGATGAAGCAGATGCTAGAGTACCTATTCAGGATGCTTGGAATAAAGATCAGCATAAATGAGCCTGCAAGTGTTCCGTCTCATTTCATAGAAGGAAGATGCATAGGGATAAAAATAGGAGACACCATAATTGGGACATTGGGAGAAATTCATCCAAAGATTCTGAAAAACTGGAAGATAAAAATGCCTGTAGCGCTGATGGAGATTAATTTGGAACTGGTTCTGGGCAGGTAAAATGGAAGAAATAATAGATAAATTAAGAAAATTTAGAAAGATTTTCATTTCACCGCAGCATTTTTTTGAAAGAGTTGAAGAAAAGAAACTATTTAGTTCATTGGAAAAGGCTAATAAGATAACTATAAATGCAATTAGGTCTTTTGGTGTTTTTATATACCCTCTAATGAGGGATGATTGCAAATATCTCTGTTTATTTAAATCAGATAAAGGGATAATTGTATGCTGTCCAGTAACTTTTGTTAGCATGAATACTTTTTTGATTAAGACAATTTATCCGGCTAATAATGAACAAATAAAGATTTATAAGAGATTAATAAATAAAAGAAAACAGGATAAATCAGAGAAGTAATATGTCCCCTTCTTTTACAGAGATTCTTTTGGATTCGCTTTTATGTTTTAATAATTTATCTGCCTTTTTCGCAAAAATTGCTGATTGATTTTCATTTAATAGTATTTCACCGCATTTGTTACATTCGCTTACTTTGCTCTCTACAACTATCTTCCCAGGATTAGAAAATTCCAGAAGAGTTTTTTTGTTAACTTCTATAAGTTTTCCTTCTTCACATACAGGGCATATTAATATTTGTTTCATCATAATTTATCTAAGATTGTATTCTTTAAAAATCTTATCTATATATCTTATAAATTTACTTTCTTTTAACCTTTCCTAATTTATCTGCCCAATTCTCAGGAAACCTGTTATAATAATTTTTAGAAAAATTCTTATTACATCTTGAAATTAATGCCATAATTGCAGAAGGAATATCTATTATCAATAAAGCAAAAGGTCCCAAAATAAAATGTTGGAGGGTATGACCATATTCATGCTTAATTGTGTTTTTATCATAAAATCTTTTTTCAATAAAAATCCATGTTCCCAATGAAACTCCAAATACCATTTTTCCCTTAAAACAATAAATTGGAACTCCCTTGTATATTTCCTTTTTAACAATCTTATTTCTCAAAACAATATAATACATTAACCCAAGAAGCATCTGAGGAAAGCACCAAATCCAGATTAAAATATATTTTACCCATTTATTCATAAATCATATCCGATTTGTTTATATTTATATTTTTTTATCCAAAATAGTCTCTCTTTCCCTCATCTGACTTTATATCCCAGTTTTTCTTTATGGTTTCAGTTACTGATGATATATTCTTTTTTATGCTCTGCCAAAGGTTGTATGAATCTTTTATGAATTCTGCTTCTTTTTTCTCTGAGAAGTCCAAGTCAAGCTCCATGACTTTGATTTCAATCTTTGCAAGCTCTTTGTAAACCTCAGAAAGTTTCTTTTTATCATCAACTCCAAGAGTCTTAACCATAGAGAACACATACATTGGAACATTAGACGGATTCAACATTGCCTCGAGGAATCTGAGGTAATTAAACATCTTATCAACAATATATCTTCTTATTTCCCTTATAGGATAATCCGTTTCTATATCTGATGCTCTTTCCACGCCGTTAAAATCCTCAGTGAGTTTTGAAAAGTCGGGAAGCCCGTATTTTGCTTTCAGAATTCCATAGTCTTTTTTAAGTTTCTCAAGATCTTCTTTTTTGTCTTTATCCGATGTCATAATAAATTTCAATTACTGACGTTTATAAACCTGATGAAAGCCTACACTGAAACTAAAGTTTCGTGAAGTCTTTTTCTTCGAAAAAAGCCTGTGCTGAGAATTGAACTCAGGACCTTTACCTTACCAAGGTAACGTTCTACCGCTGAACTACACAGGCATAAAAAACAATAATCTCGGGGGTATAAAAAACTGATGGAAAATGAAGCACAACAAATATTAAATAATCTTTTAGGATTATTTTTTAATGTTCCTAAAGGAATATGTTGAAAGAGTTGTCAAACCGAAAGAACAATGTGGAGAACTGGGATTGCCTGCTCCAAAAGACAGGATGCCTAGCAATTATTATAATCTTATAGATAACACAAAAAAAGTATATTACGTTAAGTCAGGAGAACCTGCTGTTAAATTTAGAACAAGATCTGGCAAGGCTCTTGAGAAAAGAATATAAGAAAATCTTCAGTCCAGCCTTATTTCTTCATTGACTTGACAAGAAGCAAAACCATCCAAACTATAAAGAACGCGAGGGCTACAAAGCCAAATACCAATACCAAAAGAAAAAATAAATTATTAAAGAAGCCACTTGAGACAATTTTATACAATATGTAAGAAACTGCAAACAAAACAAGAAAGGCAATAAAGTTTTTTGTAACTACCTTTATCTTATCTGAAGTCGATCTTAAAGCAACCGGTTGAGAAGAAGCTCTCTTCGCGACTTTTCTTGACTTTCTTTTTGCCATTGTATATACAGGCAGGAATGGTTTTTAAGTATTGCGATTTACGAATTTCTATTCCAATCGTTCATCCTGCGAGTTATTTGCCACCACCCTGCTTGTCAGCATCTGCGCATTTCCAAAAGCAGAGCCAATCCATGAAAAATAAACTGTGGATGCTTCCATCAGTCCTTTAAAGTCAGTTAAATTAACCTCCTGCCCCTTAAATGCCGCAGTAAAACTAAAATATCCGAGGATAATCAAGGCAATAAGGAAGATAGTCAATAATTTATGTTTGAAGGGTATTATCTTGGATATAACCCACAATGCAATCAGAAAAACCACTATAATCAAAATTGTGCCGCTTGCAACCATACACAAAAAAAGTACGACAACTATAAAAAGATTTCGTGCTATCTGTGTAATCCTATCTCTTCCATTAATAAAAGGTAATCATTATTTTTAAGTATAAATTCCAGTTCAGCATATTTGGAGTTTTCAGGAATGGCAATTGGCATTTTTACTAACACAGTCATAGTTTCCTGATTAAGAGGGCACCATATGCCTGAATAAGTTACTTTTCCAGAAGAAAACTTCGTTTTTTCAAATCTATAATATAATTTTTCTCCGATATTGCCTTTTGTGTATAATGTCATTTTAGCAGGAGCACTCATTATTAATTGAGTTATTGACCCAGTAAAATCATGGGTGAAATTTCTGCCGTCATTTATGGTAATCAGCCCTTTAACAGGAATTTGAAATTCTTCTTCTTTGGGTAATATTTGGATATACCCCTCCAAGTAAACATCTCCTTTATGAGTATTTTGAATTCCCTTAAACTCTAGTCTATCCATTTCAAGAATATTTTACTGAAATATATAAGTATTATTGAGATAGCTCTGTACACATGTAGTGCCCTCCTGTGCTAAAGTAGGACACTATCAATCTTTTTTCTCATCTTCGAGAATTCGTTGCAGTTTTCCACAGAACTTCAAAATAATTTTGATGAGATTTGGCTATTTGCATATTTTCCATCTTTATTGCAATTGGCTCTTCAGACCATTGTATAAAAACGCAATTGTCGCCATAAATTATTGTTGTGGTTGGATTAATGAACTCATCATCACTGAATCTATATTTCAAGTATTTTCTATTTTCAACCTTACCTTCAAATCTTTCCGAAAATATAGATCGTTGATATATCTTGAATTCTATTCTTTTCTTATGCCACAGTTCAAAGTAGGATCCAAATAAGTCTTTGAACTGAAGTTCTGATGCTATTAACGATATGGGTTTTTTCAGTTCTAGTATTTCCTCAAATATCATCCGCAATCCTTTTTTGCCGACAAAAATGTTTGCCTCTAGATGTTTTTTTTGTGAGGATATTATTCTTTTAATATCTCTAATTATATCTTCTTTTGTATTTCTCAATATTTCTTCATCTTTTTCTATGAGAGATAATATCCTTTCAGGAATATTTGCTTCAAACCACTTAATGTTGTTCTTTATGATAAATGAAACAATGCCTTTTGCCACAAGTCTGTCTAATGCTTCATAGACATTAGTTCTGTTTATCTTTGTCTCACTGCTTATTCTATTCGGATAACTGGCTCCAGATTTCAGGAGATGCACATATACTTTAATTTCAGAAGGACTGAATCCTAACTTCGAAAGATTTTCTTCAAGCATAATGGCAGTAATAAGTACATATTTATAATTGTTGTGGTATATAACCACCACTATATCTTTTATACTCGCTATGATTCTCTTCGGCATGGATACATTGGAAAAGCATATAGATTCAACCTTGAAGGTGTTATCAGATATTGGAGCAGATTGTGAAATCTATGATGAGTTTAGTTGTAAAATAAACTATTTGGGTAATGAAATTATTGTAAAACACAGAAGTATTTGTGCTTCGTTCCATAAAAGTTCTTCCAGTTTACCAACGGTTAAGGATTGTTATGATAAATTTCTGAATATCCCTGAAAGTCATCCCCTTAAAAAGAAATATAACAAAAAATCTATCAAAACAGGTTATAAAGCGCTTGGACCACTTCAGTTCAATCCATCAAGAAAAAATTTTGAGGAGTTGGAATTCCATATGTTGGGAGGGTTATCATAATGATCTCTTTTGATAAAAAATACGGAAACAGATATAACATAATAGATACCTATAGTCAAGACATTGGTAGATCAACTGATAAGATTTTAATGAACTTGTACAATCAATCTAAGTTAATTATTGTATACGTTGGGAGATAATCTATGCCTAGCAAATCACACCAGACACATAATAAATCTGAAGTGCAAACAGATTGGAAATATATGCGCGAAGTCGGCATGTATGCATTGATATCTATCGGATTCGGATGTAGAAAGAGTAATAGATGTGGCACGTTCGTTTTATTCTCTAATTATCATACACGTCGTTTCTTAATGTTGGAACAGCTAAATACTAATATTGATATGCTTGAGCTCAAGGTAATACATCATCATGATGGTCCGCTTTTTGAAAGAGAAAATTTAGAAAATATGATGGATTACACTTTAAGCAGTGGGGCAATGGGATGCGTCCCGATAACAGTTGAATTACAAAATCTTTTTTATGAATTAGACTGGCTAAAACAACATCATCTTTCTAAATTAGATTTACCAAAGATTGTTGATGGCGCGGATGTTTATCATATTCATAAAGACGGCACTATTCCCAGAAGTTTCAATATGTATGCCAAGACAGACTTTAACATTAGACTGAATATTTAATAAAATCTAACTTTTTACCAGCAAAGATAGTGTCTACAAAAAACATAATAATAAATAGAATAGCCTCGCCAGGATTCGAACCTGGGTTACGGGAGCCAGAGTCCCGTTTCCTTGACCGCTAGAAGACGAGGCTGCTATTAAATGCTTTAAGTCTTTCTTGGTGTTTATTGTTGGAAAATCCAATCTCTTTTAAATATTTCTCTATTTCCATTTGTCGAGATATATAAAATTGCCTATTGTTGATTATCTTAGAAGGATTAAAGCCGATTTCTATTAGTGCTTTCCTCGTATCCTGAAGAAGAGTTTTATTATAATTTGTGAAACCAATCCTAAGAAGATTTGGGTCTTTTCTTGACATTCTGAAGATAGACCCGTCAGTATCTATCAACCCTCTTATACATGCCTTAAGGAAATTTTTATTTTTCCATATCCAAGATGGTATTGTTGATTGATTTTTTATCTTGTTACCTGGCTTTATGCCCATAGAAATAAAAAATTCAACAAGTTTTTTGCCATAAATATCCATAAATCTTTCATTGCTTTTAGATCTTTTTTGTTCAGTTATCTCAAAATTAAATATCTCTTTTACTAAATTTTTAAGATAATTCATATGATATTTCTCATCTTTCTTTAAATCACCAGCTATTCTTATGTAATATACTCCTTTCATTTTATTAAATTGAACATGACCATCACCTAAAACTGCTCCGATGAACTCGGCTAATTTCTCATTAAATTTCACATCTTGCAAAATTTTAGTAGAACCGATGGAATTTAATCCCCCTTTACTCCTGCCCCAATTATCGCTTAATTTTTGTGTTATAAATCTATTAAAATCTTCATTAACTAATCTTGACAAGTGATTATAGATTTTATCGGATAACAACCTTTTTTCATTTTTTAATTCCCTATAAAGATATTGCTCATTAATCTCTAAAATTTTAGATAACTCTTTCCATGTTTTGCCTTCTTTTGCTTTAAGTATTAACTCTCTTTGTTTTCCCTTTTTTAATTTTAATCTCATCTCTAGAAGAATATTCAAATATTTATATAATTTACTATTTGACTGCTAAACTACATAATTAAATTATCCAAGAAAAAATCTTACAGCTTTATCCTCAATTCTTCAGCACTCTTTATCTTCTTGTCGTGCTGGTCTATCCTGCCACTAATCAAACAATCAAAACAAGTATGAACAGTTCCATCCTTTTCCATGATTGTTCTTTTTCCTCTGCACTTTGGACAATCATCCGTTACCATCGTTTTATCAATAAACAGTGATATTTAAGCATTATGCCCAAAATTATCATCAATCAAAAATAATTAAATTTAAATATCCCCCTTGCCTTCAAAAAGGATGGTAGTCGTTAAGAAAAAGGTAGTAAAAAAAGTGGTTGGGAAAGAAAAAAAGACAGAAGTAAAAGAGAAAAAAGAAGGAAATGAAGTGGGAAAAGTTTCTGGATGGTTCAGTCATGTAAGTGTTGCAGCCATAAAACTCACGGCTCCATTGAAAGTCGGAGATAAGATTCACTTCAAGGGACATACAACCGACTTCGAGGAAAAAGTTTCAAGTATGCAGATAGAAAATAAAGTTGTAAAGGAAGCAAAAAAAGGCGACCACATCGGAATAAAAGTAAAGGACAAAGTAAGGCCCAACGACCAAGTTCTTCTTGTAAAGTAAGTTTTAAGATTTCGACCCATAGAAAAAATCTTTAACGATAAAATAACTTTTAATCAGCTGTGAAAAGTTAAAATTAAGTTTTTGTTGATAACATTGTTTCTTCGGCACTAACCTTAGCATATCCCTTTTAAATATCAACCTAACAAAGATTTTTATATTATATTTATATGTTTCTTAAATGAAAGAAAGAAAAGAGGAGAATAAGCCGGGCAAGGCTTTGGGAGAAAAGATACTAAGACGGGGAGCCCACGGACATATTCACCAGACACTTAGGAAGCATTCTCCTAAGGGAGTCCATAAGGCAAAGAGACTTCTGGCTTTCAAATATCACAAATTATTTTTTCTGGTTACAGCAATAGCAGTAGCATATTATTTATTCACCTTAACTGTTGTAAAAAACTTTGTATTTGTTCTTAACCAATTCAGTTATTTCAGCAACTTTATTGCAGGCATCCTGTTTTCATTCGGATTCACCACTCCTTTTAGCATTGGATTTTTGATAACCTCTCACCCTATAAGCATATGGATTGCCACCATCGCAGCGGGAGTTGGTTCAGTAATAGGAGACATGATTATTTTCAAGACAATAAAATTCTCATTCATGGATGAATTCAGGGAGTTGGAAAGGAAAAAAGTCATAAAGAAGATAGAAAAAATAGTTCAAAACAACAAGCACGTTCTCATAAGGCATTATCTGCTCTATATCTTCGCGGGAATAATTCTTGCAACACCTTTACCTGACGAACTTGGAGTTTCCATGCTTGCAGGTCTAACAACAATAAAACCATTAAAATTAGCAGTGATAAGCTTCCTGCTCCACACATTTTCATTCTTCTTAATCTTCTACTTCAGTGCGCTGTGAACATAACCCTTTTAAAGATAATTCTTGTTAAAAAATCAGAAGCCCCGATAGTTCAGAGGCCAAGAATGCGGCCCTCTCAAATGACTCCGCAAGGAGGCGTTTGTTGAGGAACTTTAGTTCCGATTCAAACGAGAAAATAAAAACTCTCATTGGAGCACGGCCGTGACCCGAGTTCGAATCTCGGTCGGGGCGTTCTGTCAAAAGTTCTTTTTACGAAAGATTTAAATATAAGTAAGATTAATCTTATTTATGCAAATTGACACAACAAAAATGAGTTCAAGAGGACAGATAGTAATTCCATTAGATTTACGTAAAGGGATTAATGAAGGAGATAAATTAATTGTAATAAGAAAAGATGATGAAATAATTTTAAGAAAGTCTATTCCAGAAACAGCTTTAATGTCAGAGAAATCTTTGGCAAAGACATGGTTGAATAAAGAGGAAGATGAAATATGGAAAGACTTGTAAGAGGAGATGTAATTATAATAGACTTTCCTTTCTCAAATTTAGTTCAAGTTAAACGAAGGCCTGCTTTAATTATTAAGATTCCGAAAGGGGATGATATTATAGTTAACCAGATAACTGGCAAATCATATGAATCTTCTGTTGAAGTTCCCGTTAGTAAAAAAGACTTTATTGGCGGTGGATTAAAAGTAGATAGTTATCTTAGATTAGATAAGATATTCTCCATAGAAAAATCCCTGATAAAATATAAAATTGGCTCTTTAAAACCAGAAAAATTTAAAGAAATTATAAATAAAATAATTTCTTTTTTGAAAGATTAGCTACACCATATTGTAGTTCGGTCGGGGCGCTCAATTTCATAACTTTTATAAAGCAGAAATTTATGAGAAAAATATGAAAAACTATCAAAAGATTGTTTATGGAACATTAATTAGTCTATCTAGTCTAGGGATATTTAATGAGGTTTATTCTCAGCGTAGTATGAATTCATCTCATCCTTCTAGTCCAACTCATCCTGGTAACATTCTTAATCCAAATAATCCAACTAGCCCATTATATCAGCAGCATATGGAAAGGAGAAGTGAAAGTCAAAAAAACAAACCGGCAACAAAAGGATTGGATAGTTTAATATCCACAACAAAAGGAGAAAAATTAGATAGTGCTGTTACAATTAAAAATGAATATTCTCCAAAAGAGGAAGTTATGATGGAAATAATGGCAATGGGTGTAGCGGGAGGTCTGACCGGAATTATATTCCTAGGAATGAAATTAGCTTCAAGAAATTCTAAATTCCAAGATTTGCCGGAAGAATAATCAATTTTCTATAATTTAATTTTTAACCTGAGTGCTCTCAAATATTATCATTTTTTTACAAAACATTTATTAAGATGTGATAGCAAATTTATTCATAATTTATTTTTTATAGGGAATGGAAGAAAAAAAAGAAGTACAACAAAAAATATTAGAGAATCATGTGGATGAAGCAGTATCTGACGAGGAATTATCTCTGGTTCTGAAATTGGTGGCTCCGGGCACAAGCCTAAGAGCAGCGTTGAGGGGGATAATAAGTGCGGGGAAAGGCGTGTTGATTGTTATTGAAAATAATTTTTTGCCACCGCTTCTTGATGGTGGATTCAAAGTCAACTGCAAATTTACTTCCCAGAGACTGATGGAATTAAGCAAGATGGACGGGGCAATAATTTTGTCAAAAGATCTGAAAAAAATAAATCTCGTGAATGTGCTTCTTACCCCTGACAGCAAGATAAGAACATCGCAGACAGGTTCAAGGCACAAGGCGGGAGAAAGAACAGCAAAGCAAATTTCAGGACTTGTTATTGCAGTGTCTGAGAGAAGAAAAGAGATAACAATATTTTACAAAACAAGAGTATACCGACTGAACGACACTTCCGAGATAACAAGAAAGGCAAACGAATATCTGCAAATCCTTGAAAAACAGAGAGAACTCTTTGATATGTATCTTGAAAATCTCAATAGGCTTGAGCTGAGAAATTATATAAACCTGAGCCATGCTGTCAAGACAATACAAAAAGGAAAAGTAATTCAGAAGATATCACAAGACTTAAAGAAATATCTAATTGAACTTGGAAATGAGGGGAAGCTTTTTGAGAACCGTCTAAGCGAAATTCTTCTTGATATAGAAGACGAGACAAATCTTATAATAAAAGACTATGCGGATGTGGACTATAAAAAATCAATAAAGATACTAGACAACCTGTCATATGAGGAACTGCTTGAAAAAGAGAAGATACTCAATGCCTTGAATCAGGGAAGCATAAGAGAGATAGTCTCAATTGCAGGATGGAGACTGCTTTCAAAAGTAGGATTCACCAACCAAGAAATATACAAAGTAGTCAAAGGAATAGGTTTTGACAAAATAATCTCTACAAATATAGAAGAGTCTGTAAACGAGGAAATAATCCCTCGGAACAAGTTCATGGCATTAAAAACGGAGCTTGAGAAGCTGAAACTAGGATTCTAATTACAAAAGTTTAAAAACCAAATTAGCCAAAAAAGTATTACATGAAAAGAAGTTCTAGGCGTTGGAAAAAGAAGAGACAAATGAGATGGAAATGGCAGAGAAAGCGTCTCAGGAAAGAGAAGCACAAGAGAAAAGCCAGAAGAGCAAGAAGCGTATAATTCTATAAATAAAATTCTGAGGCAAGAAGCGTGTAAATAATTCTTTGTAAAATTTAACCAACCTGTAAAAGACATAAATTCTTTTAAAGAATA
Organism: Nanobdellota archaeon; assembly: GCA_020053375.1. Taxonomy (GTDB): domain Archaea; phylum Nanobdellota; class Nanobdellia; order Pacearchaeales; family GW2011-AR1; genus JAGVNG01. Next base: position 336 of record JAGVNG010000027.1, on the reverse strand, counting down.
TTTTTTTAGCAGATAGATGCTTAAATCAGAAATAATGCAAAAACTAATGACTATGCCGACTTATTCAGGAGTCATTGATATAAATTTAGATGTTATTCCATTTTGGGATATAGGAGTGGATAAAGTTAATCTTGAATTATTTCTCAAGGGAGCAAAAAGATATCATAAAGCAAGGGGAAAAGAGGGTTTATTGTATGCTCCTATTACAATGTCTGTTGATAGTCCTAACTATAACACAAAAATGAATCACCCCGCCCTAAAGGGCGAGGTATCAACAAATAAAATGTCAAAACTAACAAACCCAAGGTTGAGAAGAACTGATGTAGTGAGCAACAG
>JAGVNG010000013.1 GCA_020053375.1 Nanobdellota archaeon | reverse complement strand
TGGAAAATTGGTCTCTGGCTTTCCAGCAAAAGAACATCAAAGAGAAAAAAGGCTCATCGCCTCCATAAACCAGCTTCCTGAACTGATAAAAAGGGTAAAGGAGCTTGAGAATAGTAAAAAGTGAAATATGAATTGGGAAAATAAAAAGGTGTTGATAACTGGTGGTGGAGGTTTCATCGGTAGCCATCTTGTTCAGAGATTGGTTGCGATGAAAGCAGATGTTTTTGCCTTTTTAAGATATAATTCAAGGGCAGACGAAGGACTATTAAATTTACTTCCGAAAGATGTTCGATGTCAAATTAAGGTAATTTTTGGTGATTTGCAGGAATTAGAAACAGTTAAAAAGGCTATGGAAGGAATAGAGATCGTTTTTCATTTAGGGGCTTTGATAGGTATTCCCTATTCATATTTTCATCCAAGAGAGGTTTTTAATGTGAATACATACGGAATCCTAAATATTCTAACCTCTGCAAAGGAAAAGGGCGTGGAAAGAATTGTTCATACCTCAACCAGTGAAGTCTATGGAACAGCTCAATATGTTCCTATTGACGAAAACCATCCCCTTCAGGCACAATCTCCCTATTCAGCCAGTAAAATTTCCGCAGATAAAATAGTAGAGAGTTTCTACTTATCTTATGGTCTACCTGTTACGACAATAAGGCCTTTTAATGCTTATGGCCCCCGCCAATCTGCTAGAGCAATTATCCCTACCATTATTACCCAAGCCTTAACCAAAGATGAAATTTCATTAGGAACGCTTTCTCCAACAAGGGATTTTACCTTTGTAACTGATACAGTGGAAGGGTTTATTAAAATGGCAGAATCGGAAAAGGCTTTGGGAGAGGTTGTAAATATTGGTTCTGGCTATGAGATTTCCATAGGTGAACTAGTCCAAAAGATAATTTCTTTAGTAGGAAAGAAAGAAATAAAGATTAAAAGTGAAAAAGAACGATTCAGACCAACAAAGAGCGAAGTAAAAAGGCTTTGGGCTGATAATACTAAAGCCAAGGAGTTAATTGGTTGGCAGCCACAGGTATCTTTAGAAGAGGGATTAAAAAGAACAATAGACTGGATTTCAAGTTCTCTTTCACTCTATAACCCTGATATTTTTCAGATATGAAAAAAGCTGTTATTTTAGCAGGTGGATTGGGAAAAAGATTAATGCCATTTACGCAAGTCATTCCCAAACCCTTGTTGCCTATCGGTGAGAAGTCTATTTTAGAAATTCAAATTATACATTTATCAAAATATGATGTTAAAGAAATTTTTATAGCCACAAATTATAAATCAGAATATGTAGAGTCATTTATTGGTAATGGAAAAAAATGGGGTGTTAATATCAAATTTAGTAAAGAAGATAAACCATTGGGTACATGTGGTCCCCTTTCCCAATTGAAGAATGAACTGAATGAACCATTTTTTTTAATAAATGGAGATCTTCTTACCACCATTGATTTTGGGGCACTTTATGAATATGGTAAGGCGAAAAATTGCGATCTTACTGTAGCAACAAAGAAGATTAGAACCCCATTTAATTTTGGAAGCGTAAAGACCAATGGAGATTTTATTATTGAGGTTGAAGAAAAACCTGATTTTTTAATAGAAATACTAGCAGGCATTTACTATATGAAGCCCTCTATTTTTAAGTACATACCAGATAATACATATTTTGGCATAGATTCACTTATCAAAAGGCTGTTGGCTGAATCTGTGCCAATTGGTAGATATTTGATGCATGAATACTGGTTAGATATTGGCCAGATTGATGATTATAACAAAGCCCAAACAACTTATGATGAACTCTTCAAAGAAACTTAAAATTCCTTTATCAGTGCCAACAATAAGAGGAAATGAATTAAAATATATTAAGGAATGTTTGGAAGAAGAATGGGTCTCTTCAGCTGGAAAATATGTTGATAAATTTGAGAAAGAAATTGCAGGCTTTACAGGCTCAAACTTTGCAGTTGCTTGTGTTAATGGTACATCAGCCCTTCATATTGCCCTATTACTGGTAGGCATAAAACCTGATGACGAAGTGATTGTTCCTGTCCTCACATTTATTGCTTCTGTTAATGTTGTAAGGTATGTAGGAGCTAATCCAATTTTTATGGATTGTGATGAATTTTATAATATTGATAGCAATAAAACTATTGAATTTATAAAAAATGAAACTATTTTTAAGAATGGTTTTACTTATAACAAAAAAACAAACAAAAGAATTTATGGTATCATCCCTGTTCATATCTTTGGCAATCCTGTTTATTTAGACGAATTATTTGAGGTTTGTAAAGAAAGAAACTTAAAAATAATTGAGGATGCTGCGGAAAGTTTGGGTTCAACTTATATATCAGGTAAGTTTAAAAAAAAACATACAGGAACCATAGGAGATATTGGATGCTTGTCGTTTAATGGCAATAAGATAATCACGAGTGGTGGTGGTGGAATGATTCTCTCCCAAAATGAGGAGTATGCAAAAAGGGCACGATATCTTACCACGCAAGCCAAAGATGACGGGATTAGGTATATTCACAATGAAATAGGGTATAATTTTAGACCAACTAATATTCAGGCTGCATTGGGAGTTGCTCAGCTTGAAAGGTTATCCGAATATCTTGAGATTAAAAAGAAAAATTACGAGATTTATAAAAGAGAGATTGATAAAATTCCTGGGCTGCGATTAGCCCCTGTACCTACATATGCAAATTGTAATTATTGGATGTACTGCTTACAAATAGATAAAGATGTTTACAAAAAAGATAAAGAAGGGTTATTAATAGATTTCTTAAAAAACCAGGTTGAAGTAAGACCGGTTTGGCAGCTGAATAATAAACAGCAACCTTATAAACATTGTCAATCTTACAAAATAGAAAAAGCCGATGAACTATCTTCTAAAACCTTAAATATTCCATGTAGCGTAAGCTTAATCAGGGAACAGATTGATAAAGTATTGGACATATTAAAACAATGAAAAAAATTTTAGTGGTTGGAGGAGGAGGTCATGCAAAGGTTCTTATAAGTATTATAAAAAAATTGAAGGAATATGAGGTATTGGGATATACGGATTTCAATGATAATGGAAAGATTTTAGATGTAAATTATTTAGGCAAGGATGAAGGGTTGGCGGATATCTTACATTCTAATCCAAATTGTTATGCTGCCATTGGGATTGGAGGGGGTGAGATAAATTACAAAAGGAAAGAAATATTTGATTATTTGAAAAAAATTGGGTTTAATTTACCCTGCATAGCATCCCCAAATGCGATTATTAATGAAGAAGTATCTATTGGAGAAGGTAGTGTAATTTTTGATGGGGCTATTATAAATGCTTATAGTGAAATTGGGGTAGGGGTTATTGTAAACACAAACACCACAGTTGAGCATGATTGCAAAATAGGGGATTATGTACATATTGCACCGGGGGTAACCATCAATGGTGGTGTTAAGATCGGTAATTACAGTTTTATTGGAGCAGGTGCAACAATTATTCAATATAAAACCATAGGAGAAGACTGTATTATAGGGGCTGGGGCTGTAGTAATTGACGATTGCCTTAAGTCTGGAAGGTATGTAAATGTACCGGCAAGGTTAATCCTATGAAAGTTCTTGTGGCTGTAATAGCCTATAATGAAGAAAAGAATATTGAAGATGCTCTAATGGATTTATTGAATAACAATAAAGACAACCTGTATGATATAGTTGTTATAGATAATTCTTCTGAAGATAATACGCTTCTTAATTGTAAAAGGTTAAAAGTAAAAACAGTACCCCATTGTGTAAATAGCGGTAGTTCTTTTGGTACGCTAATGACATATTTTTTATATGCTTACAAAAACAACTATGACATCCTTTGCCAATTTGATGGAGATGGTCAACATATTGCTTCTTTCTTGCCTAGAATTATTGAGCCGATTTCTGAAGGAAAAGCTGATTATGTAATAGGATCAAGGTTTTTAGAAAAAGAAGGTTTTCAATCCTATTTCTTTAGAAAAATTGGAATAAGATTATTTGCTTTTATGGTTTCAAGGATTATTGGCCATAGAATTACAGATATTACTTCTGGTTTTAGGGCATACAACAAAAAAGTTATCAATTTTTTTGCCAAGCATTATAAATGTGAAATATTTGATACGACTCAATTGTTGTTGTTAAGTCATTTTGCAGGGGCAAAGGTTATGGAAGTTCCAGTTAAAATGAGGGAAAGAAGATATGGAAAATCAGAATATAATTTATCAAAGGCAGTATTATTTCCCCTCAAAGGATTTGTTAATATATTAGGTTGCCTGCTTCAGAAGAAGAAAATTTAAGGTGCAGATGGGAATTAAAATTTTAATAACAGCGTCTGTTATTGGTTTAATTTTCTTTATTTTTATCTTAAGAAATATTACAAAGAAAAATTTCAATCCCTCATATTCAATTTTGTGGTTTTGCGTCTCTTTGTTTCTTTTATCTATACCTATTTTTGAGCCATTTTACCGTTGGTTCTCAATTTATGTAATTGGCATTATTGATGCAAGACATATAATCTATATCTTTCTTATTGGTTTTCTTTTAGTCTATACCTTCTTTTTAACATCCAAAATAACAAAGATGTCTAATCAAATACAAAGATTAATAAGTACTATAGCAATCCTGGAAGAGAGGATTGATAAAGATAAAGAGATATGAAAATTATCCTTATAATGCCTCCAACTGAAACAAATCTTTCTACCACTTCTCCTGATTCTTATAAAAAACTTGATGTTGGTTATTATCCGCCATTGGGACTTATGTATCTTGCTAGTTATCTGAAGAAATATTCCGATCACAAAGTAGAAATTTTGGATATGATATTGGAAAGAACGACATTAGCGGAAATAAAAACTCTACTTATAACAAAAAAACCTGATGCGGTAGGAATATATACTACCTCTCTAACTGTCAATAATGTCTATAAACTAACGGCCACAATAAAAGAAATAGATAGAAATATTAAGGTTATTATAGGAGGTCCTCATGTGGATATATACCCCGTAGAAACGATTTCATGGAATACAGTTGACTTTGTAGTTATTGAAGAAGGAGAAATAACCCTTACTCTTTTGTTGAATACATTGGAAGAAAAAAAAGATATTTCGGAAATAGAGGGAATATATTTTAAGGAAAATGGAGCCATTAAATTTACTGGAAAGCGACCCTATACAAACATAGACGAACTACCTTTTCCGACACGACACCTTACCCAATACAAAAAATATTATTCAGCTATTGGTAAAAACAAAATTGCAACAACCTTAATGACCAGTAGGGGATGTCCTTACCGATGTAATTTTTGTTTTATTCAACACGAGGGCAGATATAAAATGCGCCAGGTTGAAAATGTAATTTCCGAAATAAAAGAATGTATGAATCTTGGAATAAATGAATTTCTCTTTTTTGATGAAATGTTTACAATAAATAAAAAAAGGGTGCTTGAGATATGTGATAACATTATAAATCAGAAGCTGAATATAGTTTTTGCAATTCGTTCACGGGTGAATACTGTTGACCGGGAAATACTTTTAAGATTAAAAAAAGCTGGCTGTATGAGGATTCAATATGGTGCTGAAAATGCCTCAGACGAGATACTAAAAGCGATGAACAAAAAAATCACTGTTGAACAGATAAGAAAAGCTGTAAAAGAAACCAAAGAAGTCGGCATAGAAGTTTTTCTCGATTTTATAATAGGTTACCCTGGTGAAACTAAAGAACAAATAATGAAAACGATTAATTTTGCTATAGAATTGGACCCCGATTATGTCCAGTTTTGTATCGCTATTATGCTTCCTAAGACAAAAATATATAATGATGCCTTGGAAAGCGAATTTCTAAAGCAAGATTTCTGGAAAGAAGTGGCAAAAAATCCAGTGGATAAAATAATTCCACCTTTAGCTTCAAATATTTTTTCAAGAACTGAACTGGAAAAGATGTTTCGTTATGCTTATTTAAAATTCTATCTCAGAACACGATATATATTAAAGAGAGTATCTAAAGTAAAGAATTTTACTGACTTTTTCAGACAGATAAAAGCTGGATTTCAGCTTCTATCAGGTTGACCTGTAAAATTTTAAGGAGAATACACAAAGATGAGAAAAATTTTGTTGGGAATTATTTGTTTAATCGCTTTGTTTTTGAATACCTATGGCATATGGGGAGGGATTCCAAGCAAGGAGCGACTGAGATTGCTGTGCTCTAATGAGCAAGAGATAAAAGACTTATCCCAGATAATGAAGGAGACCAGGGATGAGATATATAGTAAAATGAGATATCCTGGTGACCCTTATGATATTCCAGAGGATTATTATGATGTTATGGTTAACGGAAAAGAGATTAAGATGTCCAAATATCTTATAAGTTCGCTCCGTTCCTTCCTTCTTCGCTCTTACTATCCTGATGAACAATGCACATTAGCTATGATAGGGGGCATGAATCCAAAAAATTTAGATTTCAACCCCCATTTTTTTTCTTATGGAGGGTTGTATCTCTATTCAATAGGAATATCTCTTAAAATAGCCTCAATTTTTAATCTTCTTACCCTGTCACAAGATATCTCGTATTATTTTTTGCATCCGCAAGAGATGGGAAAGATATTTATAATAGGACGCACCATAGGGACATTAATGGCTGTTTTAGCCGTATATATAATGTATTTGCTTGGCTGCTTGCTCTATGATAAAAGAATAGGTTTGATATCTGCGTTTTTTCTAAGTCTTATGCCAGCAATAGTTGCTTTTAGCCACTATATGAAGCCTTATGTCTTTGACTTGCCTTTTCTCCTCCTTGCATTTTATTTTGCCGTTAAAATTCTCGACTCTGATAAGTTTAGTAATTATATCTTTGCTGGCATCTTTGCTGGCATAGCTTGTGGTGTTTTAATTATATTTGGATATGTCTTTCTGGCTATACCCATAGCCCATCTAATCAAACGGGCAGGACAACACCAAAAGATTGCAATTTTCTCCATCTTTGAAAAGAGGATATTCCTGTCTGTAATTGCTTTGATAGGAGCGTATTTAGCCGTCAACCCATACGTCCTGGTCTCTATGAATGAGGTCATTAATGAGTTCAAGTTTCTATCGGGAAACACACCTTTTGATTTTAGCCTTGCCCATTGCTTTTACTATTTCAAGGTAAGTCTATCCACAGGCTTGGGGTGGCCACAGCTTTTGGTTGTAACTGCTGGCATCCTTTACTCTTTATATAAAAGAGAAAAGAAGGATATCCTGCTTTTATCCTTTATCTTTCCAGGCTTCTTTTTTATCAGCGCAACTACATATAATTGGATCCACTATGGGATATGGCTCCTTCCATTTTTGATACTCTTGGGAGCAAGGGTCATAGGAGAAGGTTTTACAAAAGGAAGGATAATCCGATGGATTACATTAGCCATCTTTTTTGTTGTTTCAATCTATACCTTTACATATTCATTAGCTTATGACAGGCTGTTTGTTGAGGAGGATACAAGGCTTGCATCTGGAAAATGGATGGTAGCTAACATGGAGGAGGGTGCAAGCATTGGATATATTAACCAACTTACTCCATTTTCTGCTCCTTTAGTCAATCCATTTAAGTATAAGATACGGTGGTGGGAAGGAGATAAATGGTGGGGAGAAAAGGATTTAAGTGATAGCCTGCCTCAATATTTTGTTTGGGCAAAGAATGTTCATATTCTTCCTAAAGGACTTTTGGTAGTTATAAAATCTCAATATCAAGAGATAAAAAGATTTGATAAGTCTCCTTCTATATTTGGAATCAAATTTAAGAATGGGAAAGAATATCCTGGGTTTTGGAGAATTCCTAATCCTACTATTGTAATTTATAAAGTGAAAAACTAAAAATTAAAAACCCTTCTTCACTTTTCACTTTTAGTTTTTAGTTTATTGGAGGTTTAGCGATGAAGAAAGTTTTCTTACTGCTTACTGCTTACTGCTTACTGCTTACTCTCTCCTTTGCTGATGGTATT
>JAGVNG010000019.1 GCA_020053375.1 Nanobdellota archaeon | reverse complement strand
TAGTGGTGGCAATGTCACCGCATCCAAAGGTTAATGACCAACTAGCGTTATTTTATGGATGTAAACGATGTAATCCATGGGAGTTGGTTACAATGCTTGATAAGCAGTGTTTGAAATGTTCGTAGATTTTTTTCAACCCCGGGTCATAATGACCCGGGGTTTTCTTTTTACAAAAAAAATCGCTGGAGAGCGATTTTTTTAAATTCATTTTACGCGCTTTTAATTTTTAATTTGGCTTGTCTGTGTTTATCTATCTTAGGCATTATTATTATCAACAGGCCATTTTTATTTATTGCTTCTGATTCATCAACGTCAATTTCCTGTGGAAGAATAATTGTTCTTGAAAATGATCCCCAATATAATTCTTTATGAAAATAATCGTTGCCTGCAGTATCGTTGGCTTCATCTCTTTTTCCTCTTATGGTTACCATATCGCGGGTTATAGATACGTCTAAATCTTCTTGTTTGACACCAGCTATCATGGTTTTTACGATTATTTCAGAGGGAGTTTGATACATATCTATAGCAAGCTGGCCTTCAGTTTCCACTTCAGATTCTTCCATTTCAGTTTCAACTTGATCATCGAGTTTTTGATCATCGTCTTCATCATCAACTCTTACGATCCCTGTGATTCTTTCAAAAAAAGATTTTTTTCTCATTTTTGCTAAGATATTTTTAATATTTTTTAATAAATACGACTCACACACACAAATCAATTTTTTCTTCTCTGATTTTTTTAATTTTCTCAAATGCTAGTAATACTATTATAACAGTAATCCAAATAAGTTCCAATGCTATAGTGGTGGATGCTCCTTGATTTCCAATCATTAAGAAATTGAAAATGCTATGCATAGCAACAGAGCAAATTATACCAAAAATAATAAATGAGAATTTTTTAAATTTGCTGTCAAAAAAATGGAAACTCATGAACATCGCTATAATCGCAGATGAGACAGTATGCAATAGCATAGCTCCTACAAATCTCATATTTCCTGTGAAAATAGTTGAAATAATATCGTGATTTTCAAAGGGATTAACCAAAAATAGCATATTTTCTATGGCAGCAAATCCTAAGGCTGTCGTTATCATGTATATCATTGGATCTAAAGGTTCGTCATCATCCTTTGATCTTAAAACAAGTATATATGCTATTATAAATTTAGAAATTTCTTCTATAAAAGGAGCGAATATGACTACAAGAAGAACTCGGTCTATTTGAATATTTGTTTGACTGGCTATTTTTTGAAACCAAGGCAATATTTGCCCGAAAATACTTGATGAGAATAATTTTTCTAATCCTAAACCATAGAGATATTTTTCTAAAAACAGAGAAATGAATACTGCGACCATGCCTCCAATGAAGGCAAGTGCCAACATGCTTTTTGGTTCAGGATTTTTTCTATCTTCATGCGTCCAAAACAAAAGCCACACAAGCGCAGGAAGCATACCGCTTATAAATGCCAATGATATTGTAATTAAAATATTTGGATCAAAATTCATCCCAGTTGTAAAATTTTAAAGCCTATAATGTTTGATTAATTAATTTTTTATCTTATTTATATCTAGTGTCAATTTTTCTTTTTGATTCATCTTGTAATTTACAACGGGACAAGTTTATTTATTTTAGATAGGCCACTTTTCTATCATGAGAATGCTTTTGTCTTCATTTGTTGATTGCCAAATTTCTTCTGTTAAGAAAGGCATGAAAGGATGAAGAACAATAAGGACAGTTTTTAATGTACCTAGCAAAAATTGTTTTCTTGAATTATTGAATTCCTCATTTCCTTCATTAAATACTTTCTTGCTATCTTCAAGAATAACATCAGCAAGAGTGTGCCAAATATAATGATATATTTTTTCTCCAGCCATGTAGAATCTGAATTCTTCCATATCAAGCGTTATATCAGTGACAAAAGCATTTCTTTCTTCAATAAGTTTTTTATCCATTTCGCTAAAATTGTTGAACTCATTATTGTACTTTGCATCTTTTGTTGATTCTAAAATAAATCTTGTGATGTTCCAAATTTTATTTGCAAAATTCTTGTAACCTTTTAGCTTATCGTCTGACCATTTGCAATCTGTCCCCGGAGTGTTTCCGATAATAAGTGCCATTCTCATTGCATCAGTGCCTGATTTTTTGCTTATATCAGCAGGATCAACGTTGTCGCCCAAAGATTTTGAAACTTTTTGTCCTTTTGAATTACGGATCATTCCGTGAAGGTAAACATTGTTGAAAGGAACCGTGCCCAAGGCATATGTCGTCATCATTATCATTCTTGCGACCCAGAAGAAAAGAATATCATAAGCAGTTTCCAAAACATCTGTCGGATGATACATTTCAAAATCTTCGGTTTTTTCCGGCCATCCTAGCGTTGAAAATGTCCATAAGCCGGCAGAAAACCATGTGTCCAGCGTATCTTCATCTTGTGTCCAACCTTCGCCTTCGGGAGCCTCTGTATTGCAAAATACTTCTTTCCCTTTATACCAAACAGGAATCCTGTGCCCATACCAAAGCTGTCTTGATATGCACCAATCTCTGAGATTGTCTATCCAATGGAAATAAGTTTTGTTGAAATAATCAGGAATAATATTAATTTGGCCTTTTTCAACAGTGTTTCTCATTATTTCTTTTAATGTAGTAGTTGAGCCAGATTGTACACCTGCTATTTCAGAATGGGGGATTTTAAAAGGCTTGTTAACGGCTATGAACCATTGAAGTTTTGGTAAAGGCTCTATAATTCCACCAGTTCTTTCTGCGGTTGAAATATTTTGTTTTATTTCTTCTTCTTTTTCTAAAAGTCCTTCCGATTTTAACCACTCAACGATTATTTCTCTGGCTTCCGTAACTTTTTTACCGATAATTCGCTCGTCGCCTACAATCATTCTTGCTTTTTCATCTATGACCTGTACTATAGGCAAATTATTTTTTTGGCCCATTTCCCAGTCAATCATAGAGTGAGCTGGTGTGACTCCAAGTGCACCTGTACCAAAATCTTTATCAACTTCTTTATCCGCAATAATTTTAATATGAATTGGAACTCCGCAAAATACCGCATCATATTCTTTTCCAATGTATTTTTGATAGCGAGCATCTTCAGGATGAACAGCAACAGCAGTATCGCCGACTTTAGTTTCAGGTCTTGTTGTGGATATTGAAATAGGGAAGTCTTTTGAATATTTGAAAGTATAAAATTTTGCCGATCTTTCTTCGTAAACGATTTCGTCATCTGAAATGGTTGTCTGACCCTTTGGGTCCCAATTTATTATTCTTTTACCTCTATAAATAAGGCCATCATCATACATTTTTTTGAACATTGTCCGAACGGCAAAATTTCTTTTTTCGTCCATAGTAAAAGCCTCACGAGACCAATCACAGGAAGAGCCCAAAGTGCGCAGCTGGGAAATGATTGTGTCGTGGCTTTGTTTTGCAAAAGCATCTATTCTTTTCAGAAGCTCTTCACGTCCAAGATCGTATCTGGATTTATCTTCTTCTTTTTTGATTATTTTTTCAACTTTGGATTGCGTGGCAATCGCGGCGTGATCTGTTCCAGGAAGCCACAAAGTTTTCTTACCTCGCATCCTCTGATAGCGAATCATGATATCTTCAATGGTCATGGTAAGAGCATGTCCCATATGAAGCATACCTGTAACGTTTGCAGGTGGCATCATTATTGAATATTTTTCTTTGTGTCTCGTTGGAAGATTATCTGGGTTAAAAAAACCTGATTCTTCCCACATTTTATATATTCTGGATTCCGTTTCTTGGGGATTGTATGGTTTTAAAAATTTATCTTGCATAATCGCTTTATAATAACAAAAACTTTTATAATTGGCCATTGGTTATATTTTATAATCGGTCTATTTTTAAAGAATAAAAAAAGGACTCCCGCTCATGCTGCAAGCAGCACTGAGAAAATTGGGAGTCCCAAATTTGAGATCGTGTGTACGATCCCTTTGTGCGGGATGAAGTTTAATATTAACGTAGCCTATGTTTGGGGGGCTTACAAGTTCCATAGGGCGCCAATACTGTCTTCAATGCCGCTTCGGATATACTATTCCAAACTATAAAAAAAACAATAGTGAAAAGTTGATAATTTTGTAGTGAATTTTTGTGTTAAAAAACAAAAAATTTTGCTACTTTGGATTAATTTAAACAATAAAAAAGGGACCCCGCCTCGTGCCAGAAGCACTGAGAAAATAAGGGGTCCCAAAATTGAGATCGTATCTGTACGATCTCCAGGAGTTAATCGAGCGTTGCCTGCAATTTGCGCCGGCGGCATGCAGGGCGCACCGATAAACAACCTCCTGTCTTGCTAAGCCAATATACTATTCCAAACTATAAAAAAATCAATAGTAAAAAGTTGATAACTTAAAAACTTAAAAATGGCTTTAAATAAAGGTTAATTGCCAAATTTAAAGAGATAAATTTCCTTTTGCTTTAAATTCAGTTTCAGTTTTTTTTCCCGATTTAATATTTAAATATCCTGCAAGAGCTATCATAAATGCATTGTCTGTGGATGCGCTTATTTCTGGAACTAAAAATTCTATGTTTGAATCTTCTGCGAGTTTGGCAAGATCATTTCTAATTTTTTTATTTGCGCTGACCCCGCCGCCTATTATTATAATTTGTGCGCCATATTGTTCTACAGCTTCTTTCGTTTTTTTGACGATTACTTCTACGACAGCATCTTCAAACTCTCTGGCAATTTCTTGTTTGATTTGTTCAGTAATAGTAGGAATTTTTTGCACAGTATAAAGTACGGCAGTTTTAATGCCAGAAAAAGAGAAATTCAAATCATGCGAATGAATCATAGGGCGGGGAAGAGGATATGGAGGAACTTTGTCAGGATTTTCAACTCTTTCTTTTTCAGCAAGTTTTGAAATCAGCGGTCCTCCCGGATATGCGAGTCCTAATATTCTTGCAACTTTATCAAATGCTTCTCCAATGGCATCATCTCTAGTATTGCCAATTATTTCGTATTTTAGGCTCTCTTTTATTAATACCAACTGAGTATGTCCTCCGCTAATAAGCAATGCTATAGCAGGATAATTTATATTTTTAATCTCATATTCTTTATCGGATATTTTATTTAATTGGGCAACGGCCATGTGTCCTTCCATATGATTTGTCGGCATTACAGGAATACCTAAAAGCTCAGATAATGCTTTTGCAAAACTTACGCCAACCCAAAGAGCTGGTTCAAGTCCAGGTCCGTTTGTGACAGCTATAACATCAATTTTTTTATTCCAAACAGCAGAGTTTATTTTTTCAGCTAGTTCTATGAATGGTTCAAATAAACCTTGTTCTCTGACCAGTATCTCTTTTATTTTTTCAATTTTTTGATCTTTAAGTTTTATTTTTTCTTCCAAGTTAACAATACCAGATTCTTCCAAACATTTTTCAAGCAGAGGAGTCAGATTTTTTGCATGTTCTCTTTTGGCCATCATAGGAAACACTCCGCCATATTGTGCGTGCAATGTTATTTGAGAATAAAGTTGATTTCCAAGTATTTTTATTTTAGGAATAGGGGAATTATCATCCGTTTCAATTATGCAGATTGCTGTTTCATCGCAAGATGTTTCTATACCTAAAATAATCATAAAATAAAGGTG